>NZ_CP009048.1:2910625-3221250 GCF_000746525.1 Pseudomonas alkylphenolica
AGGTGGACAGCTGGTTGCGCGGTACGAACAGTTCCTTGGCCTCAGTGCCAGGCGACGCTGCCAGCTTGGCCAGGTCGAGGCCGGACTGGCCATAGCTGAGCGAGTGCACCGGGTTGAGCAGGGTTTCGCCCCAGAACAGGTTGTGCTGACCCAGCTTGCCGCTCAGTTGCGAGCTTTCGCCGACTTCGGTGCTCATGAACACGAACGCATCGAGCACTTCGCCAGACGGGCCGGTGTAATAGCGTTGGGCATAATTGCTCAGGTGTGGGCTACCCAGCGGGGTGCCGGTACCCGGCAAACCATTAAGGCTTGGAACGATGCCGGAACTGTCACCATTGCCGTTGACGAACGGGTTGGAATTGGAACCGGTGTTCTCGTAAGCCTTGTCATACCAGCTGGCGGCGCTGACGCGAAAGCCCATGCTGCCCTGGTAGATCACATCCAGCTCGGTCAGCAGGTCGACGCGGTTGGTGATGTTGGTACCGGCCTTGCGGAAGTTGTAATCGCCGTCGTTGTTGTTCGGCGTTGCCAGCATGCGCTTGTCGGCGCTTTCGGTGCGTACGCCGTAGTTGTACTTGACGGTGTTGTCCAGGCGCACGGCCCAGTCTTCGTTACCGGTATCGACTTCGAACGCATGCGCGCCAGGCAAAGCGAGCAAACTGATGGCACAGGCCAGCAGACGGCGCTGCGACGGCACAGCGCATTGAATGCGGTGTTTTGGCATTACGATGACTCCACGAATTGTTATTTTTGTTATCGCCGCCCGACTTGTGCGGGCGTTGGTCAAGCGTCCGTGCGCGACGGCAGGGTTAACAGTCCAGCATTTGAATGAAGGTTTCGGCCTGGGGCCAGGGACCGAACCCGGCAGCCGGGTTCAAGTGACCGACCGCGCCGAGCAATTCCAGGTCGCTGCCCCAGCCTTCGGCCATGGCGGTAACCGCCTCGAGGCTGGCCAGGTGATCGTTGCTGCTGGCAGCAACAATGCTCGAGAACGGCAACGGTGTGATCGGCAGCGGCGCCCAGCCATTGGCGCGCAGGGTGTCCGGGCTTGGGTAGGCAGCAGGCCATTGAGCGTTCAGGTCCGGTGGCGCCGCCAGCAACGCGCCTTTGATCGGCCGGTCGTAGCGGGCGGCCCAATGGGCGACCATCAGCACACCGGCGCTGTGCGCCACCAGCACGACTTCGCCGTCGATCTGCTCCAGTTCGCGCTGGATCGCTTCGACCCGGGCGTTGCAGTCCAGGCCATTGACCTGCAAGGGCGGTACTGAGCGCACATTGGCCAGGCGCGCCTGGAGCAGGGTCTGCCAATGCTCGGCAACATGGTCACGCAGGCCGGGGACGATCAGGACGGTAGCGGCGGTATGCAATCTTTCCACGTCAGCACCTATGCTCAAGTCAGTCAGCTCACCACGTTGGGGGAGCGCTTGAGAGTCACAGTAATCACCCCTACCCCCGGGTGCTTTACATTGAACGTCAGTGACTTCTCATTTGATGACACCGATGCGGGCAGCCGTCCGCTACGCTTGAACAGTGGGCAGATCGCTCCGGGAGAGGGGCAGGAAACGGCTTTTCATTTGATGACACTCAGGCTATAAAAAGCGACCCGCCACAGAAGCGGGACGCCTAATGAGAAATGCGTGGAAAACAATAAAATGACCGCCCTCGTCCGTGCTGCAAGCTTGACCAACTACCTCGAAGTGTCGCGCCACGTGGGGTTGAACCCGCACGCCTTGCTGGCCCAGGTCGGCCTGAGTGCCGCATTGCTCGATGATCCGAACCAACGTCTTGCGGTTTCAAGCGTGATTACGCTGCTGGAGGAATCGGCGCGGGTCAGTGGTTGTGAGACCTTTGGCCTGCGGATGGCCGAATTGCGTCAGTTGTCGGACTTTGGCGAGATCAGCCTGTTGCTCAGTCACCAGCGCACGCTGCGTGATGCCTTGCTGGTGATCGTGCAGTACCGGCATTTGCTCAATGATGCGCTGGCGATTCATATCGAAGACGCGGGCAAAACGGTGATCATTCGTGAAGAAGTGGTCAGCGACCTGCCGCGCGGCAGTCGTCAGGCTACGGAGCTTGCGATCGGGGTCATGCGGCGTCTGTGTGCGGCTGTATTGGGGGCTCACTGGCATCCGATCAGTGCCAATTTCACCCACAATCCTCCGGCTGACCTTGCCATTCACCGGCGGATATTTGGTTGCAAGCTGGTGTTTGGCAGTGAGTTCAACGGCATTGTCTGCCCTGCGGCCGATCTGGATGCGGCCAATCCGCTGGCCAATGAGGCGATGGCGCGCCTGGCCCAGCGTTATCTGGATACGCTGCAGGCCGGGGGCAAGCTGTCGCTGGAGCTGGAGATGCGCAAGACCATTTATTTGTTGCTGCCTATGGGGCGGGCCACTATCGAGCAAGTGGCGCAGACCCAGGGGATGAACGTGCGGACCTTGCAGCGGCGGCTGGAGGAATGTGGGGTGACGTTCAGTGATTTGATCAACGGGGTGCGGCGGGATCTGGTGATTCGTTATCTGGAGAATCCCAGTTATTCACTGGGGCGGATTGCGGATATGCTGGGGTATTCGATGCCTAGCTCGTTTACCCGCTGGTTTATTGCGCAGTTTGGGATGCCGCCGGCTGCGTGGCGGGTGCAGCATGGGGTTCAGCAGCGTTGAGGGTGGGAGCGGGCTTGCCCCGCGATGAGGCCCTCTGACTTGTGGTCATATCCATTGGCGGCGGTGGCGCTGAGTCACCTTGGCAAATGGATATGTTCAGAAAATGCGGGGCAATCAAAGGCCTCATCGCGGGGCAAGCCCGCTCCCACCGGGCAGATCAGATTTCACTGACTAGCCAGCACCTGGTCCTAGGACCTATCCTACGCAATCTGTCGGCCTCAGTAGCTTGCCCGGGGAAGGTCTTCACACTAGGCTCGCTCGGTCACTGAATATTCAGTGATCGGGTTTGGCGACCCGGACAAGTTAAGACATCACCATGACGCTTTATGGTGGCTGTGCGCGGGAGGGCTTCGGCCCTGCCGGGTTCCTAACTTACCGGTTCGCCAACCCGCGTACAGCTGCCACCCATTTTGTTTGGCGACGAAAGTGTGGCGGCTCCACAAGTTAGGAGTTGACCATGAAAAAGCCCGTCCCCGACCCTCCCAGCCTGCACCTCATTGAAACGCTCGAGACCGACGTCCTCTGTTGCCCGGAACATCCACCCCTGTTCAGCGTACGTGCCGGCGTCAGTGCTGAAGATGCGCTGGTGCATGCTTCGTTTTACCTCAAGTGCGCCCGTACCACCGTTATCGAAGCCGTCCGCCACACCAACATGGTAGGACGAGGCCTGGCCTGGTCCACCCAGCATTCGGTGGAGATGGCCATGGCCCTGCTTGATGCGTTGCTTGATGCGTTGCTGGATGGGCTGGAAGAGCGACAGATGCCAGGTTGATCAGACTGCTGTAGGAGCGGATTTATCCGCGATGGACTGGAAGCAGTCCCATCTTCTGCGGCCGCGCTGCGACCAAGTAACCCGCCGTAAGGGCGGAAAGGTGACTCAGCGCCACCACCGCCCATGGATATGCCCGCAAATCCGAGGGCCTCATCGTGGGGCAAGCCCACTCCCACCGGGCAGATCAGATTCCACTGACTAGCCAGCACCTGGTCCTAGGACCTATCCTACGCAATCTGTCGGCCTCAGTAGCTTGCCCGGGGAAGGTCTTCACACTAGGCTCGCTCGGTCACTGAATGTTCAGTGATCGGGTTTGGCGACCCGGACAAGCACTCGTGTAGTTCCCAGTAAGTCGTCATGTGTTATGGCGGCTGTGCGCGGGAGGGTTTCGGCCCTGCCGGGTTTCCGAGTGTTCCGGTTCGCCAACCCGCGTACAGCTGCCACCCATTAGTTTGGCGACGAAAGCGTGGCAGCTCCTTTTACACTCGGAGTTGACCATGAAAAAGCCCGTCCCCGACCCTCCCAGCCTGCACCTCATTGAAACGCTCGAGACCGACGTCCTCTGTTGCCCGGAACATCCACCCCTGTTCAGCGTACGTGCCGGCGTCAGTGCTGAAGATGCGCTGGTGCATGCTTCGTTTTACCTCAAGTGCGCCCGTACCACCGTTATCGAAGCCGTCCGCCACACCAACATGGTAGGACGAGGCCTGGCCTGGTCCACCCAGCATTCGGTGGAGATGGCCATGGCCCTGCTTGATGCGTTGCTTGATGCGTTGCTGGATGGGCTGGAAGAGCGACAGATGCCAGGTTGATCAGGCTGCTGTAGGAGCGGATTTATCCGCGATGGACTGGCAGCAGTCCCATCTTCTGCGGCCGCGCTGCGACCCTTCGCGGCGGTCCGGCGTTCCGGTAAATCCGCTCCTACAAAAGATAGGCGCTCCCACCCTGTTACAGCCCCCAGTGCATCAACGCCAACACCAACAGCACCAGAAACACCGTCTCCCCGACCATCAACGCAATGGGCTTGAACCCGACCTTGGCCAGTTCCTTGAGCTGCGTCTTCATCCCCAGAGCACTGATAGCCACCACCAGACACCAGCGCGACAGATCATTAACCCCGCCCTGGACCACAGTAGGCACCCACCCCGTACTATTCAGACAGGCCAGCAACACAAACCCCACCGCAAACCACGGCAACAGCGGCGGCCGCTGCCCGGAGGCATCATCCCCTGCCCGCCGGGTAATCATCGCCGCACAGACAATCACCGGCAGCAACATCGCCACCCGCATCAGCTTGACCACCGTGGCAATGTCCCCCGTCTCGGTGGACATGCTATACCCCGCCCCCACCACCTGCGCCACATCATGAATAGTGGCGCCAAGAAACACCCCGGCCTGCGGCGGTGACAACTGCAACCAATCAGCAATCATCGGATAAAGAATCATCGCCAGGGTCGACAACGCCGACACCCCGATCACCGTGAACAGCGTCGCATGCTCCTTCTGCCGGTGCGCAGGCAGCGCCGCAGCCAGCGCCAACGCCGCCGACGCGCCACAGATCGCCGTCGCGCCGCCCGTGAGCATACCGAACAGCCGATTGAAGCCCATGGCCTTGGCAACCACCATCGACACACCAATGGTCACCACCACAATAATGACCACCAGCGCCACTGGCTTCCAGCCAAGGCTGGCGATCTGCTCCAGGGTAATACGCATGCCCAGCAGCGCCACACCGATGCGCAGCACCGTGCGCGCGGTAAATTCGATCCCGGCCTTGCAGCTGCCGTCAGCAGAGAGAAAGTTCAACGCCATGCCCAGCAACAGGGCAAACAACATCACCGGCGCATCGTAATGCTCGCTGAGAAAACTCGCCGCACCCGCCGCGATCAGGCTCACGACGAAACCTGGTGCAAGTGCTCGCACCCGGTTGTTAACGGCGGCAATTGCCATGGTGCTCATTGGCCGGACTCCTCGGACTCGATCACGATAAACAGCTGCTCGCCCTGCCACTCGACCGGGTAACTGGCAACCTTGAGCTGGGTGGAATTGAGCAGATAACCACTGGCCAGATCGAAACGCAGGCCATGCGCGCAACACTGGATCACCCGTCCATCCAGGCGCCCGCCACACAAAGACGCACCCTGGTGCGGGCAGCTGTCGTCGATGGCATAAAACACATCGGCGACGTTGAACAGCGCCAGGCTCTTGTTATCAAAATTCAGCAGCACACGGCTGCCGCGCGCCGGCACCTTGGCCAGCGGTACGGGGTATCGGTAACTCATGCCAATGCCGCCTGGCCCAGCGCTTCACGCATGCAGCCGAGCAGCACTTCGGCGGGTTGAGCACCGCTCACCACCAACTGCCGGTTGAAGCGAAAACAAGGCACACCCTCGCCTGTGTAGTCGTCTGCACCGATAAACGGGCTGGCGTCACCGCGCAGGCAATCGGCGACCTGCGCCGGACTCAAGCCGCAGTCCTGAGCGATCTGCAGCAAGGTGACCGGATCGCCCAGGTCCTTGCCCTGCTGGAAGTAAGCCGCAAACAGTTCTGCCAACAACGCCTCGACACGCTCCGGTTCGCCCAAGGCCACCGCACGTTGCAGTAGGCGGTGGGCATCGGCGGTATTGGGCATGCGGCTGATACGGGAGAAATCGATGTTTACGCCCGCAGCTTCAGCGACCGCGCGTACCTGAGCCTGACGCTGACGCACCGCCTCTTCGCTGCCCAGGCGCTTGCGGTAGAAGACTTCGAACGGCTGGCCAGTCCTGGCCATATCCGGCAGCAGTTGCACTCCCCGCCAACGCAGGTCGACCTCAACTTCAGGCTGTTCAAGGCGCAACTGCTCAAGCGCACGCTGCAAATGACGCTGGCCAATCAGGCACCAGGGGCAGATGAAGTCGAAGAACACATCGATGGATAACGTTTGTTTCACGGTTTTACCTCTTGGATCTGCCCCGCGTCAGGTGCTGGTTGCACCTTCCCCTCCAGGCGAGCCATGTCGCTGTGGTAGTGGCGCTTGGCAATAAAAAACACCGCAGCGGCGCCGATGCTGATCAGCGGCACCAACTGGAACGCGGCATGCAGGCCTATCAGATCGGACACCCGACCGGTAATCAGCGGCCCGGTGGCCAGGCCCAACAGGTTGTTGGACAGGGTCAGGGTGGCAAAAGCGGTGCCATGCACCGAATAGTGGGTCAGGTTGGCGACCATGGCGCTGGACGGCCCGTTGGTGCCGACGGCAATCATCATCCCCAGGCAGATCAACACCAATTGCCCAGTGCCCGAGGGCAGCGCAAAGGCCACCGACAGCAACAGACAACTGCCCAGGCAATAACCGATCGCCAGGCTGATTTTGCGGTCCGGACGCTGGCGGCCCAGGCGGTCGCAGAGCATCGCGCAGAGAATCGTGCCGATTCCGCTGCACAGCACGATGATCGCGGCGACTACCCCGGCCTTGTCGGTGCCCATGGCGTAGTAGCGGTTCAGGTAGCTGGGCATCCACACGATTACCGTGCCACCTACAAACAGTTGCAGGCCACTGGCAACATAAGCGGCAATCACCGAACGGCTGCTATACAAGGTGCGCAACGGACGGCTTACCTTGCAGGGTACCGTCGAGCGTGGCGGCGAGATCTTCGCCTCCTTGACCAGCAGTGGGTACAACAACGCCAGCATCAGGCCGAAAAACGCCATGCCGGCAAATGCCCAGCGCCAGCCCAGATGCTGGGCCATGACCCCGCCCAGGGCCATGCCCAGCACCGAGCCGAACATGCCACCGGCCATGAAGGCACCGGCCAGGGTTGCGCGCATGTCGCGCGGGAACACCGCGACCACCACGGCGATGCCGACGCTGCCATAGGCCGCTTCGCCAACACCCACCAGAAAGCGGGCAACAAACATCTGCTGGTAGTTTTCCGCCAGGGCGCACCCCAGGGTGGCCAGGCTCCAGAGCACGGCCATCAGCACCAGGCTTTTGACCCGGCCAAAACGGTCGGCCAGCAGAGACAGGGGAAAAGTCAGCAGCCCGACCATCAGCGCAACGATACCGCTGAGCAGGCCGAGCTGGCTGTCACTCAGAGCCCATTCGCTCTTGAGCAGGGGAAATACCGCGTTGAGCACCTGGCGCGACATGTAGTCGGAAATCAGCAGGCCAAAGGTCAAGGCGAAGACAATCCAGGCATAACGCCGTGGAATGCCACGTGAAGTGTCGGCACCGTCATCTGCGGCGCTGGCGATATAGGCGGCCATGCTGCCTCCTCTGTTGTCTGGCGTAAGTCTTGTTGTTATCAGAAGCCTGACTGACAGCGCTTTGGGCTGGGATGGGTCGACCCGCCGTCACAGGCCGACCCTGTCCGGTCAGCCGCGCTGCGGTACACCCTTTTGGCCCGGCAGGCGGTTAGGCGCCATGCCGTTGGCTTTGAGGGTTTCTTCGATGCTGCTGTACTGCTGGCCGATGCGGTAAATAGCACGGGCTTCTTTACCGTTGGCGATTTCACGGCCCAGTTCATGGGCAACGCGCACGGTCTGCTTGATCTGCTCGACCGAGCCGAAGCGCTTGCCGCTGTGGTCGATGATGGTGTCTTCGTTGCCGCAGCGTGGGTGCAGGCCCATGGCCAGGGCCATGGTGTTGAACGGCAGCACGTTCTTGAGCAGCGATTCTGCGGTCAAGGTGCAGCCATCCGGCGCGCGGTGGATGAAGTTGAAGAAGTTGAACGGATTAGGGCCGTCGAAGCCGCCACCGATGCCGATCCAGGTCAGGTTCAGCGGGCCCATGTAATCGCCGCGGCGCACGATGCGCTCGAGGGTTTCCAGGGCATGCATGCCGGTCAGCTGGAAGTGCGGCTGGATGTTGCTCGCCTGCAGGCGGCGCAGGTGTTCGCAGACCCAGGCCGGGCCGGCCGGTACGGTCATTTCGCTGTAGGCGGCCTGAATCGCCGGGTTGGCCAGGGAGGTGCCTTCCAGGTACTCCGGATACAGCAGCTCCATGATGTTCATTTGCGTGGTGTTGATCGCCACGGTGACCTGGTCAGGCTTTGGCGTGAGCTCAGCGAGCATGTGGCGGGTGTCATCAGACAGCCATTTGGCCGCTTCGCCGTCGCTTTCAGGGGCGAAGGAAATCGAGCCGCCCACCTGGATGATCATTTCCGGTACCGCTTCGCGCACACCGGCAATCAGTTCATTGAACTTGGACAGGCGCTTGGAGCCTTTGCCATCGAGTTCGCGTACATGCAGGTGAAGCACAGTGGCGCCCGCTTCATAGCAGTCAACGGCCTTCTGGACTTGTTCGTCCATGGTCAGCGGAATGTCTTCGGGAAAGTCCTCAGGCATCCATTCCGGGCCGTAAGGGGCAACGGTGATTACCACCTTTTCCATGTTTTCCGGGTGCAACGAATCATCGAAGAATTGCATTCTATGGTCCTCGGTCTTGTTATTGTCTTGCTCCGCCAGGTAGCGGATGGCTAATGCTTAGAAGGTTCGGTCGCCCTTGATCCCGGCGCGTTCCATCTTGCGATGGCAGGCCGGGTAGTCCATGACCGCGTAGTGTTGGGTGCTGCGGTTATCCCAGATCGCGATGCTGTTGGGCTTCCAGCGCCAGCGCACCTGGTATTCGGGCAGGTACGCCTGGCTGATCAGGTAGCGCAGCAGATCGCCTGCACCCGGGTTGGCGTCCTGGCCAAAACGTACCCGCTGCGGGGTGTGGTAGTTGGTGAAATGGGTGGTGAAGGCGTTGACGAACAGCACCTGCTCCCCGGTTTCCGGGTGGGTGCGCACCACCGGGTGTTCGGCGTCGGGGAACTGGGCTTTGAGCGCCAGGCGTTTTTCCATCGGCATCGCCGCACCAAAGCTGGCTTCGATGCTGTGCCGGGCGCGCAGGCCTTCGATCTTCTGCTTCACCTCATCCGGCAGGTTCTGGTAGGCCAGCACCATGTTTGCCCACATGGTATCGCCACCCACCGGCGGGCACTCCACGCAACGCAGCACACAGCCCATGGGCGGCGCTTCGCGCCAGGTGGCATCGGTGTGCCAGGCGTTCTCGTAACGGTCGGCAGGTTGGTCCGGGCGCTTGTAGATCTGCACCAGGCCCGGGTGGTCCGGGTCGCTGCCGGCTACCGGGTGGTCTTCCAGCTCGCCGAAGCGCCGGGCAAAGGCCACGTGCTCGGCGCGGCTGATGTTCTGGTCGCGCAAAAACAGCACCCGGTGCTTGAGCAATTGCGCACGGAGCTGGTCGAACAGGTCGTCATCGTGAACCGCATCCGCCAGGTTAACCCCGGACACCTCAGCGCCGATGGCGCAGGTCAATTGTTCGATGTGCATGCTACAGCCCTCTTCAGATGACGAAGATCGAAGAACCGGTGGTTTTGCGTGCTTCCAGGTCTCGGTGCGCCTGGACTGCATCCTGCAGGGCGTAGTGCTGGTTGATTTCAATCTTGATGCGGCCGCTGCTGACGTGATCGAACAGCTCACCGGCAAGGTCGGCCTTCTCCGCCGGGTCGGCGATATAGTCAGCCAGCGCCGGGCGAGTCAGGTGCAGCGAGCCTTTCATCGCCAGGATCTGCGGATCGAACGGCGGGATGGTGCCGGACGCAGTGCCGACGCAAACCATCAGACCACGGCGCTTGAGCGAGTCAAGCGAGGCCATGAAGGTGCTTTTGCCAACGCTGTCGAACACCACGTTGACGCCTACACCGTCGGTCAGCTCGCGTACGCGTTTGGCGACATCTTCATGGCTGTAGTTGATCGTGTGGGTGCAGCCATGGGCCTTGGCCACTTCGGCTTTGGCTTCGGTGGACACGGTGCCGATCACGTTGACGCCAAGCAGGCGCGCCCACTGCGAAACGATCAGGCCGACACCACCGGCAGCGGCGTGCAGCAAAATCGTGTCACCTGCTTTGAAGTCATACAGGCGGCGCATCAGGTAGGCCGAGGTCAGGCCGCGCATGGTCATTGCCGCTGCGGTTTCAAAGGCGATGGTTTCCGGCAGCTTGACCAGCGCCGCGGCACCGATCAGACGGTCGGTGCAATAAGCGCCGAGCGTGTTGAGAAAACCGGTGTAGGTCACGCGGTCGCCGACCGCCACGTTGGTCACCCCCTCGCCTACCGCCTGGACCACACCGGCCGCTTCCACGCCCATGCCGTTGGGCATCGGAATCGGGTAGGTACCGTTACGGAAATAGGTGTCGGCGTAGTTCAGGCCGACTGCAACCTGGCGCAGGCGGACTTGCCCCGGACCAGGCTCGCCGACTTCGACGTCTTCATAGCGCAATACTTCGGGACCACCGGTTTCATAGAAGCGTACGACTTTGGCCATGCTTGTCACTCCAATCATCCATTCGGACGCGTTGCGTCTGTTTTTGTTGATTGGACTCTATGCGCAACGCCTGCAGGGTGCTTCGCATCCAGCGACAAGGTGTTTTCATTTGATGACACAGCGTGCGCCGCTGGCTGCCAGCAAGGGTTTCTCGTACGATTACCAGGCCTTTTTCACCTGCCAACGAGCACCCAATGAAGTCCCCCTCCGGTTTGCTGCTATCGGGTATTGAGCTGGATCGCGACAGTGCCACCCCGCTTTACCGCCAGCTCTACCTGCAGATCCGCAAACAGATCCTCACCGGGCGCCTGCAAGGCGGCATCCGCCTGCCGTCGACGCGCACCTTGAGCCAGGAGCTGAATCTCTCGCGCATCACCCTGCTCAATGCCTTCGATCAACTGATCGCCGAAGGCTTTCTGGTGTCGCGCACCGGTGCCGGGACCTATGTCGGTGACGAGTGGGAGCGCTCAGGCCAGGGCAGCACGCCGCCAACAGCTGCAGCGCCGCGGCTGTCTGACCTCAGCCAATCGATGCTGTCGTTGCGCAGTCATCATTTTCGCGGTGTGTCCTACTCGCACTACAGCCCCGATACGCCAACCTCCTTTCTGCCCAGCCATGGCGCATTCGAAGCCTTTCCCCAGCTTGTCTGGAAGCGTCTGATCAGCCGACATGTGCAAAAACCGAGCAAGGCGATGCTCGGCTATGGCGAGTTGCAGGGCCTGGAGGATCTGCGTCGGGCCATCGCCGACTATGTGTTCGATGCCCGCGGCATCGACTGCAGTGCCGACCAGGTGGTGATCGTTTCCGGCGCCCAGCAAGCCTTCAACCTGCTGGCCATGCTGCTGCTTAACCCCGACGATCCGGTATGGATGGAAGATCCCGGCCATATCGCCGCACGCATCGCCTTCCAGGCCCACGGCTGCCAGGTCGTGCCGGTACGTATCGACGACCAGGGCATCGATGTCCAGCAAGGCATCGCCGACAGCCCCGACGCCCGCCTGGTGTTCACCACCCCCTCGCGTCAGCACCCGCTGGGCGTGACCCTGAGCCACGGCCGACGCCTGGAGCTGATCGAATGGGCCGCGGCCAACCAGCGCTGGGTCATCGAAGACGACTGCGACAGCGAACTGCGCTACAGCGGGCGGCAATTACCGGCGCTGTATGCCATGGACCAGAGCGATCGGGTGATCTACGTCGGCACCTTCAGCAAAGTGCTGTTCCCGTCGCTGCGTCTGGGCTATGTGATTCTGCCGCAGGCCTTGGTCGAGCCGTTCTGCACCATTCGCGCGGTGATGGACCGCAGTCCGCCCACCCTGCTGCAGGCAGTCACTGCGGACTTCATGGCGGAAGGTCATTTCATCGGGCATATCCGGCGCATGCGTGCGCTTTACCAGGCCCGTCAGCTGTGCCTGCTGGAAGTACTTGAACGCAGGCTTGGGCACTTCTTCACGATTGCACCGGTTGAAGCCGGCATGCACCTGATTGCCTGGCTGCCGCAGCACCTGGACGACCAGGAAATCGCCCGCCAACTGGCCCAGCACGGCGTCCACACCTACGCCTTGAGTGACTACTGCCTGCAGCGCTACCTGCCCCCTGCCCTGTTGATTGGTTTTGCCGGCACCGCACAGGAGCAGGCCGAAACCAAGGTCGAGGCCCTGGTGCAGGCGCTCAAGGCCATGGGGCAGCCAGTATAGCCGTCGGCCAGTGGCCTTATCATTTGCTTCGTAATGGATCTATCGAGCGTTCCCCAGCGGCGCGATAAAGAACGCGCCGGTAGAACCGGTGCCCGCACCAGGAACGACTCGAATGAATGCTATCCAAGAACGCTTCACCCGGTTGCTCGATAACAAGACTAAAGGCGCTGCAGCGCCGGTGCTGTTGACCCGCGAACTGGCCACCCGCCTGATCGAACGCATTGATCAGGTGCGTTTGTTTGCCCATGCCTATCCGTTACTGACCAACCTCACCCACGGGCGCCTGACGCCCTTCGACCTGCTCGACTTTGCCTATCGCCATGAGCTCAAGGGTTTGAGCCTGCACATGCTCGACGGCGAGCACAACAGCCTCTCGCAGATGAATGCGGGGCAATTGCGCGCCTTCGCCGACAAGGCCCGCCAGCTCGAACTTGAAGTACACCTTGAAATCAGCAGCACACTAAAGCCGGACGTTGATGCGGTGATCGCCGTGGCCAATGCCATCGGCACCCGCAACATCCGCGTATACTCGCGCTACGAAGGCACGCTGTCGCAGGTCATGGACACCATCGCCGGCGACCTGCACTACCTCGGCCAGCAAGCTGACCTGCACAACCTGAACTTCGACTTCGAGCAGCATGAAGAGCTCAAGAGCGATGAAATCGCCCGGTTGCTCAAGCAGGCCAATCATCCGCGTCTGCATGCGCTGTTCGACTTCGGCAACATGATCAACGCTTGCGAGCAACCGCTGGAGGCCTTGGCAAACCTGGCCCCGCACATTCGCCAGGTACACCTCAAAGGCGTGCGGGTCGTCCCGGAAGCACTGGGCTTTGGCCATTACGGTGTGCTTCAGGGTAGCGCCGAAGACGACCTGCCCAGCCCGCGCATGGTGTACGAACTGTTGATGCTCGGCGAACAGCACCCGCAGGTGATCGCCTTCATCCTTGAGCAGGAAAACCACTACATCGCCCCGGCGTTCCGGCAAACCAACGAGCCTGCCGATCCCTTCATCGCCTACCGCGAAATGAGCGACACACCGCTGCCTGCAGGTTTCACCCTCGAACAGATGCTGGCCGGCGAACAGCGCTGGGCGAACAACCAGGTCAGCTATGTCAAAGGCCTGCTCGCCGAACTGCGCACCCTGGCCGAACTGAGCCTGGCCACCAGCGCCTGACACCCTGCCCCCACTACGCCTGGAGAATAACAATGACTGCGCAAGACAAGGCCAAATGGTTCAAATTCCTGATCCTGATCCTCGGTGGCGGCACCATCTACAAGCTGGCCAACCTCAAGGACGCGTTCTACGTACCGATGCAGACGTTCATGGGCTTGTCCCATACCGAGATCGGTTTGCTGCTCAGTGCCAACGCCATCATTGCCACCGGCCTGTTCGTGGTCGGCGGCCTGCTTGCCGACCGCTTCGACACCCGTAAACTGATTCCTGTCGGCCTGCTTGGCACCGGCGCGCTGGGCCTGTATCTGGCGACCTTCCCGCCGTTCAGCAGCCTGATGATCGTCTTTTGCCTGCTGGCGGTGTGTGCCGACTGCATCTACTGGCCGGCGCTGCTCAAGGCCATTCGCGGGCTGGGCAATGACAAGGAACAGGGGCGCCTGTTCGGCCTGCTCGAAGGCGGTCGCGGGGTGGTCGACACTCTGGTGGCGTTCTCGGCGCTCGGTGTGTTCATTGCCATGGGCGCTGCTGAAGCGGGTCTGAAAGCCGCCATCGTGTTCTATTCGGTCATCGACATCGCCGCAGGCGTGCTGACCTGGTTCCTGCTCAAGGGCAACCACAGCGCACCGATCATCGGCCCGAAGAAAAACCCGCTGGCCAACCTGCTGGAAGCGATCAAGGTCCCGGCGATCTGGGTGGTCAGCTGCAACGTGTTCATGGTCTACATCGTTTACTGCGGCCTGACCTACTTCATCCCTTACCTCAAGGAAGTCTATGGCTTGCCGGTTGCGCTGGTCGGTGCCTACGGCATCATCAACCAGTACATGCTGAAGATTCTTGGCGGTCCGGCCGGTGGTTTCATTGCCGACAAACAGTTCAAGAGCCCCAGCCGTTACCTGAAATGGGCATTTCTGGCACTGCTGCCGTTGATGGTGATCATCCTCATGGTGCCCAAGAGCCCGGGTTACATCTATGCAGGGATGGCCGCGACGTTGTCCTTCGCCTTTATCGTGTTCTCGATGCGCGGGGTGTTCTGGGCGCCTATGGGCGAAGTGGGGATCGCTCCGCACATTACTGGCTCAGCCTTCGGTATCGGCTGCCTGATCGGCTATGCACCGGGCATGTTTGCCTATGTGGGCTACGGCGCCATTCTTGATCACTTCCCGGGGCAGCAGGGTTACAACTATGTGTTCATGGCGATGATGGGGCTGGCGGTGATCGGCTTTGTGGTGGCCAGCCTGATGCACCGGTTGGTGCGCAGTAATGCACAGGTTGCAGCTGCAGGGGCGCAAACAGCGGTGTAAGCAATCGCGGGGCAAGCCCGCTCCCACAGTGGTACTAATGACCGGTGGGAGCGGGCTTGCCCCGCGATAAATCACATCTCCACTTGTGTCCCCAGCTCGATCACCCGGTTGAGCGGCAGGTTGAAGTACTTCAGGTTGCTGTTGGCGTTCTTCAGCAAGAACGCAAACAGCCCCTCACGCCAACGCGCCATGCCGATACGCTTGGTCGGGATCACCGTCTCGCGGCTGAGGAAATAGGTCGTGCCCATCGGACTGAAGTCCAGCGCCGGTACATGGCACAGCTGCAATGCAGCCGGCACATCGGGCTCTTCGATAAAGCCGAAGTTGAGATTCACCCGATAGAAACCATCACCAAAGTCCTGCACTTCAAAGCGCTCAGATACCGGCACCCGCGGACGATCCTGGGACACCACCGTCAATAGCACCACCCGCTCGTGCAGCACCTGATTGTGCAGCAGGTTGTGCAGCAAGGCATGCGGCACGGCGTCGGCCCGGGCAGTGAGGAACACCGCTGTGCCCTGCACCCGGTGCGGCGGCTGCGAGCGGATGCTGCTGATGAACAACGGCAGTGGCAAGGCCGATTCATCCAGGCGCTCGACAATGATCTTGCGCCCGCGCTTCCAGGTGGTCATGAGGATGAACAGCGCGATACCGGCGATCACCGGGAACGCCCCGCCCTGGAAGATCTTCGGCGCGTTGGCGGCAAAGTACAGGCTGTCGACCAGCAGGAAACCCAGCAACAGCGGCACTGCCAGCCAGCGTGGGGTCTTCCACAACAGCAGCACCACTGCCGCCGAGAGCAAGGTAGTGATCAACATGGTGCCCGTCACCGCCACCCCGTAAGCCGCCGCCAGGGCACCGGAGGATTCGAAGCCGATCACCAGCAGCACCACACCGACCATCAACGCCCAGTTCACCGTGCCGATGTAGACCTGCCCTTGTTCCTGGCTAGAGGTGTGCTGGATGAACATGCGTGGCACATAGCCGAGCTGGATGGCCTGGCGGGTCAGCGAGAAGGCGCCGGAAATCACTGCCTGGGAGGCAATGATGGTCGCCAGCGTGGCCAGCCCGACCATCGGCAGCAACGCCCAGTTCGGGGCCAGCAAATAAAACGGGTTACGCACCGCCTCGGGGTTGCCAAGGATCAGTGCGCCTTGGCCGAAGTAGTTCAGCACCAGGCCTGGCAACACCAGCAGAATCCAGGCGCGGGCAATCGGCTTGCGGCCAAAGTGGCCCATGTCGGCATACAGCGCTTCGGCACCGGTCAGGGCCAGCACCACGGCGCCGAGAATCGCCACACCGATACCCGGGTGCACCACAAAGAACTGCACCGCCCAGGCTGGATTCATAGCCAGCAGCACTTCCGGGCGCTGGACGATGCCGTAGACACCCAGTGCACCCAGCACGCTGAACCACAGGACCATGACCGGCCCGAACAGGATACCGATACGTGCGGTCCCGTGTTTCTGGATCAGGAACAGGGCTACCAGCACCACTACGGCGATCGGCACTACCCAATGCCCGATGCCATCAAACGCCAGTTGCAGGCCCTCCACTGCCGACAGCACCGAAATTGCCGGGGTGATCATGCTGTCGCCGTAGAACAGCGCCGCGCCAAACAAACCGAGCAACACCAGCACCCGGCTTAAACGCGGATAGGGTGCCGCCGCGCGCCGAGCCAAAGCGGTCAGCGCCATGATGCCGCCCTCGCCCTGGTTGTCGGCACGCAGCACGAACAGTACGTATTTGATCGTCACCACCCAGATCAGCGACCAGAACACCAGCGACAGAATGCCCAGCACGCCGTCATGGTTGGCTTGCACGCCGTAATGGCCGGCGAAGACTTCTTTGAGGGTGTATAGCGGGCTGGTGCCGATGTCGCCATAAACCACGCCGACGGCGGCGATGAGCAGGCTGATTGATGAGTTCTTTACGGGGGAATGGGCGGTTGCGGAGGATGCGGCTTGGCTCACGATAGGACATCTCGGAACGGAGGGTCTGATAACGCTGCCAGTATCCCTTTATGCGTAACGAGCCTTCGTAAAGAGTCCGTAATTTTTTTTAACAATTAACTTTATATCGCGGGGCAAGTCGAGTCGTCGCACCGCCGCTCCCACAGTGGTTGTCTGTGGGAGCGGGCTTGCCCCGCGATTGAGTTAGCCCAGCAACGCGCTCAAGTCGAGCCCTTGGGCGCTGAGCGGTGGGCACCAGTAGTAACCACCGGTAAGCGGCCGGCTAAACCGGTACAAAGCGTCTACCACACCGTCTTCCAGGCCGCTCATGCGCCGCAGTTGCACTTCAAAGCCATCGAACGAGTGACCGAAGGCCAGAAACGCCAGGCCCGCACCGCGCTCATCGGCCCACGGCATCGAACGACGCACGATAAACGCCTCGGGCTCATAACTTTCCTGGGCCGTGCGTTTGACGTGAGCCGACTCCGGCGCGTCATCCAGTTCTTCGTTGTCGGCCTTGCGGCGACCGATTATGTCGTCCTGCTCTTCCTGCGGCAGCGCCTTGAAGCAGTCCAGGTCGTGGCGCCACAGCTGGAAGGCGGCAAAGCTCGAACCGCTCAGGCCAGGGACGTCAGTGGCCAGGATAGCGGCGTCGACTGCGGCGTCTTCCACCGGGTTTTCCGTGCCGTCTTCATAACCGGTCAGGTCGAAGCCGGTTTTGTGACGGAAGGCATCGGTGGCTTCAACCAGGCTAAAGGCCGGTGCCAGCAGTTTTTCCAGGGCCTGGCTGAGCAACCACAGGTCGCCGCGGTCGTCGCCACGCAACCACAGCCACACGTCGTGCTGGGTGCACGGGTTGTCCACCGCAGCCGTCAGCTGCGGAAACGCACGCAAGCCCTCGATGCTACGACCCAGCGCTTGCACCAGCGGCGCACCGAACCCGGCCACCACGCGGCTGCCATCGACCTGCTGTTGCAATACGTCAAGCACACCTGGCAGCGCGGCCGACGTGTGCAAGGTGAAGAACAGGTGACGGGCTTGTGCTGGAATCGGGGCGGCGAGAACGCCTGGCTGGAATTGCATTGGTGATCGGATCCTTAGGTAAAGCGTGAATGCTACTGCCTGGCGCCTGGGTCCACAAGGATCAGCGGGGAGCGGACTACACGGCTCAGAATCCTCGCCTACACTGCCGTTCATCCCTTTTTTGCGAGCCTCCGACATGACTGCATCGCCACTGCTCAGTGCTTTTCTGCCGATTGCCCTGGGCTTCATCATGCTGGGACTGGGCCTGACCCTGACCCTCGCCGATTTCGCCCGCGTGGTGAAATTCCCCAAACCGGTACTCATCGGCCTGGCCTGCCAGATACTGCTCCTGCCTTTTATCTGCTTTCTGATCGCCAAAGGTTTCGGCCTGGCTCCCGCGTTGGCAGTGGGCCTGATGCTGCTGGCGGCCTCCCCCGGCGGTACCACGGCCAACCTGTTCAGCCACCTGGCCCATGGTGATGTGGCCTTGAACGTGACCCTGACTGCGGTCAACTCGCTGATTGCGATCCTGACCATGCCGCTGCTGGTAAACCTGTCACTGGCCTACTTCATGACCGCCGACCAGGCTATTCCCCTGCAATTTGCCAAGGTGCTGCAGGTGTTCGCCATTGTCCTGGTACCGGTAGCCATTGGCATGCTGATCCGCCGCTTGGCGCCGGGGTTTGCCGCGCGCATGGAGCGGCCGATGAAGATCATTGCCGCGCTGTTTCTGGTGTTCACCATCGTCCTGGCGATGGTCAAGGACTGGCAGACGGTCGTTGACTATGCCCCGGTGGTGGGTGGTGCGGCACTGTTGTTCAACCTGCTGAGCCTGGGCATCGGCTACTGGCTGCCGCGCTTGCTGCAGATCCCCAAACGCCAGGCGATTGCCATCGGCATGGAGATCGGCATCCACAACGGCACCCTGGCCATTGCCCTGGCACTTGCGCCGAGCTTGCTGAACAACTCGACCATGGCGATTCCGGCGGCGATTTACAGTTTGATCATGTTCTTCACCGCAGCGGGCTTCGGCTGGTGGGTGAGCCGCGGACATGAAACCGTCCCGGTAGGAGCGGGCTTGCCCCGCGAGCACCTGTAGGATCAACCATCGTGCAATGCATCAAGTAGCGCCACAACCTGCCCCACACGAGTCTCCGCCATGAGCGAATTCATCTACTGCCATCCCAGCCACAACCGCGCAGCCGACTACCGCCACATTCGCGTCACGCCCAGCACCGGGGCCCTCGGCGCCGACGTCGAGGATCTCGACCTGAACCGCCTGGACGCCGCCGGCTTCGCCGAGTTGCGCCAGGCGCTGCTTGCGCACAAGGTGCTGTTTATCCGTGAGCAGAACCTGAGTATCGCGGACCTCGAGCGGGTCACCCTGCAGTTCGGCGAATTCGGCCGCGAGCCCTACGTGACCACCATGGCGGACCATCCACACGTGGTGCACGTGATCAAGGAAGCCGACGAGAAGGCGCCCTTCGTGTTCGGCGGTGCCTGGCACAGCGACTGGACTTTCCAGGAACGCCCGCCGGCCTTCACCCTGCTCTACGGCCACGACATCCCGCCTTACGGTGGCGATACCTGCTACGCCAACCTGGCGCTGGCCTATGAATGGCTGTCACCGGGCATGCAGGCGCTGCTGGACAACCTCGATGCGCTGCACAGTCCTGAGCGGGCCTACGGAGTTGGCGCCAACCACAACGCCCTGCTGGAAAACATGGCGATCCACTATGGCAGTGATACCTCACAGGACCTGCGCAGCCACCCACTGGTAACCCGCCATCCGGAGACCGGCAAGAAGGTGCTGTTCATCAACCCCGCCTACACCACAGGTATCCAGGGCTTGCGCACCGAAGAAGCCAAGCCGCTGCTCGACTACCTGTTCAACCTGGCCACCGCACCCGCCTTCACCTGCCGCATGCGCTGGCGCCAGGGAACCTTGGCCCGCTGCACCTGGCACCTGCCGATCGCCGACTACCACGGCATGCGCCGCGAGATGTACCGCACCACGGTTGTCGGCGATGTGCCCAGCCGCTGAAGTAGAAAACCTGTAGGAGCGGGCCTTGCCCCGCGATCTGCCGCAAAGCGGCAGTAAACCCGTGCAATGCGGTGTCTCAGGAGTATCGCGAACTCGGTATTTGCGGCCGCTACGCGCCCGATCGCGGGACAAGGCCCGCTCCTACAGGGTGGCTCCGTTAGAGGTTTTGCAATGCGTCTTCCAGCGCGCCAATGGCTGCTTCAACCTGGAACACAGCGTTCTCGAGTTGCACAAACGAAACCTGAGGGTCGAGGCAAGCGCTCTCCAGTTGTCGGCAGCGTTCAACCAGTTGCTCGCCCTTGACCACTTTCGCCGCGCCTTTGATTCGATGCGCCAGCTGGCTGAGTTTTTCGGTATCGCCCTGTTGCAGCAAGGCCTTCAACGCCTGGCAATCTTTGCGGTTGTTGTTGATCAGCTCGTTGAGGATCTGGCGAAACTTCACCGGTTCACTGCTGATCAGCAACTCCAGCGGGCCAAGATCGACCAGGCGCAGCGTTTCAGGCGCCAGCAGCAACGGCTCTTTCGGTAAATGGACAAGTTCGCAAGTGTCCGACTCGTACCCTGGCTGAAGCGCCAGCAGACGGGCGTCCAGTTCATCCAGGCCGAGCGGCTTGATCAGGCAATCGTTCATGCCGGCCTGCAGACACAGGTCGATCTCTTCAGGTTGCGCATCGGCGGTCAGGCCGATGATCACCGTCGCTTCCAGCCCCCGTTCCTGTTCGCTGCTACGGACCGCCCGGGTGAAGTCGGCGCCATTCATCACCGGCATGTGGCAGTCGGTGATAACGATATCGAAGGGTTGCTCGCTCCAGCGCTCGAACGCCATCTGGCCATTTTCCGCTTCGCAGACTTCATGGCCGAGAAAGCTCAGTTGCTCACGCAACACCTGGCGATTGATCCGGTGATCATCCACCACGAGCACTTGCAATTGGTACCTCGGCCGCGCCTGGATCAACGCAGGCACCTGGTGCACTTCGATGTGTTCAAGCACTTGCAGGCGCATTTCAACATCTATCCGGGTGCCATGCCCCAGGGTACTGGTCAGGGTCACCCTGCCCCCCATCATTTCGCACAGGGAGCGGCAGATCACCAGACCCAGGCCGGTACCTTCGGTTTGCTGCACATTGCGCTGTGCCTGGACGAACGGCCGGAACAAGCGCTGTTGATCGCCAGGACTGATGCCAACGCCAGTGTCTTCGACACTGAGGTTGACATTGAGCAGGCTGGCATCGATGAGGAGCCCGGAAATACTGATCTTGATCGAACCCTCTTCAGTGAACTTGATCGCGTTACTGAGCAGATTGGAGAGGATCTGCTTGAAACGCAGGGCATCGACCAACACATCACAGTTGATGCTTGAGTCGATATCGAGGATCAGATTCAGGCGCTTCTGCCGGGCCAGCCCTTCGAACACCCTGGCCACCGACTCGACCAGTTCGCGCAAGTTGGCGCGCTTGGGCGACAGGCTCAGGCGTCCGGACTCGATACGCGCGATGTCGAGGATGTCGCCGATCAGCTCCAGCAGGCTTTTTGCCGAGGTATGGGCGATTTCAATGCTGGCGCGGTCGATCGGTTTGCTATCGGCACGCTTGAGTGCAAGTTCAAGGATGCCGATGACGGCATTCATAGGCGTGCGAATTTCATGACTCATGGTCGCCAGGAAGCTGGTCTTGGCACGGCTGGCGTCGTCGGCCAGGTTCTTCGCTTCCTGTAGCTGTTCAATCAACTGGCGGTGCTCGGTGATATCCAGCCAACCGCAGATGACGCCCTTGGTGACGCCTTGCGAATCCTGGAATGGCTGCACCCAGTGGTTGATCCACACTTCCCGGCCTTGCAACTGGATGGCATGCACCGACTCGATGGTCTGGCCGTCGCGCATGGCCTGCAGGTAGTTGCGATGAAAGTCCGGCAGGCTCTCGAAATTCTCCTTGGGTAACTGGCGCACCGTTTTGTTCAGCACCTGCTCGGCGCTCAGGCCGACGCTTTTCAGGTAGCTGCGGTTGCACGACAGCATGCGTCCCTTGAGATCACGCACATACAGCGGCGGCGGCATGCAGTCGGTGAGTGTTTCGACAAACTGCAGTTGATCGTTGAGCATGCGTTCGGCCTTGAGCCGCGCCTTGATCTGCCGACGCAGGTAGACCACCCAGACCAGCGACAGCAGCAGCAACAACGCGGCACCGGCGACAACTTCAACGATCACCCGCTGGTAATTTATCCAGGTCTGGCCGCTCATTCCCGGGGGCGAGCGCCAGCGGTTGGAAATCGCATTGAGCTCATCCGGAGCAATGCTTTGCATGACTTTATTGATGATCGATTGCAGTTCAACATCGCTGCGACGCATCGCAAAGTTCGTCGTAGACGGCCCGACGTCAAGCACCCGGTTGATCACCAGTTTGTCGCGAAACAAGCGTTCAATGTAATAACGCGCTGCCGGCAACGCCACCATGGCGGCATCGGCGTCGCCCTTGTAGAGCATGTTCATCGTATCCAGCGTGGTGCCGGCTTCGATCACCGTTGCTTCGGGGTAGCGCTTGCGTAGCTGTTGTATTGCCACATGTCCGGACGGAATCGCCACCCGCTTGTCGATCAGACTCTCCAGCTTGCCTTGCTGCTCCCGGCTGCTGAGCAACACAAAGGGGCTATCGATCACTGGCCTGGAAAAACGCAGGTACGCTTCGCGCTCGGGGCTGGCGGTCATCAAGGCCAGATCAGCCTCGTTCTTATGCAGCGTTTCGATCATTTGCGGGTAGCCGCCGCTACGCAGAACGATCTCGAAATGCAGGCCGGTACTGAGGGTTATCACTTCGAGCAGGTCAGCGACCCCACCGGAAAAAACACCGTTCGAGTCGAAGTAGGCACCCGGTGCCATGTCGTCATTGATCACCAGGCGCGCTACCGGGTTGCGCTGGATCCAGCGCAACTGCTCTACGGTGAGGTCTACGGGTTCTTCACTGGGAATGAAGCTGTTGCCGACCCAGCGCTTGGCCAGGTTACGCAACTGATCATCGCCGATTGCCTCGATGGCGACATTGATGAGGCGCTGCAGGCGTGTGTTGTCCGTGCGCAAAGCAAAACTGTAGCCGCCTACTGCCAGGTCACTGAAACGCTCAAAGCGCAAGTAGCCATAGAACGCACGATTGATGCGGTAGTAGGCGCTGTAGAGGTCGTCCAGATAAACGTCGGCTTGGCCGAAGGCGGCTGCGGCAATCGCCTTGTCATGGTCGGCATACACCCGTAGGTCGGCCCTGGGGTAGCGTTGTTTCAACTCGGTACTGTGTTCAGTGGTGATCGCTACGCGCAAACCTGCAAGGTCCACGGATGAATGCCGGGGTTCAGTACTGCGCTTGAACAGCGCCAACCGGTCCCGGGCGTAGGGCTTGCTGAGCAGCAGATCCTCGCGCGGCGCGAGGCTACCGTGACGGCTGATGACGTCCACACGCCCCTCTTGCAAGGCCCTCCCGGCATCGTTTTCGTTGCCAAATGGAATGATCTTTACTTGTAAACCCAGTAACTGCGCAACCAAGGCGGTTGCATCGGCGCTGATGCCCTCGTATTGGTTGTCTTCGGCATTGACGGAAAACGGCGCTGACTCATTGGGCGACACGCCAACCCTGAGCTCGGCCTTGTGCCGCAGCCAATGCCAGTCTTCGGTAGAAATTGCGATGTCGTGGCGATCGACACGCAACTGGCTGGACAGCACCTGCGGGGCCAGAGGTAACGATGCAGCTACTGTCTGGGTGCTGGTCAGCAGCAGGCAGATGGACAGGCAGAAAGAACGTAAATACATGCGAGATCAGAGACCGAAAGTGCCTGGGGTACGGGAACCTGTTATGTGAAGGCTGTTCATCCAGCAACACAGCGCGATGCTGGATAGCCCTCATGGCTGGCGCAATAATAGTTCAAAGCCGTTGCCGGCATTCAATCATTCGTACTTGCCCCACCCTTTGCGGCCGTCTGCTGCAGGCAGAAGTCGAAAAAGTGGTTTTCCGGCATAGGCCGGGCAAATAGATAACCCTGCGCAAGGTTGCCGCCCAACTCGATGAGCCTCTCCTGTTGCTCGACGGTCTCTACGCCTTCGAGTACCAGCGAGATATCCAGCGCTCGCGCTAACGCTACTGAACAGCTGATGATCGCGGCACTTCTGGGTTGGCTCTGCATTTTGTGCACGAACGTGCGGTCGAGCTTGATCTGGTTGAACGGCAGCTCACTGAGTCGATCCAGCGAAGAGTAACCAGCACCGAAATCGTCCATGGCCAGGCCGCAGCCGAGCATACGCAGGCGTACCAGGTTCTCCAGGCTACTGGCAGGCGCACTGATCAGCGCGGATTCGGTAATCTCGAACATAACCTTGCTCGGTGGCACTTTTGCGCGCTTGAGCAGGAGCGGAATGCGCTCGGTCAGCGCATTGCAGGCCAATTGCCCAGGATGCAGGTTGAACGCCAGATTGACCACGCGCCCTTGTGCCGCCAAGCGCTGGTGCAGTTCCAGCCCCTGTTCGAACAGATGCCAGAACAGCCTGTCGATCAGGTTGTGCTGTTCCATCACCGATAAAAAATGCGCAGGTGACAGCACGCCCCACTGCGGATGATTCCAGCGCGCCAGCACTTCTGCTCCGACCAATAGCTGCCCCTCAAGGGTGACTTTGGGTTGGTAGTACGCCTCGAACTCGCCGTTATCCAAGCCCCGCTGTACGTCACCCAGGCATGGCAGTTCTGCAGGGCACAGCAACCTTGGCGCGGCTTTGCAGTGTTCGTGGTAACGTTTGACCAACGGGCGGAAACCCTCCAGGTGGAACGGCTTGCCCAGATCACCGAGATAGGTCAGCCCAAGGCAGTGGATCATTGCGACAGTGGCCTGACGCAAGATCGGGTCGAGCTCACTGCACAGCACCACCGCTCCGACTTTGCCACTGCTGCTGGCATGACGCAGGAAGGCCAGGCCGTCCATACCCGCCATATTCAGGTCACAAAGGACAATATCGACAAAGCTGGTGGTTGCCAGCATCGCCATTGCTTGATCACCGTCCGCCGCTTGCAAGACAGGACTCGATAGGTGTTTTTCCAGGGCGGTCACGGTGACGAGGCGCTGGAAGGGTTCATCCTCCAGGACCAGAACTGTCAAGTCTTGCATTGCAGGTCTACACGCAAATGGGGGGGGAGCAGTGTGCGAGACCCACTTCCGACATCTCCATGGGAGATTTCTCATGCTTCCTAGGAAATTTCCTAAGGTAGACTACACGAATGTACAGCTCCGCCCTGTTCGGCTAATGAGTGTTAGCCTTTTACAGCCCAGGTTGTACCGTTCCGTAACAAGCGTTTTCTCAAGGTAAAAATCACACTATGCATAGCGTTCTGATAGTTGACGATCATCCGGTCATTCGACTTGCCGTCAGGGTCCTGCTGGAAAAGCACGGCATGCGCGTGGTGGGTGAAGCAGACAATGGACTCGATGCTGTTCAGCTGGTACGCGACCTGGCCCCACAAGTGGTCGTTCTCGATATTGGTATTCCGAAACTGGACGGGTTTACTGTTATCTCTCGTATCAAAGCCCTGAATGTGCGTAGCGAAATATTGATACTGACTTCGCAACCGGCCGATTCGGTGTGCCGACGCTGTATTCAGCTGGGGGCGCGCGGTTTCGTCAATAAAGAAGAAGACCTCGGCAGCCTGATCACTGCGATCAAAGCCGTGGACGCCGGTTATACCTTCTTTCCCGCCCTGACCTTTGACAGTGTCAATCCGGCGGAGCAACTGACTGAACGTGAACAGATTCAATCGCTGACCGACCGGGAAGTGACGGTATTGCAGTATCTGGCTCAGGGTTACTCCAATAAGCAGATTGGTGAAATGCTCTTTCTCAGCAATAAAACGGTCAGCACCTACAAAACCCGGCTTTTGCAAAAACTGGGCGCTACTTCATTGGTCGATCTGGCCGAGTTCGCCAAACGCAATGCATTGACTCCCTGAGCGACACTCAATGATCACGTAGGAAATTTCCTAGGCCTGCGTCGGCAACGTCCTACTCACTTTTTCCCTGCTCACTCCTAGACTTATCCCAGCTCAACGGTGCACAGATACCGCAGCTGAGAGAGTGTTCCATTGAGTCCCCTTCAAGGACATCAATTTATAACTAGGAGTGTGAAATGAAACTTAGTACGTTGGCCGGCGCGATCATGGCGGTTTCCCTTGCAGCGACTTCTGCTGTCAGTGTTGCCAAAGATCAGGGGCACGGTGTGATTACCTTCAAGGGCGCGATTATTGATGCACCGTGCTCCATCGCTCAAGAGTCGCAATACCAGACTGTCGACATGGATCAGATTGCCAACGTTGCCCTGAAAAACGGCGGCAAATCCAACCCGACCCCCTTCAAGATCGAGCTGCGCGGCTGTGAGCTGGGCGCCCTGAAGGCGGCCACCGCGACCTTTAGCGGTTCGCCTTCATCCAACCCTGACCTGCTGGCGCTCAAAGGTACTGCCCAAGGTGCCAGCCTGGCCATCGCCGACCACACCGGCGCGCTGATCAAGCTTGGCACTGCTTCGCCTGCACAGACGCTGTCCAATGGCGACACCTATCTGCAGTTCAATGCCTACCTGCAAGGCGACATGGTTGCCCCGGAAGGCGGCGGCGAAAGCACTGCGGCCGAAATCGTACCGGGCGACTTCGAGACCTTCGCCAACTTCACCCTCGCTTATCAGTAACGGCTACCGTCACTGAAGTACCCCGCAGTACGCACAAACTGCGTACTGCGGGGGAGCTAGCGGAGGTCTAAATGATTCGTTCAACCGCGCTGCTGCTGATGCCGCTGTTCCTGTACGCCTGGGGCCAGCCCGCCAGTGCTGCTGAGGCGCCGATTGGCGGCGCACTCAAGGGGCGCGTGCAACTGGCCGGGAGCATTGTCGATAGTGCCTGCAGCATCCGCGTGGGTAATGACAATCAGACCGTGGCGTTTAAACCCACCGCACTTAATGGGTTAGTGAGCGGCGATAGTTCATCTCAACAATCCCTGAGCATCCATATCAGCGATTGCATCAGTTCCAGTGCGTCCAGCAATAGCGAGCCTGCACAGCGTTTCAAGCTGGCGTTCGAAGGTGAAGCGGAAGGTAAATACTTCGGTATTCAAGGCGGCGCACAAGGCATTGCATTACAGATAAAAGATGAACAAGGAAAGTTGATTTCACCCGGCATGTTACTTGAGCACAGTTCACTGTCTAGCGACAGCCTGATGCTTAATTACTCGCTGTCACTCGTCGGTAGCGGTCATGCACTGGAAGCAGGCGACTATCACGCCACGATCAAGCTGAGCATTCAGCACTTCTGAACTGCAGACACTCAGTGTGCAGTGTCGTTCAAGGATTTAATCACGTGGATCACCGTAAGGTACTGGCTACCACGGCGTTGTGCTGTGCCGCGACGTGGGCAAGTGCAGCCGAAGAATTCCAATTCAACACCGATGTACTGGACCTCAAGGATCGCGAGAACCTTGATCTTGGGGTGTTTGCTTCGGCCAACTTCATCATGCCCGGCCAATACAGTCTGATGGTGCACGTGAACCGCGATACATTGACGGAGTTCCCGGTTGACTATTTCCCCGCCGAGGACGACCCAAAAAGCAGCGTTGCCTGCCTGTCGCCGGCGTTGGTCAATGAACTGGGCTTGAAAGAACAGGTGATCAAATCCCTGACTTGGTGGCACGCCGGTGACTGCCTGGACCTGGGCAGCGTTCCCGGCATGCAGGCCCGTGGCAACCTGGGCACTGCGGGGCTGTACCTGAGCATCCCCCAGGACCAGCTGGAATACACCGCGGCCAACTGGGACCCGCCTTCGCGCTGGGATGACGGTATTGCCGGGGTGCTGTTCGATTACAACTTCAACGCCCAGACCACCGAGCGCAAGCAGGGTAAAGGTCGCAGCGACAACCTCAGTGGCAATGGCACCACCGGTATCAACCTGGGCGCCTGGCGCTTGCGCGGCGACTGGCAGACCCAGGTGCAACGAAGTGACGACCAGCCGTCACTACAGCAATTTGCCTGGAGCCGGTTTTATGCGCTGCGCGCCGTGCCGTCGCTGCGCTCGAGCCTGATCGTCGGTGAAGACTATCTGGACTCCAACCTGTTCGGCAGCTTTCGCTACACCGGCGGCAACCTCAGCAGCAACGACAACATGCTGCCACCCAACCTCAGGGGTTATGCCCCGGAAGTCAGGGGTGTGGCACGCACCAACGCGCGCGTGGTGATTCGCCAGCAAGGCCGGGTGCTCTACGACACCCAGGTGCCGCCAGGCGCATTTCGAATCCAGGACCTCAACGATGCGGTCTCTGGCCAACTGGACGTGCGCGTCGAAGAACAGGACGGCAGCGTCCAGGAATTCCAGATGGACACTGCCAGCATTCCCTACCTGACCCGTCCGGGTACGGTGCGCTACAAGCTGGCCGCCGGTAAACCCTCCGATTGGGAGCATCAGATGGATGGCCCGGCCTTCGCCACCGGTGAGTTTTCCTGGGGTGTCAGTAATGGCTGGTCATTGTATGGCGGCGGCCTCGGCGCCAAGGACTACGGCTCCCTGGCCGTGGGTGTGGGCCGCGACCTGATGGCGTTCGGTGCGCTGTCATTCGACGTCACCCAGTCGCGGGCCACCCTGCCGGAGCGCAACACGCTGAGCGGCAAGTCCTACCGTGCCAGCTATTCCAAACGCTTCGATGAGTACGACAGCCAGGTCACCTTCGCTGGCTACCGGTTTTCGGAGGAAAACTACCTGAGCATGAACGAGTTCATCGAAGCCCGGCGCGGCAGCGAGGCGCTGAACCAGAGCAAGGAGCTGTACACCGCGACGGTGAGTAAACAGTTTCGCGACTCCGGGCTCAGCCTGTACTTCAACTACAACCACCAGACCTACTGGAACAGCCAGGCCAGTGATCGCTACAGCCTGTCGTTGTCGCGCTACTTCGATGTCGGCGGCCTGAAGAACCTCAGCCTGTCGCTGACCACCTACCAGAACAAGGCCAACGGCACCTCCGATGACGGTGCCTACCTGTCGGTCAGTATTCCTTGGGGCAACACCGGTTCATTCAGCTACAACTCATCGGTCAATCGTGGCGAAAGCAGGCATAGCCTGGGTTACTACGACCGCATCGATGAGCGTAACCACTACATGCTCAGCGCCGGTAAGTCCTCA
This sequence comes from Pseudomonas alkylphenolica, assembly GCF_000746525.1. Lineage (NCBI taxonomy): Bacteria > Pseudomonadati > Pseudomonadota > Gammaproteobacteria > Pseudomonadales > Pseudomonadaceae > Pseudomonas > Pseudomonas alkylphenolica. The sequence continues at coordinate 2,939,731 of NZ_CP009048.1, forward strand.
AGCGGCGAAACCGCCAGCGGCTTCCTCTCCCATGATGGCGATCAGGCCCAGGTGGTGGCCAGCGCCAGCTACCAGGCCGGTGAGTACACCTCGGCCGGCCTGTCCCTGCAAGGCGGCGCGACCCTGACCGGTCAAGGTGCGGCGCTGCACCGCAGCAGCGTCATGGGCGGCACCCGGTTGCTGCTCGATACCCAGGGCGTGGCCGGCGTGCCGGTGCGCGGCAACGGTGGGGTCACCCGTACCAACCGTTTCGGCAAGGCGGTGGTGACCGACGTCAACAGCTACTACCGCAACCAGGCCAGCATCGTCCTGGACAGCCTGGCCGACGATGTCGAAGCCACCCAGTCAATTACCCAGGCAACCCTGACCGAGGGTGCGATTGGTTATCGCCGTTTCGATGTGATCGCCGGACACAAAGCCATGGTCGTCATTCGCATGGCTGACCGCAGCGCGCCGCCCTTTGGCGCCACCGCGCAGAACCGCCGCGGCCAGGAAACCGGCATTGTCGGCGAAGACGGATCGACTTATCTGAGCGGCATGAAGCCGGGCGAAAGCATGTCGCTGCATTGGGGTGGCAGCTCGCGTTGCCGTTTCACCCTGCCCGACCAGGTGCAATCGCCGGAACGACAACTGGAGCTGCTGTGCCAGCCCGTCAGCGAGGCGGACAACAGCGCCGCTTAATCTATTTGCAACAGGTACCTTTATGAACACCAGCTTCAAGCGCAACACCCTGCCCCTGCTCGCCCTGATCGGCGCGTGCACGACACAAACCAGCCTGGCCGCCGTGTCGCTGGACCGCACCCGGGTGATTTTTACCGGCAGCGAGAAATCGGTCAGCCTCAGCGTCAGCAATCAGAACACCCAGCTGCCCTACCTGGCCCAGGCCTGGATCGAAAACGAACAGGCCGAGAAGATCACCAGCCCCCTGGTGGTGCTGCCGCCGATCCAGCGTCTGGAAGCCGGGACCAACAGCCAGGTGAAGATTCAGGGCCTGCCTGAACTAGGCCAGTTGCCGCAGGACCGCGAGTCGCTGTTCTACTTCAACCTGCGTGAGATTCCACCACGCAGCGATAAGCCGAACACCTTGCAGATCGCCCTGCAGACGCGGGTGAAGCTGTTCTATCGCCCTGCGGCAATCGCCCCCAGGGCCGGTGTCAACCAAGCCCCCTGGCAGGAAAAACTGACCCTGACCCGCCAGAACGACCGCTACCTGGTCAACAACCCGACGCCCTACTACGTCACGCTAATCGACGCCACGCCCAACCTCAAGGCCGCCAGCGCAACCGACTTCAAACCCCTGATGGTCGCCCCGCGGGGCCAGCTCGATCTGGGCGTCAGCAGCAAGGCGCTGGGCGACAAGCCGGTGCTCACCTACGTCAATGACTATGGCGGCCGACCGCAGCTGCAGTTCAGCTGTGTTACAGCCACCTGCACCGCCAGCCCCGTTGCCAGCAAACGCTGACATCCGATGACTCATTCACCCGAGGGCAAATCATGATGCCTGGAACCCGTAGCTGTCTGGCAGTCTTGCTCTGCAGCGCCAGTGTCTCGACCTTGTCTCACGCCGCTGGCAGCCCTGTGCAGTCGGCCGAGTTCCAGGTGACCGGGACCTTGCTGGAAAGCGCCTGCTACCTGGACCTCAGCTCCGCCTATCAGACCCTGTCGTTAGGCGAACTGAGCACCGCCCGGCTGTCACGCATGGGTGATCAGGGCACGCCGGTGGCCCTGCATCTCAAGCTGCAAGGCTGTGTGCGCAGCGACGGCGGCCGCCGTGATGAGCAACAGGGCACCCTGGTCTGGAGCGCGATCGAGCCGGTGGCAGCGCTGGCCTTCAACGCGGTGGCCGATGCCGATACCCCCGATCTGATCAAGGTGGTCGGTGCCGAGGGTTTCGGGCTGCGTCTGGTCGATGTGCAAGGCAACAATGTACGCCTGGGCCGCATAGCTCCGGCCTGGTTCGTCTCGCCCGGTAATAGCCAGCTGACCTATTACATCCGGCCTGAGCGCACGTCCGCGCCGCTGCGCCCGGGCGCCTTTCGCGCCAGCCTCAATGTGAACCTGGCATATGACTGAGGCTTGCAGGATGACTGTCACACGTATTGCCATGCTGGCCGTGCTGCTGGGTAGCGCATCTTCGACCGATGCTGCCGAGCAGCAGGTGGTGACGATCAAAGGTGTTGTCTATGCAGCGATTCCTTGCGTGATCAATAAAAACGCCCCCATCAGCGCACCGTTTGGCGATGTGCAAACCGCTGGCATCGATGGCAGTTACAAGACCATCACCCTGGAGTACACACTCGATTGCAGCCGCTCGACGAGTAATGAACTGCGCATGCAGGTGCGCGGTACCCCCGCCTCCGCCTTCAATCCGGCGCTGCTGGTGGTACCCGGCTATGACAGCCTCGGCATCGCCCTTAAAAAGGACGGTGCGCGGCTTGCGGTCAACACCTGGGCAGACTTCGACACCCGCAAACAGCCCGTGCTGCAAGCCGTTCTGGTCAAGCGTGAAAACAGAGAAATCAAAGCCGGCGCGTTCAAGGCCAGCGCAACCCTGGTGGTGGACTATCGATGAATACCCTCTATCGCAAGCTGGCAATACTGTCAGTCGCCGCCCTGCCCCTGCCATGCATTGGCGCAGACAACCTGCAATTCAGCGGCACGCTGCTGGCTCCGCCCGGCTGCACCGTCAGCGACAAGGGAGGGCGTATCGAGGTGCGCTTTCAGAGCAATATCGCCGTCAACCGCATCGATGGCGAGCTCTACCGCCAGGCGATTCCCTACCAGATCGAATGCCCGGGTGCCGCCAACGCAGGCATCACATGGCACATGCGCCTGACCCTCAAGGGCACTGACGCCCATTTCGACCCTGCCGCGCTCAAGACCTCGGTGAACGACCTGGGCATCAAGGTACTGCTTGGCGGTACCCCACTGATTCCCAATCAACCCCGAGAGATCGATGTCAACGCATCGACACCGCCAGTGCTGGAAGCCGTACCAGTAAAGCTTACCGGGGCGGCGCTGCCCAGCACCGACTTTACCGCTTCGGCGCTACTGATGGCCGAACTCTACTAGGAGGATCTATGGGCAAGTGGGCCATGACCCTGAGCGTTTGGGGCGCCGCCAGCCTCTGGTTGCCTGCGCTACAGGCAGCAGAAGACAACCTGTACTTCTCCGGCACCCTGGTGAATGAACCTTGCGTGCTGGCCGAGGAGAATGAGCTGATCAAACTGGACTTCAAAAGCGTGATCGACAACGACCTCTACCTCAACGGCAGAACCAAGGGCCGCCCCATCGAGCTGCGCCTGAAGAACTGCGATCTGGACGTCGGTAAACGCATAGTCAGCATCACCTTCAGTGGTAACGAAAGCAGCGAACCACCCGGGCTGCTGGTGCTGCAAAGCGCGACCGTCCAAGGCCTGCTGGTGGGGCTGGAGACGACCGCCGGCACGGCCTTGCCGTTGAACAAGAGCCACCGCATGGGCGAACTGAGCAGCGGCGACAATCTGCTCAACTTCAATGCCTACCTGCAAGGCGAACCCGAGGCGCTAGCCAATCGCAGCCTCGGACTGGGCGACTTCGAAGCCTCCATGACCTTTGCCTTGAGTTACGAGTGATCACCATGAAAAAGCCTTACCCAACGGTGCTGCGCAGCGCCCTGGCAGCGGTCCTGTTCGGCGCTACCGCACTCCAGGCACACGCTATCATCATTACAACAACGGAAAGTCAGTATGAACCGGGGGGCGTACGCTATCACTTCACAGTAAGCGGCTGGAGTTCGGGCGCGGCAGGAATGCCGAGCCCGTGCGTATCCGACGACTATCGTAAAACCATTTGTAACATTTCGATAAGCGCGTACAAAGGTGCCGGGAGCTCCGCCGCAGTAGGATCCTACGACACAACTTGGCATGTGCCGGTTCGCCGAGGCAGCGAGTCGATGACCAACCTGCTATGGGATATGGAGCGTGAAGGTTTTCGAATACCCCACAGCGGATCGATTCTGGTCCCGAATAATTCCGTCAAAGATGCAGTCTGCATCGCGTTCGGCCGTTCGACGACCGGCCCCAACCTTGGTGGCGCAGTTGATCCGTTCGGCCCCTGCACCCGAGTCGTTGCACCGAGGCTGATGTGCGAGATCAAGGGCGATAACAACATCAACCATAAAAACCTGCCCGACAATGCGCTGGACCGGGCGCAAGCCTCGACCCAGCTCAGTCTGCAATGCCGGGGCCCGGCCAGCGTGACCGTCTCGGCCTCCAGAACAAACACTTTTGGCGTACGCCTCAGGGACGACGGCAGCCTGTACTCGAAGATCACTGTCAACGGCAAGGACGCCACAGCGGGCGTCAATGTGGCGGTTGCAGACGGCCGGAACACCCCGCTGGATATCACCTCGACCTTGAGTACCCGCGGAACAGTGACCCCGGGGCCGTTTTCCGGCTCCACGGTGATCACTGTTTCTCCGCCTTGAGCTGTGATGTGTGTATCTGTATGTCTGTGGGAGCGGGCTTGCCCCGCGATGCGATGTGACTTGGAAATCGCAATCGCGGGGCAAGCCCGCTCCCACCGTAGGGTGTGTTAACGCATGGCCAACTGCATCGACATCTGCCGGCGGCGATACGCCGAATCCCGGCTTGCCAGCCAGTAATACAGCGGCGAGGTCACCAGCAAACCAACCAGCCAGGACAAGTCGGCACCATCGATATACGCCGAGACCGAACCGACATACAACGGTGTGTTCATGAACGGAATCTGCACCACGATACCGATGGCATAAGCCAGCAATGCCTGCGGGTTGTAGCGCCCATAGATACCGCCATCGACCCGGAAGATCGAACCGATGTCGTACTTGCCCTTGTGAATCGCATAGAAGTCGATCAGGTTGATCGCCGTCCACGGCACCAGCACCACCAACAGGGCCAGGACCATATCGACAAAGTGCCCGATAAAGTCCGCCGAGGCGCCAACCGCCGCCACGCAGCAACCGCTGAGCACCACCAGCGACAGCACCGCCCGGCTTTTGGCCGTAGGGATCCAGCGGTGGGCGAAGGTCTGCACCAGGGTGATCAGTGACAGCACCGCGCCATACAGGTTGAGGGCGTTATGGCTGATCACGCTGAGCAGGAACAGCACCAGCATCAACGGGCCGATGCTGCCGGTGGCCAGTTTCACTGCATCCATGGTGTCCATGCCCGCCGGAGTGGCCAGCACCGCCACCGCACCGAACACGAACGACAGGCTCGAACCCAGCGCCGAACCCAGGTAGGTGGCCCAGAAGGTCGACGCCACACCAACGTCCTGCGGCAGGTAGCGCGAGTAGTCCGAGACATACGGGGCAAAGGCGATCTGCCAGAGCGCCGCCAGCGATACCGTCGCCAGCCAACCAGAGATGTTGAAGCTGCCACGGGTGAGGAAGTCAGCGGTCTGGATGTGGGTCAGGATGTAGCCGAAGCCCAGCACGATGCCCACGCCGAGCACCCAGGTGCCAATACGGTTGAGCACATGGATGAAGCGGTAGCCAATGATGCCGATGATCCCCGAGCCCAGGGCGCCGATGACGATACCTACCGGCACCGGCACGCTGTCGACCACGCCATGCAGCGACTTGCCGGCCAGGACGATGTTGGAAGCGAAGAAGCCGATGTACATCACCCCGGCAATCACCACCACCAGCAGCGCACCCAAGGAGCCGAACTGGGCCCGGCTCTGGATCATCTGCGGAATGCCCATCTGCGGGCCTTGCGCCGAATGCAGGGCCATCAGCACGCCGCCGACCAGATGGCCAACGAGGATGGCGATGATGCCCCAGACCAGGTTCAGCCCGAACAGCTGCACGCCCAGGGCGCCGGTGACAATCGGCAGCGGCGCGATGTTGCCGCCGAACCAGAGGGTAAACAGGTCTCTCACCTTTCCATGGCGATCTTGTGGGGGCACGTATCCGATCGTGTGTTTTTCGATAAGCGGAGCGGATGTTGCGGTGGTCATGACGAACTCCAAGGCAAGGATGAGTACGTGGGCGTACTTCGATCGCGCCGGCACGAAAGGCGCTTTCTTGTAGGAGTGATCATGAGCAATGCGCGAAGCCAGGAAAATTACTAAATATGTTCCCTCAGACCTTAAAAAATATTGCCGGGCGCTTTTTTCGCCTGCAGAGCACGCGGCGGCGCGCCATAAGTGCGGCGGAACAAACGGCTGAAATGCGCTTGGTCGTAGAAGCCCAGGTCCAGGGCAATCGCGCTCAGTGACTGGCCCGCCAGCACCCGTGGCAAGGCCCGTTCCAGGCGTAGCTGGGTCAGCCATTGTTGGGGTGGCAGCCCGCAATGATTGCGAAAGCGGCGCAGTAGTTGCCAGGGGCTCAAATCAACGAACATGGCCATTTCTTCAAGACCTGGCGGCTGATCCAGGCGTGATTCCAGCCAGTCGCGCAGCTGTCGCCATCGCTGCGGATCGAAGCCGTTGCCAGGCTCACTGACCTTGAGCGTGGAGCCCAGCCCGAGCAACAACGCCAGGGCTTCCCACAGCTGACTCTGAAATGCCAGCGAGTCCTGCTGCCGGTGCAAACCATTGAGCAGCTGTTGCAGCTGCGGATGACGTAACTGCGCGGCGTTGAGGGTCGGCAAGCCCTGGCGGCCGTCGCTGAAGTCACGGCTGACCTCGGCCAGCCAAACCGGGTCAAGGGTCAGGATGCGAATGCCATAGCCCTGGTCGTTGGCACTGGCGCCGTCGTGAACATGCTCCGGCGCCATCAGCAGGATGTCCCCTGCCCCGGCCAGCTGATGCTCGCCGCCCGCGGCATAGCGCTGCTGGCCGGCGACCATCAGGCCGATGTGATACTCCAGGTGAAAGTGCCGCGGAAAGGCAAATTGCTGGTAGCGCGCATCGATCAGGCGTACGCCTGGATGCCCGGGGGCTTGATGGATGACGCTATCCAACTAGCAGGCCGCCCGCCACTGGCGGATCTGATCGATGGTCGCGGTGACGCCGCCACAGACGATCACCAGCACCTTCTGATACTGCTTGAGCGCTTCTGTTGGCGCATAAGCCAAGGCCAACGCCGCACCGCAGGCCGGCTCGACCAGAATGCGCTGGTCAGCAAGGAACCGCTCGCAAGCATCGAGTGCCTCGCGGTCGCTGATCACGTGGCTATGCACCGGACGCTCCTGCGTCCACTGGAACGCACGCTGGCACACCTGCTTGGCTGCCAGGGACGTGGCCACGGTGTTGACGCTGTCCAGCGCGACCAGCTGCTTCTGCGCCATGGTGGCAGCCAGCGAGGCGGCACCTGCGGTTTCTACCGCGAACACCGGCACCTGCCCCCAGCCATTGCGGGCCAGGCCTTCACAAACGCCGGAGAACAACCCGCCCCCGCCAACCGAGAGCACCACGGCATCCGGCTTGAAGCCGCTGGCGGCGACTTCATCGATCATGCTGGCATGGCCCTGCCAGAGCAGCGGGTCATCGAAGGGATGGATGTAGGCATCGTCGTCACCCAGCAACGACAGCGCCAGGGCGTTGGCCTCATGCCAGGCTTTGCCGTGGACAATGACTTCGGCCTGCTCCTGGCGGATCAGCTGTTTGGCCCGCTCGGTGGTGGTTTCCGGCACCACCACAGTAACTGCCAGGCCCAGACAGCGACCGGCGTAGGCGACGGCGATCCCGGCATTACCGCCTGACGACGACACGAAACGGCGCTTGCCCTGTTTGGCATAGGCCTCACAGGCAGCGCCAATACCGCGCAACTTGAACGAGCCCGAAGGCTGCAAGGCTTCCAGTTTCAGCCAGACGTCCAGGCCACTGGCCAGGCTCAGCGGGCGGGATGCCAGCAGCGGGGTTTCGATATGCAGGCTCATGCGCTAACTCCATGTAGGGAACAACGCCAGCGTACGCTGATCACGCCGGGCGATCTTGTACAAAATTGCGCATTCCCCCGAACCTCAAGCTTTGATGGCCGGTGGGAGCGGGCTTGCCCCGCGATTGCGGTTTGTCAGTCACACTGCATCGCGGGGCAAGCCCGCTCCCACCGGAGGGTATTCCAGATAGTTGTCAGCTTTGGCGGCGTCGTTCGCGCAACTGCCGCTTCAACCTGTGCATCGGCGGCGCATACAGAAAGCCGAACGACACACTGTTATCCCGCCCCTTCAACGCATGGTGCAGCAAGTGCGCCTTGTACAAACGCTTGAGGTATCGGTTACGCGGTCGCGGTTTGAACGGCCAGTGCCGGTGCACGATGCCGTCATGCACGATCACGTAGATCACCCCGAACGCCGCCACCCCTGCCCCGACCCACTGCAACGGCGCATGCCCGGCGCGGCCGATGGCCACCAGGGCGAAGGCAATCAGCGCCAGGGCCAGCAGGTAGACGTCGTTGGTTTCCAGCGCCCCCAGGTGCGGCTCATGGTGCGAGCGATGCAGGAACCAGCCCCAGCCATGCATGATGTAGCGATGCGCCAGGTAGCCGATGCCCTCCATGGCCGTCAGGGTGCAGAGAAAAACAGCGAGGTTGAGGATCATGGCGACATCTATCGACTGGTGGGCACAAACGGCCAAGAGCCTACCATTTTGACCCGCCCGGCAGGAGGCATTTCGTCACGCTATTGGCGCACGGTCACCGTCGCTGTGGTGCCGGCACGCAGGTTGTCCTTGCCGGCATAGCCGGGATCAATTTCGATCCGTACCGGTATGCGCTGGGCCAGTTTGACCCAGGTGTAGCTGGGGTTGACGTTGGCCAGCAGGCGGCTGCCCGGGGCATTTTCGCGGTCGGTGATCGCGTAGGCGATGCTTTGCACCTTGCCTTCGAAGTGTTCACCGCTCATCAGTGCGATCTGCACCGAATTGCCTATCTGGATGCGCGGCAGCTTGGTTTCCTCGAAATAGCCACTGACATAGAACGAACTGCTGTCCACCAGGGCCAGCAACGGACCACCGGCGCTGGCGTAGTCGCCCTGACGAGTCAACAGGTTGGTGACGTAGCCACTGACCGGTGCGTAGATACGCGTGCGCTGCAGGTCCAGTTCCGCCTGGGTCAATGCCGATGTGGCCAGTTGCACGTTGGCGCTGGCCAGGCTCAGGTTGGCTTGCCCGCGCATCAGCTCGGCCTGGGCAACGGCAACATCGGTGCTGGCCTTTTCCCACTCTTCGCCGGAGATCGCTGCGGTTTGCTTCAAGGTGCGCCGTCGCAGCTCTTCGCTCTGACGCTGCTTGAGCGAGGCCTGACTGGCGATAATCGCCGCCTGGGCCAGACCTTCGCTGGCACGGGCGACTTCGATGGCGCGACGGGCATGTTCGACCGCCAGGGCATAACGGTCCGGGTCGATTTCCAGCAGCAGCTCGCCCTTGTCCACGTGCTGGTTGTCGGCGACCCGCAGGGCGACGATGCGCCCGGCGACATCGGCCGACAGTGTCACTACGTCCGCTCGTACCCGCGCATCGCGAGTCCAGGGGGCACGGGTGTAGTGCTCCCAGGCGAACCAGCCAAGGATCAGCGCCAGTGCCACGATTACCAGGGTCGACGCCTGGGCCACAAGTTTCTTCACCGTTTCAGCTCCCCATGAACAGGATGATCAAGGCACAAATACAGGTGTACAACGCGCCCTCGAACAAGGCCGGGTGCCACACCCGCTGCATCACGCCCAGGCGCTGCAACAACCACAACAGGGCAAACAACAGCGGCATGGCCAGCAACAGCGCCTGGGCAATCGGCGGCAGGTAAACACCGCCGATTTCGAAATCAATGGGCAAGGGCTGGCTCTCCTTCGGCGGCGGGATCAAGGTAGCGGTTGTAGTGACGCAGGAAGCCGGCGATCACCAACAGCGCGACGCGAATGCGAAACAGCGAACGCAACTGCTCAGCCGCTGCCGTGAATTGCTCACTGTGCAGGGCGTCGAGGTCTTCACCCAGCGCTTGCAGGGTATCGAGCAGCACCGTCAGTTGCCCCCGGGTGCGCCCGGTCACATAGCGACCGGTGTCACGCAACACCTGTTCCAGACGCGCGCGACTGCTGTCGGTAAGCAACAGGTTAGCCCGCCCCTGCTCCTGCAACTGGCGCAACGCCACACCCAGGGCCATGCACGCCAGGTTGACTTCGAACAGTCCCTTTGAACGGGCGTCCTGTGTGGCGGGCAACAGGCCGATGATCAGCGTCAGGCGGTCAACCATGCGGCTTTCGAAAGCAAACTGGCGCTCATCGGAGCTCGGCCCCTTGAGCAAGGCATACACCTGTTCACGGGTCTCGCGGAACAACCGCTCGATACGCAACTGCGGGTTGAACGGAAACAGCCAGGCATACACCAGCAACGACAGTACCCCACCACATACATAGGCGCCGGCAAACTCGAACCACTGAATCGCAGTGTTCTGCCAGGCGCCGATGTTCTGCGGCCCGAACATCAGGAAACTGGACAAGCCCAGGCCCATGCCGATCCCCGCAGTCATTGGCGTCGACAGCCCGACCGCAACCACGTACAGCAACGGCAATAACAACAGCGCGAGCATCTCGAAATCGACCACCTGGGGGATCAGCCAGAACTGATACAGCGCCGAGACCAGCAAGGCCATGCCCAAACCGCGCACGTAGTTCTGTGCCGCCATCAACGGACGCGGAAAGGTCGCCATCAGTGAACAGAGAATGCCTACCAGAATGACCCCGGCGCGGGCTCCGTCCCACGCCGTCTCGATCCAGATCAGCCCGGCGACCAGCAAGGCAACAAACGCACGACTGGCGTTCATCGCCGCCAGGCGAAAATCCAGATGCAGCGGGTTGGTCCGGGCCTGTCGGTACAGGCAGTCGCCTGCTCGACCGTCCTGAATCGCGTCACTGAGTTCGAGCATTTCACTCAGTTGCTCAAGCAACCGCGCCTGCTCCCAACGCAATGCCCACGCCAGAGAGCGCAAGGTCGGCGGCAAATCGGGCGCCAGTTGCTCGGCTTGCAGGGCGGCTTGGTCAAAACGCCGTTGCAGGGCGCTGAAGTGTTCCCGCGCACTGGCGGGCATGGCCCTGCCCTGTTGCGCCAGTTGATCGAGAAACATCAGTTCGTCGCTGAGCAACTGGTTGATGAAGTCTGGATACGCGCCCTGCCAACGTTCAGCGATCATCAGCTTCTGATTACGCAGCACGGTCAGCCGCGAGCTGAGCAGCACCAGCTGGTTGCCCAGCAGTTGCACCAGGTCGTTGGCGCTGCGCAGGTGGGGGGCATCGAAATACAGGTGGCGGCGCAGCCCTTCCAGCGCGCTGATCTCACCGAGAATCTGCATCTGTCGCTGGCTGAAGGCTGCGGCGCTTTCTTCGCCGCGAATGGCTGCAGCAGCATGCGCGGCCATCAGCTTGATCAGGTTGTCGACTTTACCGAAGTAGCCCGTGGCCACCGCCTGCGGCCGGGCACTGAGCAGGCTGACGGCGCACACGCAGGCCACTGCCAGCAGGGTTTCGGTGACCCGGGTAATGGCCAGCATCAGGGTATTGTCCTGCTCGGGGATTGCCAGCATGGCTACCACCACGGCGGTAAAGCCGCTGAGCACGAAGGCATGCGAGCTGGTATAGCGCAGCAAGGTGCCGCCCGCGGTGCACAAGGCCAGCCACAGCGCCAGGGTGACAATGAACGGCAACGGCGCCTGGGGAAACAGCGCCATGATCAGCACCGCCACCGCGGCCCCGACGGCGGTACCCACCACCTGGGCAAAGCTGCGTTGCAAGGTCATGCCGCCCAAGGGCTGGCTGACGATAAACACCGCCATGATCGACCATTTCGGTTGGTCGAGGTCGAAGATGAAGGCCAGGTACAGGGTCAGCAGGCAGGCAACGATGGTCCGCAGGGCAAAACGGAAGGTGTCCGGCCCCGGATGCAGGACCATCTTGAAATAATTGATCAGTGGCTGCATACCGCTCCCTCGCCGCGCCGTGATGCTTACCTTAGCCACAGCGGCGGGCCGGCGGAAGCGGCGTTCACACACTACAGCGTTGCAAATCCGGAACAGTGGCGATCCAGTGGGTTGGGGAAGCAATTGTCATGAAAACAACCTTGACCCTGCTGCTTTTGAACGTTAGTTTCTCGCCCGCATTTTTGCATGCCTATACAGGAGTCCTGCATTGGACAGTAGCTCTAGTCGATTGCGACAGGTTCATACGGCGCGCTAGTTCAGCAGACTCTTTCTGCCACTGCCCCGCCGTACATGGTGGTCAGTGGTGTCTCGCATCCCCAGTGGATGCGACGCTTCATTCTCCCTTCCTGCAAGCCCGACACGATTGTTCGTGGCCCTGGCCTGTGACCCTGCGCAATCCATTTATTCATACCGGCATCGACCGTATTCGATGCGTTGCGGCCTTGCGCCGTGGATTCGAGGTTTGTCATGGATTGGAAAGTATTTCTCCTGCGCGTCACCGTCGCGCTCGTACTCGGTGCCCTGATCGGCGCTGAACGTCAACTGCGCCAACGCCTGACCGGCCTGCGCACCAATGCCCTGGTCAGTACTGGCGCCTGCCTGTTTGTGCTGATGACCCAGGCCGTGCCGGACATGGCCGCCACCGATGCTTCGCGTATTGCCGCCTATGTGGTGTCGGGCATCGGTTTTCTCGGCGGTGGCGTGATCATGCGCGATGGCCTGAATGTGCGCGGTCTGAACACGGCCGCGACGCTGTGGTGCACCGCTGCGGTCGGGGTGCTGTGCAGCATGGGGCTGTTGCTGGAGGCGGCCGTCGGCAGCTGTGTGGTGCTCTGTGCCAACATCCTGTTGCGCGACATTGCCCAGCGCCTGAACCATCAAGAGGTGCTGCCGGCCAATGAAGCCGAGCAGCGTTTTGAGGTGCGCATCACCTGCCGCGCCGAAGACGAAATCCAGGTGCGCAGCCTGATGCTGCACAGCTTCGGCAGTGGCGGTCTGCGCCTGCAGTCACTGCACAGCGAAGACCTGGCCAACCCGGCGAAACTGGAAGTGCGCGCCGAACTGCTCGGCAGCCCCGACGCGCCGACCCAGCTGGAACGCCTGGTCAGCCGGGTGAGCCTGGAAAAAGGTGTCAGTTCCGTGCGCTGGCAGGTACACGAGATTACGGCCGATTAATCGCAAGCACGCAGCGGCTGCACAGCGAAAATATGCTCAATGGCGAGCAAAATCCGCTGCAGCCGCCGGGCGTCAAAGGGGTAACCTGTAGCAAAATAATCAGCCAGAGGTGCACTGTGGCGTCCTATACCTTGCGTCAGTTGAAGTATTTCGTCACCACCGTGGAATGCGGCAGCGTCGCCGAGGCGTCGCGCAAGCTGTACATTGCGCAACCGTCGATTTCAACCGCAATCAAAGGCCTGGAAGACAGCTTCGGCGTGCAGCTGTTTATCCGCCATCATGCTCAGGGCGTATCGCTTACGCCCGGTGGCGCACGCTTCTACCGCAAAGCCCTGGAACTGCTGCGCATGGCCCGCGAGTTCGAACAGAACGCCCTGGCCGATAACGACGTGGTTTGCGGACAGATCGATATCGGCTGTTTCGAGACTGTCGCCCCACTCTACCTGCCCCGCCTGATCAAGGGCTTTCGCGAGCGCTTTCCGGGGGTCGAGATCCGCCTGCAGGACGGCGAGCAGCAGGAGCTGGTGCAAGGCCTGACGGGTGGGCGTTACGACCTGGCGATCTTCTACGATCATGACCTGGACAGCACCATCGAGACCGAAGCGTTGATGGCGCCGCAACGGCCCTACGCCTTGTTGCCGGCCGGGCATCGCTTTGCCGAGCAGGCGCAGGTGTCGCTGCGTGATCTGGCGCTGGAGCCGATGATCCTGCTGGATGTGCAGCCCAGCCGTACCTATTTCGTGAGCATTTTCGAAGAGCTGGGGCTGAGCCCGAACATTATCTTCAGCTCGCCTTCAATTGAAATGGTGCGCGGCATGGTCGGCCAGGGCTTTGGTTTTGCGCTGCTGGTTACCCGGCCACACACCACCAGCACCTATGATGGGCAGGAGCTGGTCTGCGTCGAGCTGGCTGAAGATGTTACCGGCTCCGGCCTGGTGGCTGGCTGGTTGAAACGTGCGCAGCTGACCAAGCCTGCGCAGTTGTTTGTCGATTACTGCAAGGAGCAGTTTGCGGCCTGGTTGGTATAAGCATCAGCAGCATCGCGGGGCAAGCCCGCTCCCACCGAGGCCCACGGTGGGAGCGGGCTTGCCCCGCGATCATTTGTTATCAATTGCTGCAGAGGTACTCGGCCAGGCGGTCCATCAGGCGGTCGCAGGCCGCCATTTGCTCGACACTGACGAATTCGTCGGGTTTGTGGCCCTGATCCATACTGCCGGGGCCACAGACCACCGCCGGAATCCCGGCCTGGTCGAACAAACCACCTTCGGTGCCAAAGGCTACGGTGCTGAAATCATTGCTGCCGCACAGTTGCGCGACCAACTGCGCGGCGGCGCTTTCAGGCGCGGTGGCCAGGCCCGGATAAGCCGAAATCGGTTCAAAGCGAATCGCCGTGTCGGCCTTGACCGCCTGCATGGCCGGCAACAGCGTCTGCTCGGCGTAGCTTTGCAATTCGTCGACCACCGCTTGCGGCTCGAACGCTGGCAAGGCACGCACCTCAAAATCGAAGCGACAATCCGCCGGCACGATGTTCAGCGCCGTACCGCCCTGGATCACCCCGACCTGCACCGTGGAGAACGCCGGATCAAAACGTTCATCGTGATGCTCTGGTGCGGCCAGGCGCTGGCCGATCTCACCCAGGCGACCGATCAGGCGTGCCGCCTGTTCGATGGCATTCACGCCATACGGCGCATAGGCCGAATGGCACGGTGCGCCATGCACATGGCAACGCATCGCCAGCTTGCCTTTGTGACCCAGCACCGGCTTGAGTTCTGTCGGCTCGCCGATCAGACACAGGGCCGGCTGTGGGATACGTTGCGGCAGTACTTCCAGCAGACTGCGCACACCCAGGCACCCCACCTCTTCGTCATACGAAAACGCCAGGTGCACGGGGCGGCGTAGCGGGCTGGCAAGAAACACCGGCACCGCAGCCAGTACCGAAGCCAGATAGCCTTTCATGTCTGCCGCACCGCGGCCGTAGAGTTTGCCATCGCGCTCGCTGAGGGCGAACGGCTCAACCGTCCAGGGCTGACCGTCCACCGGCACCACATCGGTATGCCCCGACAGCACCACGCCGCCCGCCACTGCCGGCCCGATACTGGCCAGCAGGTTGGCTTTGCTGCGCTCGGCGTTGTAGATCAGCTCGCAACCCACCCCAAGGCCTTGCAGGTAGTCGCGCACGAACTCGATCAACTGCAGGTTCGAGTCGCGGCTGACCGTGGCAAAACCGATCAGCCTGGCCAGCAAGGCGCGGCTGCGCAGCTCACTCATCGCCCGGCACTCCATAGCTCGGGGCCAGGGTCGGGTTCAGGGCGCGGGTCAGGTAGTCCTGCAGCTGTGGCTCATAGGCGCTCCAGAGCTTCTGCAGTTCGCCGATGGGGTTCTCGTCAGCCCAGTCCACGCGCAGATCGACGATCGGCCAGACCAGCTCGCCAACCACCGACAGCGCCGCCGAATGTACCGCCCCCGCCTCCCCGCCAGCGTCCTGCCCGGCTTGCAGTGCGCTCAGCAAGCGCGCCGCCAGACAACCTTCGCTGTTCTCAAAGGCTTCGACCATGCGCTCGATCACCGCGCTGTTGGCCAGCAGATTGCCAGCGGCCACACATTGCTCGCCGGCCAGGGCGTTGTGCGTGCCCAGGGCATGATTACCGCTGAACACCGCAGTTCGCCCTTGTGCATCAACCACCGCTACCTGACGGTATTGGCTGTAGCCGTTGCGGGTCAGTGCGTGGTCCAGCGCCTGGTGCGGCGCCAGCCCTTCACCCAGGGCATCGAGCACTTGCGGCCCGAGGGCCGGCAAGGTGATGTTCTGGCTCGAAACCGCACCGACACCGGAGCGCAGCCAGGGGCAACGGGCACCGACGGCAATGCTCGACGAACTGATGGCAATCCCCAGCTGGCCGGTTTCGGCGCAGCGACCGACGATGGAAAAGGTCATGGCACGCTCCTTATTCGGGGATGACTGCGATCACGTCGATTTCCATCAGCCACTGCGGCTGACCCAGGGCGCTGACGACCAGACCGGTAGAGATCGGGAACACACCCTTGAGCCATTTGCCGACTTCCTGGTACACCGGCTCGCGGTAGCGCGGGTCGATCAGGTAGGTGGTGGTCTTGACGATATGGCTCAGGTCGCTGCCGGCCTCTTCGAGCAGTTGCTTGACGTTGCGCATGGCCTGCTCGGCCTGGGCCCGTGGATCACCAAGACCCACCAACTGGCCGTTGAAGTCGGTACCGACCTGGCCACGCACATACACGGTGTTGCCGGCGCGGACCGCCTGGCACAGGTCGTTGTCCAGGGTCTGGTTTGGGTAGGTGTCTTTGGTGTTGAACATGCGGATACGAGTATGAGTAGGCATCAACGGACTTCCATAAGGCTGGCGGACTGAATGTGGCTTGCAGGGGTTTCGGCCTGGCGTTGCGAGGCATCGCGGTAATCGAAATAGGCGCGTTGCTTGATGATGTGTTCAGCGATATGCCGGGCGTCGTGCCACACACCCCAGATAAAGGCCGAGCCACGACGTGCCAGCCATGGCAGGCCGACGAAGTAGATGCCCGGTTCGCTGGAAACGCCGCGCTGGTGCTGCGGCTTGCCGTCGGCCTTGAAGGCGTCGACCTGCAACCAGTTGTAATCGACCGAATAACCGGTGGCCCAGATGATCGTGGTGATGCCGGCCTTGGCCAGGTCCAGCTCCAGGATCGGGTTACTGATGCAGTCTGGGTCCGGCAGCATGATCCGTGCTTCCGGCTCTGGCGGCAGATCCAGGCCATTGGCGGCAATGTAGGCGTCGGCGGCATCAAGCAAGGCCAGATAGTTTTCGTCGCCGCGGGCAATGTTCTCCGCCAGGTTCGATTCGAAGCTCACCACGCCGTTGTTGATCGCCTTGGTCAGGCCAACCAGGGTCATGCCCTGCTGGGCCAGGCGGCGGAAGTCCACGGTATGACCGCCACGCGCACCGCTGACGGCAATGGTGACGTGCTCTTTGCCGGGTTGTACGCCTTCAGCGTCCCACAGGCCGAGTACACCCAGCCACCAGCAGAAGTCGCGGTTGCGATAGGCGCGTGGCGGACGATCATGGGCGCCGACCGAGAGGTAGACCTGCTTGCCGGCACGCTGCAGCTCATCGGCAATCTGTACACCTGAAGAACCGGCACCCACCACCAGCACAGCCCCTTCGGCCAATTGCTGAGGATTGCGGTATTCGGCGGAGTGCATCTGGTAAACCTTGCCGTCTGCAGGCGCGATCGCCGGAATCACCGGGCGCTGGAACGGGCCAGTGGCAACCACGACATTTTTGGCTTCAATCACGCCGTCGGAGGTTTCCACGGTGAAGCCAGGGCGACCGACATTGCGCTCTACCTTGGTCACCTCGACACCGGTGCGTACCGGGGCGTTGAATTTTTTCGCGTAGGCTTCGAAGTAATCGGCCACCTGGTCTTTGCCGGCGAAAGCATCGGGATCGAGGCCGTCGAACTCCAGGCCGGGGAAGCGGTCGTGCCAGGCCGGGCCATTGGCAACCAGTGAATCCCAACGCCCGGTACGCCAGGCTTCGGCGATACGGTTGCGTTCCAGAACCAGGTGCGGCACGCCGAGTCGGCTCAAGTGTTCGCTCATCGCCACACCGGCTTGACCGGCGCCGACTACGAGCGTGTCTATTGCTGTTTTATTGTTTGTCATCGCTGCGCCCTACTGAGGTTTCCCACGCGGATCGTCGTGGGTGGGTGTAGGTCGCATTCTGTGCAAAGGATGGAAATGACGAAATTATGATTTTTGTGGTTGCTGGCAAGCAAAAAGCTGCAACGCCGGAAATTTCATTGATCCAGGGCGGTTGCCGGGGGTTGGTGCTGACAATGCAGTAGCCCCGCGGCGGCTGAAATGCGCGGAAATTTACTCTCCTGCTCCAAATATCCCTTGGACCGCTTTGTTCAAGGAATCAACTTTATTTAATACCTCCTGAGTTTTTGACTGCCCTTGAGATTGCGAAGAGGATGTACTGTTCGACAATCCTCCGCAGGCGCTAAAACAGTTTTTTGCCATGCTGCCACAGGTTTCAAAGCACGACGTTATTCCTTGGCACGTCATCGCGCACTGTGAATATTGCTGATTGCATGCACTATTGCACTGGGTCGTCGGGTTTTTCTGTGCAGAAGGTTGCGATTGCGGAATTGGCGATTTCGGGTTGGCGCACCGCGCTGGACAGTCGTACGTCGAGTAACAGGCATTACTGCAAGCGGCGATTTTTGAGGCAGATGGAGCGTTTGAACAGACGTTCAGGCAGTCATGCTTACCGCCTTCGCACAGTTTGATGCAGTCCGCCGATTGCGCGGCTGGCGAAAAGAAAACAAAAACAAGCAGCACCAACGCTAAAAAATCAGCTCCCCATTTATCAGGGGTGAGCCGCAGTTTTACCTTGTGAATACCCATGATTAAATCCCTCCTGAACAGGAGCGCTTAACTTTTTCGGGCATGGGTTGTTAACATTGAATTCCGCTGCAATATATACAATCCATCAGTAGAGACTGCCAATATTGTTTGTGAATTGTGGATATAGCAGAGGCGGATAAAGCAGGCCTTGCGGCTTGCCTCACCTTTTGTATCGGACAGTACAACCATGCTCACCACCCTCCGTTGCGCCCGCGACGACGACGCA
Organism: Pseudomonas alkylphenolica; assembly: GCF_000746525.1. Lineage (NCBI taxonomy): Bacteria > Pseudomonadati > Pseudomonadota > Gammaproteobacteria > Pseudomonadales > Pseudomonadaceae > Pseudomonas > Pseudomonas alkylphenolica. The sequence goes on from NZ_CP009048.1 coordinate 2,958,427, forward strand.
GACTTGCTGCCGGCTATCGAACGTTCTGCCGCGCAAGCCTTCCTTGCCTGCGAAGGCCTGCAGTGGATCGCCAGCGAAGACGTGCTCGGAACCGCGCAGCATCGCGCATTCATCGCTGCCGGTCATACCTGGGTAGTGGCTGACGAGCAGGATCGTCCACAGGGCTTTCTCTGTGGCCAGGCCTGTGGCGAGGACTGGCACATCGTTGAGCTGTCGGTGGCGCGAGCGCTGCAAGGCCAAGGACAAGGTCGCCGGTTGATCGCCACGGTCAGCGCCTGGGCGCAAGCGCAAGGCTTTACCGGGCTGACCTTGACTACCTTCGCCAGCGTGCCATGGAATGCGCCCTTCTATGCACGCCTGGGCTTTGAGCGGCTTGATGCGCAAAGCTGCAGCGATTTCCTGCAACGTCAACTAGCTGCCGAACAGGCTCACGGGCTGACTGATCGGTGCGCGATGCGCCTGAAACTTCAGGGCGTGCCCTGAAGCTGCTGCGCCTGTTTTTCCGCCTGACGTAGCTGTGCCTCCAGCTTGCCAATCAGCTGCAACTGCTGACGCAATTCGGTGACCCGCTCGGCCAGGCTCAGCGCCAGGTTCTGGTTCTGCTTTTCCAGCTCGCCCCGCGAACCATTGAGTTGCGCCAGGTTCACTTCCAGCCCCTGGATTTGCACCTGGCGCCGCTCGCTTTGGGTTTTGAGCGTGCGCTGGGCATCCTTGAACGTACGGATCTGTACCAGCAAGCCTTCGTTGTCACGGTTCAGGCGCGTCAGTTCGTCCTGCTTGACGATCAAGGTCTGCTGCAACTGCCGCAGTTCGACCTGAAGCTGCTGCACCTGCTCGTCTTTGTCGGCCAGGCGCAGGTTCAATTCGCCAACGGCCTGATTGAGTGTGGCGTTGCGGGTCTGTTCGGTCTGCAAAGTACTGCGCGTGGTGGCCAGCGCGGCGGACTCACCGGCCAAGGCTGCGGCCTGGATTTCATGCTGCTGTTGCAGCGCTGCCAATGCCTGCTGGCTGATCTGTACCTGGGCCAGCAGCGTTTGCCGCTCCGCCTCGAACGTGCTGCGCACTTCCTCGATTCGCGCCTCCCCTTCCTCACGCAACTGCTCGGCCAGTTGCTCGACCAGTGTTGCCAGCGCATCGCTGAGATTCGGCGTGCTCAATGGCTGCGCCGGGTACTGGTTGTCCAGCTCTTTCAGGTAGCGGTGAATGGTGGTTTTCGACCCGGTGTTGCCGAGTTCGATACGTACCGCATCGATACTGGGATGTACACCACGGGCCAGCAGCGCTTGCCGTGCCTTGTGCACGACAGCCTTGTTGATTCCGCCACGGGCCATGGTTGCTCCTACTATTACGTAATGTGGTACATACTATGTTTTTACATGGTATCTCATTACCTAAAAGAATGCTTTTGAAAGTGATTTAAGAGATTAAATAATCACGGCTTATCGCATCTGAGATGCAATTTTCGCGGCGTTCGAGGTATCGCTGAACAGAATGTCAGCGCCTGCGGCGCAGGTAGCTTTCCAGCGGGTCTTTGCTCAACCCTTCCTGGGCTTGGGCCACCGAGTCGATGAACAGCGAAAACAGCTCCGACTGCTTGGCGATATCAAGCTTGGCGTAGAGGTGCTTGCGGTGGGTCTTGACGGTGTCCTCGCTGATACCAAGGCGTTCGGCGAGTGAGCGGATGGAATGACCGCGGAGCATGTATTGAGCGACCAGGCACTCACGCTCGGTCAACAAGGAAGAGCCGAACTTGGTCAGCGCTGCGTTGATCTGCCGGCCAAGCGCGCTTTCAAAGCGGCCGCCGAGCGAATCAGCATCAAGATCGCCCCAATGCCGGCGTACTACCGCCAGCACCCAGGGGGCAATGCGCTTGAGTTCGTCGACCTGTTGCCGGCTCATGCGGCAGGTGCTCGCCAAGGCAACGGCGATCGTCAGTTTCGGCCCGAGCGGCACGATGTAGTTGAGCTCGTCTTCAAGACGCGCATGCTGGTAGAACGACAGATAATATTTGCTGCGCTTGAAGTGGTCCGGTGCGACATCGCTCAGCCGGTAACAGCCTGGCGCGATGCCCTCCATGCTGGCCCGGTAGAACGGGCACAGCAGGTAGAAGCCCTCAAGGTACTTGCGCACATTGCCTTCTGGCATCCATGGCCCCTCCTCGTCCCGCTCGAACAATGCCGAAGGCAGGCCTTCATGAGGAAACAGGAACACGGTGATGGCATGGGCGGGCGCCAGGGAGTTGAGCGCTGCGAACAACGACTCGACAAACCCTGACGTCCCGATGCAGTCGACCACATGAGCGATCTGCTGGAACCACTCTTCGGATTGAAGCCGGTTACTGCCCATCTTGCGTTTCACCTCCTGCATCGGGGATGCCGAGGTTATACAGCATCGGCGCTGAAGCATTGTTCCATTGCCGCGACGGGCTCACCATCACTCTTTATCGCTCAGCGTGCAGCCCAGGCGTTGAAGCGTTGTTCCAGCTCTTCGCCGTGGTCGACCCAGAACGCTGCGTCCACCAGTTGCGCGTCGGCGAGATTGGCAGGAGCGGTAGGTAGCTGATGCTGGACATCGGCAGGCAATTGAGCGAGCGCTTCAGTGCGCACGGGGCCATAAGGAATCTGGCTGGAGAAGGCTTTTTGCGACTCGGCCTGACTGGCGAAGGTGATGAATTTCTCTGCCAGCGCCTTGTTCCCGGACCCGCGCACGATTGCCCAGTGGTCAGGATCATACAGGCTGCCCTGCCAGACAATGCCGAGCTTGGAGCCGTCCTTCTGGGCCGATGCAATGCGACCGTTGTAGGCGGCGGACATCACCACGTCGCCGGCAACCAGCCATTGCGGAGGTTGCGCGCCGGCCTCCCACCACTGAATGTTCTGCTTGATCTCATCGAGCTTGCGGAATGCGCGGTTCACCCCTTCCGGAGTGCCCAACACTTTGTAGAGATCCTCGCGGGAGACGCCGTCAGCGAGCAAGGCCACCTCAAGGGTGTACTTGGCACCTTTGCGCAGACCGCGCTTGCCTGGAAAACGCTGGGTATCCCAGAAATCAGCCCATGACGCAGGCCCAGTGCTGAGCTTCTGGGTGTTGTAGGCAATGACCATGGACCACACATAGCTGGCCACACCGCATTCGCTCACGGTACCGGGCAGGTAGTTGGCCTGATCGCCGAGCAGCGCCGGATCGATCCGTTCGAACAGTCCCTCCTCACAACCGCGAATCAGTTCAGGACTTTCTACCTCCACCACGTCCCAGGACACATGGCCGACGTCGACCATGGCTTTGATCTTTGAAAGTTCGCCATTGTATTCGCCAGCCACCACCTTCCCTGCCCCGCTGCTTTCAAAGGGCTGGAAATAGGCGGCCTGTTGAGCGGCCTTGGTAGCGCCACCAAAAGAGATCACCGTCAGACTGGAGGTACTGGAAAGCGCAGGAAGACTGACAGCGGTAAGCACTGCAAAGCTGAGCGACGCGGTGAAAGTACGCATGGAAACGCCCTCACGACTTATAGTTGTGTGTTTGTTGTTATTGAGGCGCCGGCTGGCGCCAGGCTTTAACGCAGCTGGAACCAGGTGGTTTTCAGTTGTGTGTACTTGTCGAACGAGTGCAACGAAAGATCGCGACCGAACCCGGACTGCTTGCCCCCGCCGAACGGAACGGCAGTATCGAGTGCGTCCATGGTATTGACCGAGACGGTGCCGGCCTTCAGCGCCCTGGCAACGCGATGGGCGCGATTGAGATCGTCACTCCATACCGAAGCGGCCAGGCCATAGATGCTGTCGTTGGCGAGCTGCACTGCCTCCTCTTCGCTATCGAAGGCGCTGATGGCAAGCACGGGGCCGAAGATTTCGTCACGGGCAAGGCGGCTGTCGCTCTTCACGTTGCCGAAGAGGGTCGGCTGGATGAAGTTGGAGGAACCATTGAAGGTCAGCTGCTCGCCACCGCTCAGCAGCTTCGCGCCCTCCTCACTCGCCTGGCCAATCGCACGCATGATGCGCGCGGTCTGCTCGCTATCGACGATCGCCCCTGCGGTGCTGGCCGGGTTAAGAGGATCACCCGGGATCCAGGCTTGCGCCTTGGCGATCACCCGCTCGATGAACTCGTCATGGATAGAGCGCTGCACGTACAGCCGGGAGTTGGCCGAACACACCTCGCCCTGATTGAAGAAGATGCCGAACGCCGCCTTTTCCGCAGCCAGATCGAGATCCTGGCAGTCGGCGAACACCAGGTTCGGGCTTTTGCCACCGCACTCCAGCCAGACCTGCTTGAGGTTCGACTGGGCAGCATACTGCATGAAGTATTTGCCCACCTGGGTCGACCCGGTAAACACCAGGCAATCGACGTCCGGGTGAAGCCCCAGGGCCTTGCCGGCGCTCTCGCCCAGCCCTGGCACAACGTTAAGCACGCCTTCCGGAATACCGGCCTCCAGCGCAAGCTGGCCCAGGCGCAGGGCAGAGAACGGTGACTGCTCAGCGGGCTTCAATACCACGCTGTTTCCTGCGGCCAGCGCCGGGGCGAGTTTCCAGGCCGCCATGTCCAGCGGGAAGTTCCATGGCACGACTGCAGCGACGACCCCCAATGCTTCGCGGGTGATGGTTGCCAATGCATTGGCAGCCGTTGGCGCGACCTGGTCGTAGACCTTGTCCAGCGCCTCGCCGTACCAGGCGAACACCCCGGCCGCCCCCGGAACATCAATGTTGTAGGCATCCATGACTGTCTTGCCCATGTTCAGGGAGTCGAGCAGGGCCAGCTCTTCGCGGTGTTCCAGCAGCAGTTCGGAAAGCCTGAGCAGGATCTTCTTGCGCTGCGCAGGTGCCATGCGCGCCCACGGACCTTCGTTAAATGCGCGGCGCGCGGTGCGCACAGCCAGGTTGACCTCGTCCTCGCCACAGGCCGCAACGCGAGCGAGCAGCTGATTGGTGGCGGGGTTGATCGCATCGAAGGTTGCCCCCGAGGAAGGCTTCACCTGATGACCACCAATAAGGGCGGTATCGATGAATGTTTGGCGCTTGGCCCGCTGCTGCCAGAAGTTAAGGTCGAACACGCTGCACTCCCACATCGACCGTGGACACGGTCTGTTGTTATTCATGTGGGTCGATGGTGCGCCACTATCGAAGCAAGGCAAATTAGTAAAAATGTTCTCCAGTCATACGAAAAAGCTCTGCAGTCCGGCACCTTGCCGACTCGGGAATCGGCGGGGTGATGTCACCAAAACGGGTGATTTCGGGGGCGCCGGGAGTGTGGGAGCATTTCTCCAACCCCGGCGTCCAGGACAGGCGCCAGTATGCGCACTGGATCAGCGCGGCCTTCCCCTCTCACGTGCTTATCAAGAAAGAGAACAGAGCCATGAATGCACCCTTTGCCCCGCAACGCGACACCCAGGACTATCAGAAATCCGACGCCGCCCACCATATCCATGCGTTTCTCGATCAGAAGGCACTGAATGCCGAAGGGCCACGGGTGATGGTCCGCGGTGAGCGCCTGAACCTGTGGGACAACGACGGCAACCGTTACCTGGATGGCATGTCCGGCCTGTGGTGCACCCAGCTCGGCTACGGCCGCCGGGACCTGACCGCTGCCGCTGCCGCGCAGATGGATCAACTGTCGTACTACAACATGTTCTTCCACACCACTCACCCGGCAGTGATCGAGCTTTCCGAGCTGCTCTTCAGCCTGCTGCCAGGGCACTACAGCCACGCGATCTACACCAACTCCGGCTCCGAGGCCAACGAGGTGCTGATCCGCACCGTGCGCCGTTACTGGCAGGTGGTCGGCAAGCCGCAAAAGAAGATCATGATCGGCCGCTGGAATGGTTACCACGGCTCGACCCTGGCGGCCACCGCGCTGGGCGGGATGAAGTTCATGCACGAGATGGGCGGGATGATTCCGGACATCGCGCACATCGACGAGCCGTACTGGTATGCCCACGGCGGCGACCTGACCCCGGCCGAATTCGGTAAACGCTGCGCCCTGCAACTGGAAGAGAAGATCCTCGAACTGGGTGCCGAGAATGTTGCCGGATTCATCGCCGAGCCTTTCCAGGGCGCCGGTGGCATGATTTTCCCGCCTGAAAGCTACTGGCCGGAAATTCAGCGCATCTGCCGCCAGTACGATGTGCTGCTGTGCGCGGACGAAGTGATCGGTGGCTTTGGCCGGACCGGCGAGTGGTTCGCCCATCAGCACTTCGGCTTCGAGCCGGACACGCTGTCCATCGCCAAAGGCCTGACCAGCGGCTATGTGCCCATGGGCGGCCTGGTGCTGAGCAAGCGCATCGCCGAAGCGCTGGTCGAGCGCGGCGGTGTCTTCGCTCACGGGCTGACCTACTCCGGACACCCGGTGGCTGCAGCGGTGGCGGTGGCCAACCTCAAAGCCTTGCGTGACGAGGGCATCGTCCGCCAGGTCAAGGACGACACCGGGCCGTACCTGCAGCAGATCCTGCGCGAAGTGTTCGCCCAGCATCCGCTGATTGGCGACATTCAAGGCACCGGGCTGCTGGCCGCCCTGCAGTTTGCCGAAGACAAGACAACCCGCAAGCGCTTCGACAATGAGAACGACCTGGCCTGGCAGTGCCGCACCTTCGGTTTCGAAGAAGGCGTGATCATCCGCTCTACCCTCGGCCGCATGATCATGGCGCCCGCCCTGGTCGCCACTCGCGCGGAACTCGACGAGCTGGTCGAGAAGACCCGCATCGCCGTCGACCGCACCGCGCGGCTGGTCGGCAAACGCTGACCTGAACGCCCACGCCGACCGGCGTGGGCGCTTTGCGTGCACAGCGTTTGACCCAGGGCAGCCTGCAAGCGGCTAACCCCATGTCCTGCAAAGAAGCTTTATCAACGGTAGCGAGCCTCCTCGCCTGCCGCAGCGCCCTGTATTCGATTTCCAGGAGTTCGCAATGCATACAACAACAAACACAGCAGAAACTCACCCCCACCATGACCCATTGCAAGCCAGCGCTTCGGGGCACTTTCGCAAATCCATGAGCCTCACCGCACTGGTGCTCTTCGGTCTCGCCTACATGGTCCCACTGGCCGTGTTCACCACCTATGGACTGGTCACCCAGATGACCAAGGGGCATTTGCCCACCGCCTACCTGCTGACCCTCGCCGCCATGCTGCTGACCGCCTACAGCTACGGGCGCATGGTCCAGGCCCACCCGTATTCAGGCTCCGTCTACACCTACACCCGCAAGGCCTTTGGCAGCTACTTCGGCTTCATGGCCGGCTGGACCCTGCTGCTCGACTACATCTTCCTGCCGCTGCTCAGTTACCTGCTGATCGGCATCTACATGTCCGAGTACTTCCCAACGATTCACGCCTGGGTGTGGGTGCTCGGTTCAATTGCGCTGGTAACCTTCCTGAACCTGATCGGCATCGAGTCAGTGACACGGGTCAACTGGATCATGGTGGTTGTCCAGCTGGTGTTTATCGTGGTCTTCGTCGCCTTGTCGATCCACAACCTGAGCGCACAGTCGGAGCCGGTATCGCTGCTGCAACCCTTCCATCATGAAGGTTTCAGCGTTCCGCTGGTGATGACCGGTGCCGCCGTGCTGTGCCTGTCCTTCCTCGGCTTCGACGCCGTTTCAACCATGGCTGAGGAAACCACCAACCCGAAATTCCGCATCCCGCTGGCGATCATGGTGGTGTCGCTGATCGGTGGCCTGCTGTTTGTGCTGGTGTCGTATTTCGCCCAGCTGGTGTTTCCGGAATGGAACACCTTCGCCGACCCGGACTCGGCGTCGGTAGACGTCATGCGTCGTGTCGGCGGTGAGTTGCTGGTGACCGCGTTTACCGCCACCTACGTGGCGGCCTGCTTCGCCTCGGCCATGGTGTCCCAGGCCAGCGTATCGCGGGTGCTGTTCGCCATGGGCCGCGATGGCGCGCTGCCGCGGGTGTTTGGTCGGCTGGTGTCGAAGAAACGCGTACCGGCCACCGCGATCATGTTAGTCAGCGTGCTCTCGCTGATCGCCCTGTTCATCACCCTGGACACCGTCGCCAACATGATCAGCTTCGGCGCACTGTTCGCCTTCTCGATGGTCAACCTGGCCGTGGTCAAGCATTACCTGGTCGACCAGAAACTGCGTGGCACAGCCAACTACCTGAAGTATGGCGCCATACCGGCGCTCGGCTTCCTCAGTACCATCTGGCTGTGGACCAGCCTGTCGAGCATGTCGTTCATGATCGGCCTGAGCTGGATGGCGCTGGGGTTCATTTGCCTGGTCGGGATTACCCGAGCATTCCGTCTGAATCTGCCGGAACTGCAACTGGCGGAGTGACCGGGTATGCGCGGCGGGCTCGCCGTTCGTGAGCCCACCGCGTACACCGTCCAGTTTCTGCACAGCCCAGCCACCGGCGCTGTCCAGAAACTGAACATCGAACACCGGTAGTTCTCGTCAACAGCCCCTGTTTTCGCGGGTGTGACCGATTGGCACAGCTTCTGCTCTGTCCATCGTCACGCTCCTACAAAAAACAGGAACACTTGCGATGACTACCTCTACCTTACTGCAACCTCTGCTACCCGCCGAACTCTGGAACGAGCGCCTGTTCACCGGCCAATGGCAAGCCGGACAAGCGCCAACGACAGCGGTACTGGAACCGGCCACCGGCACTAAACTCGGCACCTTGGCCAACGCCGACGCCGATCAGGTCGCACGCAGCACCAAGGCTGCTCACCAGGCCCAGGCCAAATGGTTTCAGCTGTCCTATGAAGAGCGCGCTGCCGTATTCCGCAAAGCTGCCCTGGTCGCCGAAAACCATGCCGATGAAATTGCCGACTGGCTGATGCGTGAAAGCGGCTCCACGCGGGAAAAAGCCGAGTTCGAAACCCGCCTTAGCATCAAGGTGTTGCACGAGAGCGCCAGCCTGCCTTCGCGCAGCCAAGGTGAAGTGCTGCCCTCGGTGCCTGGCCGCTTGAGCCTGGCCCGTCGCCGCCCGCTCGGTGTGATCGGGGTGATTGCACCGTTCAACTTTCCGCTGTACCTGGCCATCCGTGCGGTCGCACCGGCGCTGGCCACCGGCAACGCTGTGGTGCTCAAGCCTGACCCGCGCACGGCGGTGTGCGGCGGCTTCGTTATCGCCCGAGTGTTTGAACTGGCCGGGCTGCCCACCGGACTGCTGCACGTGCTGCCCGGCGGGGCCGATGCCGGTGCGGCGCTGACCAGCGATGCGCATGTGGCGATGATCCAGTTCACCGGTTCCACCGGTGCCGGGCGCAAGGTTGGCGAAGCGGCCGGCCGCCACTTGAAGAAAGTCTCGCTGGAACTGGGCGGGAAAAACTCGCTGATCGTTCTTGATGATGCCGATCTTGACCTCGCACTGGCCAACGCCACCTGGGGCGTTTATCTGCACCAGGGGCAGATCTGCATGTCCACCGGCCGCCTGCTGGTGCAGCGCGGTATCTACGAGCGCTTCCTTGAACGCTTGGTGGCCAAAGCCCGCAGCCTCACCGTCGGCGATCCGGCCAAGGGCCAGGTGCACCTAGGACCGCTGATCAATGCCCAGCAATGCGAGAACGCCCAACGCATCGTGCAGGCCGCGCAACAGGCAGGCGCGAAACTGGAAGTCGGCGGCGAACCTCAGGGGCTGTTTTTCCCGGCCACCGTGCTCAGCGGCGTGACCCGCGACAACCCGGCGTTCAACGAGGAGATCTTCGGCCCTGTAGCGGTAGTGGTGCCGTTCGACACCGATACCGATGCCGTGGCCCTGGCCAACGACACCGAATATGGCCTCTCCGCCGCCGTGCTGTCGCGGGACGTCGGCCGGGCGTTGAAGCTGGGTGAACAACTGCGTGTCGGGCTGTTGCATATCAACGATCAGACCGTCAACGACGAGGTCGTCAACCCGTTTGGCGGTGTCGGCGCCTCGGGTAATGGCGCCAGCATCGGCGGCCCGGCGAACTGGGAAGAGTTCACCCAGTGGCAATGGCTGACGGTCAAGGGCGAAGCCCCGGCCTACCCTCTTTAACCGGCAAAGGACAATAACAATGAGTACAACTGCCTACTATCCCGTCACCGCTGCCGTCACCCGTGGCAAAGGTGCCCCCTTCACCCTGGAAGCCGCGCGTATCCGTGCACCGCGCGCGGACGAAGTACTGGTACGCATCGTCGCAACAGGCATGTGCCACACCGACATGATCGTGCGCGACCAGTACTATCCGGTGCCGCTGCCTGCAGTGCTGGGCCATGAAGGCGCCGGTGTGGTCGAGGCCATCGGCCCACAGGTCAAAGGGCTGCAGGTCGGTGACCATTTGGTGCTCAGCTATGGCCACTGCGGCCATTGCCTGTCCTGTGGCGGCGGTCATACGGCGTACTGTCAGGAGTTCTTCGGGCGCAACTTCAGCGGTGCCGATCCCCAGGGCGAAAGTGCTCTGAGCGATGAAAGCGGACAGCGGCTGAACGACCACTTCTTCGCCCAGTCGTCCTTTGCCAGCCTGGCACTGGCGCGGGAGAACAATGCGGTCAAAGTCAGCCCGAAAGCACCGCTGGAACTGTTGGGGCCTTTGGGCTGCGGCATCCAGACCGGCGCGGGCGCGGTGATCAATTCGCTGAAAGTCACCCCGGGCAGCAGCTTTGCCGCATTTGGTGGCGGTGCAGTCGGGCTTAGCGCCGTACTCGCCGCGCGTGTCGCGGGGGCGACAACCATCATTGCCGTCGATGTCGTGCCGTCACGCCTGGCCCTGGCCATGGAGCTGGGCGCCACCCATGTAGTCAACAGCAAGGACGTCGATCCGGTGGCGGCAATCCGCGAAATCACCGCTGGCGGGGTGAACTTCGCCCTGGAATCGACCGGACGGCCAGCTGTGTTGCGCCAGGCCGTCGATGCGCTCGCAAGCCGTGGCGCCCTGGGGGTGGTCGGCGCACCAGCGCTGGGCGTCACTGCCGAGTTCGACGTCAACGACCTGTTGCTCGGCGGCAAGAGCATTCGCGGCATCGTCGAAGGTGACAGCGTGCCGCAAAAGTTCATCCCCGAACTGGTCGAGCTCTACCTGCAAGGCCGTTTCCCGTTCGATCGCCTGGTGAAGTTCTACAGCTTCAAGGACATCAACCAGGCCGCTGAGGACAGCGAAAAAGGCCTGACCCTCAAACCGGTCATCCGCATCCACAACTAACTGACAGACCCGGGGCGCCGAGCGCCCCGCCTGCTAATAACAACAAAAAAAGGTATCGCTCTGTGTTCACACTTTCCCGACCCCGCCTGGGCCTGTTGGCGCTGGCGCTCGCCTCGACAAAATCATTGGCCGTTGACGTCAACTCCGGTGACTACATCGCCTTTCCCAGCGGCACCAACCTCGCCGCCTGGTACCAGCAATATGGCCGCGCCGAGCGCTACAACGCAGACGGCGCTCCCGATGCCAAGCAGGACACCGGGATCAGGTCCAACATCAGCATTTTGCGTCTGATCCACTACGTCGATATCGGCGGCACTACCTTTGCGCCGCAGATCCTCCTGCCGTTTGGTCACGTCTACGATGCACGAATTGGCGGCCAGTCGCTGGGCAGTAACAGCGGCATGGCCGACCCGATCATTGGCGCAACCTTCTGGCTGATCAATCAGCCGCACGCCGGTGTCAGTGGTCGCTTCCTCGGTATCATCCCGCTGGTGTACCTGCCCTGGGGCCAATATGACCGCAATGAGGCGATCAACCTTGGCGAAAATCGCTACAAGCTCGACCTGCAACTGGGCTGGATCGAACCCTTGTGGGGTAAGCTTGCGATGGAGTGGTATGCCGATGCGGTCATCTATGGCGACAACCAGCAGGCTGGCCAGCAAACCCTCGAACAGGACAAGACCTACCAGCTGCAGGCCAATCTGCGTTACGACTTCAACCCCAGCCAGCGTCTGGCGCTGGGTTACAGCGCAAGTACCGGCGGCAAGCAGTATCTGGACGGCAACTACAACGGCACCAAGACCGAGGTTCAGCAAGTGCGCCTGGAGTTCCAGCAAATGCTGACGCCGCGGGTGCAGTTCAGCACTCAGTTGACCCATGACGTTAAAACCGAGGGCGGTTTTCAGGAAGAGATAGGCGTCAACCTTCGCGCCGTGCTGCTGTTCTAGGCTTGACGCTGAACAAGACCGGCGTATAACCAAAGGCGGCCGTCAGCCCTCCAGGGCCAGACGGCATGCCTCCACTCTTAACACAGGTGTCTCGATGGATGCCCGAATGCCCGCCTATCAGCAACGCCTGGCCATTGCCCGGCAACGCTTTGCTGAAGGCGAAAACCTGCCGGCAAACCTGTTGCCCGATGCCGTCGTAGACTCCTGGGTACGCTCGCGGGCTGCCGGCATACAGCCTTCAGACAGCTGGCAGGCACGACCCGATGATGACTTGCAGCCACTGGCCGAGCAGGACCTGCAACTGGCCAGTTGCGTACAACCGGAAATCGACCGCCTGTGGGAACACATCGGCGGCGCTTCCTGGGCCCTGTTTTGCGTCAACCCCGACGGCGTGCTGGTGCATGCCCGCCAGGCCTATGACCTGCTCAGCCCGCTGTCGCCATTGCAGGTCGGTCGACGGCTTCAGGAACAGGACCTGGGTACCACGGCGCCCGCCTGCACCCTGGCCGAAGACAAGCCCATCATCCTCACCGGCAACCAGCACTACCTCAACGATTTCGAGCGGTTTTTCTGTGTCAGCGTGCCGTTACGCGGTCTGCGCGGTGAGGTGCTTGGCGCCCTGGACATCACCGGCATCGGCGATCGCCAGGCCGGCGCTGTGCTAGAACAACTCAACCATGCTGCCATGGCGGTTGAGAATCGCCTGTTCGCGGGCTTGAGCGACTGCCGGATACTCTCGCTGCAACACGACCCGCACCTGCTCGGCACCGCGTTGCAGGGCTTGCTGGCGGTGGCCGCCGACGGCAGCATCCGCTGCGCCAACCGTGCTGCCCAACGGCTGCTGGGGCTCAACGGCTACAACCACGACCACCTCAAGCTTGAACATCTGTTCGATGCCAACAACCTGCTGGACGCTCGACCGGTGGCGCAACAGCTGATCCTCACCGACGGTTCCAAACTGTACGGCCAGTTGATCGAACCCGCTGTCCGCAAACCTGCTCAGGCACCCGCGCGACTCACCCGTACTAACACGGCCCAGGGCAGCGATGCGCTGCTCAACCAGCAACTGGCTAACGCCCACAAGGCTTTCGCTGCTGGCGTACCGATTCTGTTGCTGGGAGAGACCGGCACCGGCAAAGAGGTCTTCGCCCGCACCTTGCACGAGCAATGGAACCCGCAAGCACCCTTCGTCGCGATCAACTGCTCGGCCATTCCGGAAAGCCTGATCGAGGCCGAGTTGTTCGGCTATGCCGAAGGCACCTTCACCGGTGCACGCAAGGGCGGCTCCAGTGGCCAGCTGGCGGCAGCCCATGGCGGCACCTTGCTGCTCGACGAGATCGGCGACATGCCAGCCACCTTGCAGACCCGGCTGCTGCGGGTGCTGCAGGAACGCGAGATCACCAGCCTCGGCAGTTCCGTACGCCGACCACTGGATGTGCGGGTGATCAGCGCCACGCATTGCGACCTGGCGCAACGCATGACTTCGCAGCTGTTTCGCGAAGACCTCTACTACCGCTTGAATGGCTTGACCATCAACCTGCCGCCGTTACGCCTGCGCAGCGACCTCCCCCTGCTGATCGAACGCCTGCGCCTGCGTCATGGTGCGCCGCCGCTGCACCCCGACGTGGTTCAGCGGCTGCAACATCACAACTGGCCGGGCAACATCCGCCAGCTGGAGCAGACACTGCGCCTGGCCGCGGCATTGGCCAGTGGCGAGCCCATGACCTTGCCCTGCCATTTGCTGGCAGACCTGCAAAGCAGCGGCTCAGCGCCTGAGCCTGGCGATCTGCAAGCCACTTTACGGCGCACGATTGAATCGGCGTTGCAGGCAAACGGTGGCAATGTCTCGGCGACTGCCAGCCAGCTGGGCATCTCACGGACCACGCTGTACAAGAAACTCAAGGACTGACTACTTCGGCGTGCGGCTTTCCAGCACGCTGAACAGCCCCATTCCTAGCAGCATCGCCAGCACAAACAGCAGGACCTGCCAGTATCCGCTGAAGATCATGGCCAGCGCCGGCCCCGGACAGATACCGGCGATGCCCCAACCGACACCAAAAACCAGACTGCCGACGATCAGCCGCCGATCCAGCTCTCGCGCCACCGGCATGCGCATCGGCAAGCCGAGCAGTGAGCGTGTCTGCCTGCGGCTCCACTGCAGCGGTAGCAGCGCGGTACCAATGGCGCCGATCATCACCAGCGCCATTGACGGATCCCAGCGCCCTGCCAGATCGAGAAAACCAAGAACCTTGGTCGGGTTGACCATATCGGACAACAGCAACCCCAAGCCGAAAACCAACCCGGCAATAAATGCCATCAGCCCACGCATGCTCAGCCCTCCAACAGGTGGCGGACGATGAACACCACGGCAAAACCACTGGCCATGAAGCACAGGGTTGCCGTCAATGAGCGCGGTGACAGCCGTGCCAGGCCACAGACGCCGTGACCGCTGGTACAGCCTGCGGCATAGCGGGTGCCCACGCCGACCAGCAGCCCGGCCGTCAGCAGGCCCGGCCAGCCAGTCTGGAATTGCACCAGCGGCCTTCCGGCAAACAACCACCATATCACGGCTGAAGACAACAGCCCGGCGAGAAACCACAGGGTCTCGCCACGCCCCTCGCGCTGTTTTTGTAGCAGGCTGCCGAGCAGGCCGCTGATACCGGCGATACGCCCGTTCATCACTGCAAACAAGCTGGCGCCCAGACCAATCAACATGCCACCTAACAACGCGGTCCAGGGTGTGAAGTTGAGCCAATCGATGGTCACCTGTGCTTCTCCTTTCAAAACAATAGTGTTCGGATAGCTTAGCGCGACCAGCCTCACCCTCCCAGCGCGGCTGGCTCAGCCCTGAGTCGTCTGCGCGCAACGCCATAGGCGCGCGATATCCCGCGCCCGGGCTTGCAGCAACGGCGCAGCCTGGGCACAGGCCTGCTCCAGGCTCATCGGGCCATTGGTCAGGGCGAAGGCGGCATCGATACCGTGGGCATAGAGTTGCTCGTAGCCTTCGCCAAGGGTCCCGGCGATCACTAGCACCGGTACACCCTGGCGCTGGGCAATCCGGGCAACACCGAACGGGGTTTTGCCGCGCAGGGTCTGGGCATCGAAGCGCCCTTCGCCGGTAATCACCAGGTCGGCGCCCTGCACTGCCTGCTCCAGCCCGGCCAACTCGGCGACAACATCGATACCGGGGCGGAATGTGGCCTGCATGAACGCCTTGGCGGCAAAGCCCATGCCGCCGGCGGCACCGCAACCGGGGAAGTCGCGTACGTCTTCACCCAGCAACCGCGCGCAATGTTCGGCGAAATGTCCCAGTGCCTGATCCAGGGCCTGAACCTGCTCGGGGCTGGCGCCTTTCTGTGGTCCGAAGATAGCCGAAGCACCGTTATTGCCACACAGCGGATTATCGACATCCGCGGCGACTTCCAGCTGCACCTCGGCCAGACGCGGATCCAGCCCGCTGGCATCCAGGCGTGCCAGCTGGGTCAAGGCCAGGCCGCCTTCGGCCAGTGCCTGTCCTTGAGCATCGAACAGGCGCAAACCCAGTGCCCGCAACATGCCGCTGCCAGCATCATTGGTGGCACTGCCGCCGATGGCCAGAATGATTCGCCGTGCGCCTGCATCAAGGGCGGCCGCGATCAACTGTCCGGTGCCGAATGTGCTGCTGCGACAGGCATCACGTTGCGCCAGGCTGAGCAACTGCAAGCCACTGGCCTGGGCCATCTCGATGATCGCCGTGCGGCTCTCGGCCAGCCAGCCCCAGCCAGCCTGAACGGGTTCTCCCAGCGGACCCTGTACTTGCTCGCGGCGCAGTTCACCGCTGCAGGCGGCGATGATCGCTTCCATCGTGCCTTCGCCACCATCGGCCATCGGGCACTTGAGCAACTGCGCCTGCGGCCAGACCTGAGCCAGGCCCAGGGCGATAGCATCGGCCACCCCTTCGGCGCTGAGGCTGTCCTTGAACGAGTCGGGGGCGATGACGATTTTCATGGGAATTCTCCTGGTCCAGATCGTTGCATGCTGACAGCTAGGCAACGCGCGGGCTTCTGTCGGATGCACAAAAGCGCTGCCCCTGGGTTGGTCAGTTTGCCCAATCAGGCGCCAGCAGGCAGTAACTGCAACCCCAGGTACAAGCTCAGCATGCCATCCAGACGCAAGGGGTCGACCTCACTCAACTCGGCTATGCGCTCCAGGCGATAGCGCAAGCTGTTGCGGTGAATCCCCAAGGCGTCGGCGCAGGCCTGGCTCTGGCCATCGTGAGCACACCAGGCGCGCAAGGTCGCCAGCAGTTGTCCGCTGTTGTCTTTGGCGCGAATGCGCTGCAAGGGTTCGAGCAGCTCGTCCAGGGCATCATCGTTGCGGTGACGCCACAGCAGCGCCGGCAGCCGGTAGCGGGAAAGGGTGAGGATTCGCTCGTTCGGCAGCACTTCGCGGCCATAGGCCTGCAAGTCGCGGACACGCCGGTAACCACGGCGCAATTGCTCAAGGCTCTGGGCGGGCGAACCTGTAGCAAGGCGCTGCACCTGCCAGCCATGACGCTGGAGTTTCTCTAGCAAGCGCGGTTCGTCCAGGGTCACGCTGGCCGGGCGGCACCACAGCAGCGACTGGCGTGCAGGGCTTACGCACCAGCTGTCCGGATAGCGGCTCATCAACCAGCTGGCCAAGGTTTCTGCAGCCGGACCGGTATCCAGCTCGAACAGGCAAGGCACCCGCGGCAACTGCGGCTTGAGGCCCAATTGCCGGGCTTCGTCGACCAAACGTGGTGAGTCTCCCGAGCCGCCCAGCAACAAGGCGAGCAAATCGTCGCAACGCTGGCGCCGCCATTGCTGCTCCACCTGCATATGGCGCTGGGCCAGGAGCATCTCGGCGGTCATGCGTACCAGTTGCGCATAGGTACGCAGTTGCTGCGGGTCGCCGGTCAGGCCCAACACCCCCATCAAGCGTCCGTCGAGCAACAACGGCAGGTTGATCCCCGGCTGCACACCTTTCAGACATTTGGCTGCCTCGACGTCCAGCTCGACGATTCGGCCGTTGGCCAGAACCAATTGCGCCCCCTCATGACGGGTGTTGATGCGCTCCGGCTCACCGCTGCCGAGGATCAGCCCCTGACTGTCCATGACGTTGACGTTGCACGGCAAAATCGCCATTGCCCGATCGACAATATCTTGCGCCAGGTCATGGTCCAGTTCGAACATGGGAGGATCCTTGTTGTCGCAATGATTGGTCCGCGGCACAGCAGGCCGCCGAAAATGCTGTGCAAAAGCACAAAGACAGCCACGGTCCGCTCACCGAGACTCATCGCAGCAGCCGCCTCGACGCAGGCTGCGGCGATAAAAATAAACGAAGAGAGCAAATCATGTCATACAGCCCTGCCCCTGACCAAGGCCAAGACGACACCCGCAATGCGCTGTATCGGCGCATCACCCTGCGGCTGATCCCCTTCATCTTTATCTGCTACCTGTTCAACTACCTGGACCGGGTCAACGTTGGCTTCGCCAAGTTGCAGATGCTCGATGCACTGAAGTTCAGCGAAACCATCTACGGCCTCGGTGCCGGTATCTTCTTCATTGGCTATGTGCTGTGCGGCCTGCCCAGCAACCTGGCGCTCAATCGCTTCGGTCCGCGACGCTGGATCGCGCTGATGATGATCGTCTGGGGCACCTTGTCGACGTGCCTGCTGTTCGTCACCACGCCGATGGAGTTCTACGTGCTGCGCCTGTTCACCGGCGCGGCTGAAGCGGGCTTCTTCCCCGGTATCGTGCTGTACCTCTCGCGCTGGTTCCCGGCCACGCGCCGTGGGCGGATCATGGCCTTGTTCATGTCGGCGATCCCGGTCTCCGGGCTGCTCGGCGGGCCATTCTCCGGCTGGATTCTCAACCACTTCGCCGCCGGTCAACATGGCCTGGCCGGCTGGCAGTGGATGTTCCTGATCCAAGGGCTGCCAACCGTATTGCTGGGCTTCATGGCAGTGTTCCTGCTCAGTGACGGCTACGCCACAGCCAAATGGCTGAGCCCGGCAGAGCGCGAAATGATCAAGCACGACCTGGCTGTCGATGCCGCCAGCAAGCCGGTCACCGCCAGTGACAGCCTGCTTTCTGTGTTCACCAACCCGATGATCTGGACCTTCGGTTTCGTCTACTTCTGCATCCAGAGCGGCGTGTACGCGATCAACTTCTGGCTGCCGTCGATCATCAAGAGCCTGGGCTTCAGCGATGCCCTGCTGATTGGCTGGTTGAGCGCGATTCCTTACTTGCTCGCAGGTGTGTTCATGCTGCTGGTGGGCCGTTCGGCGGACCTGCGCAACGAACGGCGCTGGCATCTGGTGGTGCCGATGCTGATGGGCGCGGTCGGCCTGCTGATTGCGGTCAACTTCGCGCACAGCCCGGCGATTGCCATTGCCGGCCTGAGCATCGCCACCATGGGCGCCCTCACCGGCCTGCCAATGTTCTGGCCGATGCCCACCGCGCTGCTCAGTGCCGGTACCGCAGTGGCGGGCCTGGCGATCATCAACTCGGTCGGGCAGATGGCCGGATTCCTCAGCCCGTACCTGGTGGGTTTCATCAAGGACCAGACCGGTTCGACCGATGCCGCACTGTATTCGCTGGCCGCTTTGATTGTGCTCGGTAGCCTGGTGGCCCTGCGGGTTTCGCGCGCGCGGGTTACCGGCTCGGTGGCTGAACCGGTGAACTGAGACGGCCCTTTCGCGGGGCAAGCCCGCTCCCACCAGGATTGTGATAAGCCGGTGGGAGCGGGCTTGCCCCGCGATGCTTTCAAACCCCGCTAGAACTGTGTAAAACAGATCGGATCCAACCCGCCAAGGATTCTCGATCATGATCTATCGTCCACTGGGCCGCAGCGGCCTGCAAGTGTCCGCCCTGACCCTGGGCAGCATGATGTTCGGCGAGCCCACCAGCGCCGAAGATTCCCTGCATATCATCGACAAGGCCTGGGACCAGGGCATCAACTTCATCGACACCGCGGACGTGTACAGCGCCGGACGCAGCGAAGAGATCGTCGGCGAAGCGATTGCCCGCAACCGTCATGAATGGGTGCTGGCGACCAAGGTCGGCTTTGGTTCGGCTGACGGCGTGCCCAACCGCAGCGGTTTGAGCCGCAAGCACATCTTCAATGCGATCGAGGCCAGCCTGACGCGCCTGGGCACCGATTACCTGGACATCTACTACCTGCACCGCGAAGACCACAACACCCCGCTGGAAGTGACCGTTGCCGCCATTGGCGATCTGATCCGCCAGGGCAAGATCCGTTACTGGGGCGTGTCCAACTTCCGTGGCTGGCGTATTGCCGAAATCTGCAACCTGGCCGAGCGTCTGGGCGTGCCGAAACCGGTGGTCAGCCAGCCGCTGTACAACATCGTCAATCGCCAGGCCGAACCCGAGCAGTTCCAGGCGGCGGCGCATCACGGCCTGGGCATTGTGCCCTTCAGCCCGTTGGCGCGCGGCGTGCTCAGCGGCAAATACGCACCCAATGCCGCGCCTGATGCAGGCAGCCGTGCCGGGCGTCAGGACAAGCGCATCCTGGAAACCGAGTGGCGCCCCGAATCCCTGGCCATTGCCCAGAAGATCCACGCCTATACCCAGGACAAGGGCGTCGGCATGGTCGAGTTCGCGATTGCCTGGGTGCTCAATAATCAGCTGATCAGCTCGGCCATTGTCGGGCCACGTACCGAAGCGCAGTGGGACACCTACAGCGGAGCACTGCAGGTCAAGATCAGCGCTGAAGATGAAGCGTTCATTGACTCACTGGTAACCCCAGGACACGCCTCGACTCACGGTTACAACGATGTCGCGCACTTCGTCAGTGGTCGCCTGCCACGCTGATCACACCCTCTGTAGAATCGGGTTTGCTGTGGGAGCGGGCTTGCCCCGCGATTGCGATCTGTCCGTCATATCGTATCGCGGGGCAAGCCCGCTCCCACCGGGGAAGACAATTGTTCCCCCATGGACTCATGCAAAAATGCAGATTCAGCCTGCAGTTTTGTCGATTGTATTGAGCAAATTTGCACTGATAGGATCCAGCGATCCTCTAGCGCCTACCCAGATCGTGATATTTCACGTGGAAAATCAATAACAAAGCAGGGAGACAGCGATGACCGCGCACGCTCAAACGCCGACCGGGGCGCCGATTCTGGCCCAGGTTCGCAATCATATCGGTCACTTGACCCTCAATCGCCCGGCCGGCCTCAATGCCCTGACCCTGGACATGGTGCGCAGCCTGCAGCAGCAGCTGGATGCCTGGGCCGGCGATCCATTGGTCCACGCCGTGGTCCTGCGCGGTGAAGGCCCGAAGGGCTTCTGTGCCGGCGGCGACATCCGTTCGCTGTACGACAGCTACAAGGCCGGTGACAGCCTGCACCGGGATTTCTTCGTCGAGGAATACGCCCTCGACCTGTGCATCCACCATTACCGCAAACCGGTCCTGGCGTTGATGGACGGCTTTACCCTCGGCGGTGGCATGGGCCTGGCACAAGGCGCGGAACTGCGGGTAGTCACCGAGCGCAGCCGCCTGGCCATGCCGGAAGTCGGCATCGGTTACTTCCCGGATGTCGGCGGCAGCTACTTCCTCTCGCGGGTTCCCGGCGAGCTGGGTACCTACCTGGGCGTCAGCGGCGTCCAGGTGCAGGCCGCCGACGCGCTGTACTGCGGCTTGGCCGACTGGTACCTGGACAGCAGCAAGCTGGCGCTGCTGGATGAACGTCTCGATACCCTGAACTTTAGCGAACACCCGCTCAAAGACCTGCAAGGTGTGTTGAGCAAGCTCGGTACCCAGGTGCTCGACGATGCCCCTCTGGCCAGACTGCGTCCGGCCATCGATCACTTCTTTGCCCTGTCCGACGTCAGCAGTATCGTGGAACAACTACGGGCAGTGACCGTGGCCGACAGCCACGAATGGGCGCTGAAAACCGCCGATCTGCTGGAAACCCGTTCGCCCCTGGCCATGGCCGTGACTCTGGAGATGCTGCGCCGGGGCCGTCACCTGAGCCTGGAAGACTGCTTCAAGATGGAACTGCATCTGGACCAGCAATGGTTCGAGCATGGTGACCTGATCGAAGGCGTGCGCGCACTGATCATCGACAAGGACAAACAACCGCGCTGGAACCCTCCGACCCTCGCCGGCCTCAGCCGTCAGCGCGTGGATCAATTCTTCGAAGGCCTGTAAGGCCTGGAGTACGCAGATGCAAGACCTGGAACTGACAGAAGAACAGATCATGATCCGCGACATGGCCCGCGATTTCGCCCGTGGCGAGATTGCACCCCATGCCCAGGCCTGGGAAAAAGCCGGCTGGATCGATGATGCAGTGGTCAAGAAGATGGGCGAGCTGGGCCTGCTCGGCATGGTCGTACCGGAACAATGGGGCGGCAGCTACACCGACTATGTCGCCTATGCCCTGGCGGTTGAAGAAATCGCCGCTGGCGATGGCGCTACCGGTGCGTTGATGAGCATCCACAACTCCGTCGGCTGCGGCCCGTTGCTCGCCTATGGTAGCGCCGAACAGCAACAGACCTGGCTGGAGCGCCTGGCGACTGGCCAGGTGATCGGTTGCTTCTGCCTGACCGAGCCGCAAGCCGGCTCCGAAGCGCACAACCTGCGCACCCGTGCCGAGTTGCAGGGCGATCACTGGGTCATCAACGGCGCCAAGCAGTTCGTCAGCAACGCACGTCGTGCGGGCCTTGCGATCGTCTTTGCGGTGACTGATCCGGAGCTTGGCAAGAAAGGTATCTCGGCGTTCCTGGTGCCGACCGACAACGAAGGCTTTGTCGTCGATCGCAGCGAACACAAAATGGGCATCCGCGCTTCCGACACCTGCGCGGTGACCTTGAACAACTGCCGCATTCCCGCTGCCAACCTGCTCGGCGAGCGTGGCAAGGGCCTGGCCATTGCCCTCTCCAACCTTGAAGGTGGACGTATCGGCATCGCCGCGCAGGCGCTGGGGATTGCCCGCGCAGCCTTCGAAGCGGCGCTGGTTTATTCGCGTGAGCGGATCCAGTTTGGCAAAGCGATCAACGAGCACCAGAGCATCGCCAACCTGCTGGCCGACATGCAGGTGCAGATCAATGCCGCGCGCCTGCTGATCCTGCATGCCGCACGCCTGCGCAGTGCTGGCAAACCCTGTTTGAGCGAAGCGTCACAGGCCAAGCTGTTCGCTTCGGAGATGGCCGAAAGAGTCTGCTCCAAGGCGATCCAGGTGCATGGTGGCTACGGCTATCTGGAAGATTACCCGGTGGAGCGTTATTACCGCGATGCGCGGATCACCCAGATCTATGAGGGGTCGAGCGAAATCCAGCGCATGCTGATTGCGCGGGAGCTCAAGCACTACGCGCTGTAACCGTTGATCGCGGGGCAAGCCCGCTCCCACAGGGTGGTACTGTGGGAGCGGGCTTGCCCCGCGACAATAGTCGTACCCAATCGCACTAATGCAAATTAGCCATTGAAACCACAGCAAAGCCTGAAGTAAGCTCAGTTTCATCAACTGGAGAGTCCCATGTCGCCATCCACCCTCATTCACACTCAACACGCAGGTCGCCCATCGCGTCCCGTGCTGGCTGTGGCCGAGTGTGCGACTGCCGCTCCTGCTGCGTTTTATTTTGGGTATTGGTTTAGCCACAGGCGCCGCTGATACCCACACCGGCGCCCACTTTCAAGGGGCCGCCGAACACGAGAATACTCAACCCCCGGTCGGCCCCCCGACCGGGGGTTTTGTTTTTTCAGCCCCCAGACAACCGAACAGATAACGAGGATTACCCCATGAACTACGCCACTTACCACCGTTACCCAAGCTTTACCGCCTGGCGATTTAGCCAATCCCGTTCGGGCCAGCTTGCCGCCTCCGATCGGTCCAGCACAGGTGGCAGCACCACACAGAATCTCAATCCGGCTCTTTGTCGAACACCTCGATAGGGCCGACCGCGCGGGCCTGAACCCGCCGTCCGCCCAGGGAAATAATCGCCATGCAATCGTCTTCGCTCGCTCTGCCCCTGACCCAGCCTCAAGCCGCCAACTCTGCGGTCAGCCAACGTCTGCCCAGCCCGCACCTGCTCAAACAGCAGATGCCGCTGACCGCCGCCCTTGCCCATCAGGTCGAAAACCATCGCCAGGCCGTGCGCGCCATTCTTGAAGGCCGTGATTCGCGCCTGCTGGTAATCGTCGGCCCATGCTCGATCCACGACCCGCGCTCGGCGCTGGAATACGCTGATCGCCTCAAAGCGCTCAATGAAGAGGTCAACGATCAGTTGCTGCTGGTGATGCGCGCCTACGTTGAAAAACCGCGTACCACGGTAGGCTGGAAAGGTCTGGCCTACGATCCGCACCTGGACGGCAGCGATGACATGCACGCCGGCATCGCCCTGTCCCGCGGCCTGATGCTGGGTATGCTCGAACGCGGCCTGCCGATTGCCACCGAGCTGCTGCAGCCAATGGCTGCCGGTTACTTCGACGACCTGCTGAGCTGGGCTGCCATCGGTGCACGCACCACCGAGTCGCAGATCCACCGTGAGATGGTCAGCGGCCTGGAGCTGCCCGTGGGCTTCAAGAACGGCACCGACGGCGGCGTCGCCATCGCTTGCGACGCGATGCGCAGTGCGGCCCATCCGCACCGCCACTTCGGCATGGATACGCAGGGCTACCCGGCGATTATCGAAACCCTGGGCAACCCCGACACTCACCTGGTATTACGTGGCGGCCATCAGGGCCCGAACTACGACCAGGCCAGCATCGCGCAATCTCGTCAGGGCTTGCTCAAAGCAGGACTGGCGCCACGGATCATGGTCGATTGCAGCCATGCCAACAGCGGCAAAGATCCACTGCGCCAACCGGCGGTGTTCGAAGATGTATTGCGCCAGCGCCTGCAAGGTGATCGCTCAATCGTCGGCATGATGCTTGAAGGGCATCTGTTCGACGGTTGCCAGACGCTGGGTAAGGAACCTCTGCGTTACGGCGTGTCGATCACCGATGGCTGCCTGGGCTGGGCGGCGACGCAGCGGCTGTTGCAGCAGGCCAGCGAAGCACTGTCGCGACACTAGAGCGGCTGCTCTGATACCGTTCACAGCAGAGTCCCCATGATCAGCGCTGACTGTCAGCGCCTCAGTCAACGCTCTGATCCTGGGGTGAATAGGTAAACACCTGGCCATCAGCAGCAGTTGCGTTCAGGTCCAGAATGGGTAGATAGCGGCTGTCCGTATTCAGTAAGTCGCGTTGAAAGATCTGCGAGTCCCGAAGCCCTTCTCCTTTGTACAAGCTGGTACTGGTATGGAAGAAAGCCTCGAGCTGAAGCTGCTTGCCGATGTTTTGTGGCCAGGTATCGATCATCCACTCATTCCAGGCATGCCCAGGGATTTCCTGGCGAATGGTAATGCTGGCCTCGAAACCCTCTTTGTCTGGCTGAATAGCGCAAAGTTTACCCACTCGATAGGTTGCCAGCGCCTCTTGAGCGCTATTGCATACACCTCGATCAACGCACATACCACTTAAGCCGGTGGTGCCGCCGTCAAAGGGATAAATGCAGTTCAATTTCAGGCGGTAGGCTGCAGGTGTGGACATCGGCGCCATTACAAACCCTTGAGGCCAGACGACCTGGGGCGTGTTGTAGTCTTTGCGTAGCCAAGTGAACGAAACACTCCCACCCGCATCTGAACTTGGGCTTGGATTCCACGCATGGAAGCTACCCACAGCAGTCCCTCGCGTCAGCAACCCACTGCAATAGTAAGACGGATTATCAGCTTCACCCGGATTGCCCGGGCAGCTCGGCGGGGTAGCGGTATACCGCGCATTGAGCCGCGCAGCTACGCTATAGCCGTAGTACAGCTGTTCCATCTGGTTGAAGCCAAAGCTCACCTGGCCAGCTTCGGTCCTGGAAAAGCGCAGCACTGGTAACCACTCCCCGGTAACGTCAAAGAACGCCCGCTGCGCATTGTGAGCCCGTAACAGCGCTTTGGGATCGGCAATGTCGTAGTACACCGCCTCGATTGCCACACCCGCGGGTGCTTGGTCGTTCCAGTTATCGATCGCCACCTCCCAGCCACCGTCGGCTTGCTTGGCGGTGTAGGGTCTATCCTGGGCGATGGCGCTGAAACGATCCTGGAATACAAAGCCGACCTTGCCCGGCGGATTCACTTGCGGGGCATCGTTACGCAGCAACAGGAAAGTTTGCTGCGCTCCGGCGCCAAGCTTCCAGAAGGTCGCCGGATTACCCGCCGCCACGGACTGCACCAATACACCGCTGCAGGCAAACAAAGGATTCGCGCCGGGGCACTCATCCACCGTTCTGCCCAGACGAAAATTAAGCACTTGCGCGGTCTGCGCACCGGTCTGGCGCACCTGCGTGCGCAAGCTGGACGTGTCCCTGGCCTGGACGCACGTAGCCAGGAGCAGCAGTAGCAGCAAGCACAAAGGAATCAAACGCCGGTATGTCACCATGACGACTCGCCTGAGGGGCATCCTGAAGGGTCATTCAAAAGCAGACCAAGCCCAGGCCACAACTGGCAGAATTGTCAGGTGACAAACCTCAACACAACGCTGTAAAGCCCAGTAAGCAGGAGCATTGCGCGGATAATTGCGCTAGGCTTGCGGTTCATTAATCAGGAGACTTTCCCATGGCTAAAGCCACTGCCCGCCACATCCTTGTCAGCAGCGAAGCCAAGTGCAACGAGCTCAAAGCACAGATCGAAGGCGGCGCCGATTTCGCTGAAGTCGCCAAGGCCAATTCCACCTGTCCGTCCAGCCGTCAGGGTGGCGACCTGGGTTCGTTCGGCCCGGGTCAGATGGTCAAGGAATTCGACACCGTTGTGTTCAGCGCCCCACTGAATGTGGTGCAAGGCCCGGTCAAGACCCAGTTCGGCTACCACCTGCTGGAAGTGACCAGCCGCCAGGACTGAGTCCTGCCAATGCGGCTTGCGGCCCTGATGCGCCGGGTGACCTCTCCTGGCCTGATGCTGGCCTGCTTGTTGCTGACGTGCCCGGGCCTGCGTGCCGCACCCGGGCACGCACTGACCGTCTATGGCGAACCGCCACGCTACCCTGCCAGTTTCCAACACTTCGAATACACCAACCCCGACGCCCCCAAAGGCGGCAGCCTGCGCCGCTCGGCTATCGAGATCGGCCAGTTCGACCATGTATTGCCGTACATCGACAAGGGCATCGGCGTGGCCGAGGTCGATGGCTGGTTATATGCCCCCTTGGCCGTGCGCGCCCAGGATGAGCCCTACACCGTTTATGGGCTGGTCGCCCGTCAACTGGAGCGGGATCCTGAAGGACACTGGCTGCGTTTCTACCTCGATCCCCGCGCCCGCTTTGCCGATGGTCAACCCATCCGCGCGGAAGATGTACGTTTCACCTTCGATCTGCTGATACGTGAGGGCAACCTCAAGTACCGCACCCAGTTCGCCGATGTCGAACGAGTCGAGATCGAGGGCCCGCGCCAGATCCGCTTTCACTTCAAGAACAACCAAAACCGCACCTTGCCGCTGGATCTGGCCACCCTGCCCGTGTTGCCCGAGCACTGGTGGAAAGACCGCGACTTCGCCAGCGGCGGCGGTTTCGAAGCGCCACTGGGCAGTGGCCCCTACCGTATCGGCAAGATCGACAATGGCCGCAGCGTCACCTTCGAGCGCAACGCCGACTGGTGGGGGCGTGATCTGCCGGTCAACCGCGGGCGCTATAACTTCGATCGTTTGAGCATCGAATACTTCGGCGACACTGAAGTCGCGCGTCAGGTACTACGCGGTGGTGGCTTCGACTACAACCGCGAGTTCTCCGCCACCGGCTATTCGATCGGCTACAACAGCCCGGCCCTGGACGATGGCCGATTGCAGCGGGCGCACCTGGCCAAAGACGCACCGCAGACTGCCCAGGGCTTCGTGTTCAACCTGCAGCGCCCGGTGTTCAGGGACCGTCGGGTGCGCCAGGCACTGGCCTTGCTGTGGGACTTCGAATGGAGCAACCGGCAGATGATGCGCAACATGTACATCCGCCAGCAGAGCTTTTTCGCCAACAGCGCATTGGCCGCCCGCGCCTTGCCGGATGCGCAGGAACTCAAGCTGCTCGAACCGCTGCGCGGGCAAGTGCCTGACGAAGTGTTCAGCCAGGTATTCGAGGCACCGCGTACTGACGGTTCGGGGCTCATTCGCGACAAACAGCTGCAAGCCCTGGCGCTGCTGCAAGCGGCCGGCTGGAAACCCAAAGACGATCAACTGGTCAACGCTCAGGGCGAGCCGCTACGGTTTACCTTCCTCAACGGCCAGGCCGGTTTCGAGCGTCTGCTGCTGCCGTGGAAGCGCAATCTGGCGCAAATCGGCATCACCCTGGAGATCCGCCGCATCGACGCCTCGCAGTACGTCAACCGGCTGATGGCCCGCGACTACGACCTGATCGTCACCGGCTACCCGGTGTCGCCGTCGCCGGGGCTTGAGCTGTACAACTTCTTTGGCTCAGCCGCAGCCAACGACCCGGGCTCGAACAACTACATGGTCTTGCAGGATCCGGCGGTCGACCGCTTGCTCGACGGCTTGGTCAAAGCTGAAACCAAAGCCGACATGCTCCGCCACGCGCATGCTCTGGACCGGGTCCTGAGCTGGAACTACTACTGGATTCCCAACTATTACCCGCCAGGTTCGTCGACTGTGTGGTGGAACCGCTTCGGCCTGCCCAAGGTGCAGCCGAGCAACGACGAAGGCCTGGACAGCTGGTGGGAAGTCAGCCCGACCGCGCTGACCAACGTACAGATGGCAGAGCGCCTCAAGGAGCAGCCATGACCGCGTACATTCTGCGTAGGCTGTTGCTGATCGTGCCGACCTTGCTGATCATCCTGCTGGTCAACTTCGTCATCGTCCAGGCCGCGCCAGGCGGGCCGGTGGAACAGGCGATCGCCCGTTTGCAAGGCATCGGCGGCGGTGCACCGGGCGCCAGCGTCGAAACCCTGCATGCCAGCTCGCGGGCCAGCCGCGGCCTGGACCCCAAGCTTATCGAAGACATCAAGCGCCAATATGGCTTCGACAAGTCGGCCCCCGAGCGGCTGTGGCTGATGCTGAGCCAGTATGCCCGCCTGGATTTCGGCAACAGCTTCTTTCGGGGTGCCAAGGTCACCGACCTGATCCTGGAAAAGATGCCGGTAACGCTGTCGCTGGGCTTTTGGGCGACCTTGATCACCTACCTGGTGTCGATCCCCCTGGGCATTCGCAAGGCAATACGTCACGGCTCGGCGTTCGATGCCTGGAGCAGCAGCCTGATCGTGATCGGCTACGCCCTGCCCTCGTTCCTGTTTGCCTTGCTGCTGATCGTGCTGTTTGCCGGTGGCACTTCGTTGAACTGGTTTCCCGTACGCGGCCTGGTCTCAGAAGACTTCGACCAGCTGAGCCTGCTGGGCAAGCTGGCCGATTACTTCTGGCACCTGGTGCTGCCGGTCGGTGCGCTGGTGATCGGCGGTTTTGCGACCCTGACCTTGCTGACCAAAAACGCCTTTCTCAACGAAATCACCCGCCAATACGTCATCACCGCCCGGGCCAAGGGCCTGAGCGAACGTCGGGTGCTGTACGGTCATGTGTTTCGCAATGCGATTCTGCTGGTGGTGGCAGGCATCCCCCAGGCGTTGATCAGTGTGTTCTTCGCCGGGTCCCTGCTGATCGAGGTGATCTTCTCCCTCGATGGCCTGGGCCGCATGAGCTATGAGGCGGCCGTGTCGCGAGACTATCCGGTGGTATTTGGCTCGCTGTTCATTTTCACCCTGTTCGGCCTGCTGATCCGCCTGGTCGGCGACCTGTGCTACACCTTGGTCGATCCACGCATCGACTTTGCCACGAGGGCTCACTGATGTTCAGCCTGTCGCCGGTTTCACGCAGACGCCTGCAGCGTTTTCGCCGCAACCGCCGTGGCTGGATCTCGCTGTGGCTGTTTACCGTGCTGCTGGTGCTGAGCCTGGGCGCCGAGCTGGTGGCCAACGACAAACCACTGCTCATGGGTTATCAGGGGCAATTGTATTTCCCGGCGTTCAAGCGCTACACCGAACAGACCTTTGGCGGCCAGCTGCCGTTCCAGCCGGACTACCGCAGCCAGTATGTGCAACAGCTGATCAAGGACCAGGGCGGCTGGATGCTGTTCGCGCCGGTGCCATTCAGCGCCGACACGCCCAACTATGACCTGCAGCAACCGACGCCCAGTCCACCGTCGGCAGTGAACTGGCTGGGCACCGATGACCAGGCCCGCGACGTGCTCGCGCGGGTGCTGTACGGCACGCGGGTGTCGATCCTGTTTGCCTTGGCCCTGACCTTGATCAGCACCGTGATCGGCATCGCCGCCGGCGCCTTGCAGGGCTACCACGGTGGCTGGGTCGATCTGATCGGGCAACGCTTGCTGGAAGTCTGGTCCGGCCTGCCGGTGCTCTACCTGTTGATCATCCTCAGCGGTTTTGTCGAACCTAACTTCTGGTGGTTGTTGGGGATCATGGCGCTGTTTTCCTGGCTGGCACTGGTGGATGTGGTACGCGCCGAGTTCCTGCGCGGGCGCAACCTCGAATACGTGCAAGCTGCACGGGCCCTGGGCCTGCAGGACAGTGGCGTGATCCTGCGGCACATTCTGCCCAACGCCATGAATGCCACCTTCACCTACCTGCCGTTTATTCTCACCGGCGCCATCACCACCTTGACCGCCCTGGATTTTCTCGGCTTCGGCATGCCGGCCGGCAGCGCTTCGCTGGGCGAACTGGTCAACCAGGGCAAGCAGAACCTGCAGGCGCCCTGGTTGGGCTTTACCGCGTTTTTTGCCCTGGCCTTGATCCTCTCGCTGCTGGTGTTCATCGGCGATGCCTTGCGCGAAGCCTTCGATCCACGGGCATAATCGCAGCCTTTGATTTTCAGGGAGCGGCCCATGCCTGCCAATGACAGCCTCAAGGATTATCAGCAGGTGCGCCAACTGGCGATCCGTTCGCTGTTCGAAATCATCGAGCAGTCCAGCGAAGGCACCCTGATCGTTGACCGCGATGCGCGCATTGTCTGGATGAACCAGCGCTATGCCCGGCGCTTTGGCCTTGAAGATGCCACCCGTGTCATTGGTCAGCCCTGTGAAAGCGTGATTCCCGGCAGCCTGATGCGCGAGGTGGTCAACAACGGCCGGCCGATTCTGCTGGACATGCTCGACACGCCCAAAGAACCGCTGGTGGTCATGCGCCTGCCGGTGCACGACGCTGACGGCGCGTTGATCGGCGCCATCGGCTTTGCCCTGTTCGACGAACTGCGCAGCCTGTCGCCACTGCTCAAGCGCTACGCCAGCATGCAGCAAGAGCTGGCCTCGACCCGCTCGCTGCTGCGTGCCCGCCAGGCCAAGTACAGCTTTGCCCAGTTCATCGGCACCAGCGCTGCCAGCCTTGAAGTCAAGCGCCGGGCCCGGCGTGGCGCCAGCAGTGACTCGGCGGTGTTGCTGCTAGGCGAAACCGGCACCGGCAAAGAGCTGCTGGCCCATGCAATTCATGCCGCCTCGTCACGGGCGCACAAGGCGTTTGTCAGCATCAACAGCGCCGCCATTCCAGAAACCTTGCTTGAAGCCGAGTTTTTTGGCACCGCTCCGGGAGCCTACACCGGCGCCGATCGCAAAGGTCGCCCAGGCAAGCTGCAACTGGCTGAGGGTGGCACCCTGTTTCTCGACGAAATCGGCGACATGCCGCTGCCGTTGCAGAGCAAATTGCTACGCGTGCTGCAAGAAAAGGAATACGAGCCGGTGGGCTCCAACCAGATGATGAGCAGCGACGTGCGGATCATTGCCGCGACCTCCACTGACCTGACCGCAGCCATGGCCCGCGGCGAGTTTCGCGCCGACTTGTACTACCGGCTCAACGTATTGCCGATCCAGGTACCGCCACTGCGTGAACGCCTGGATGACCTGCCGGCGCTGAGCGAGGCGATTCTCGAAGAGCTGGGCAGCCAGCACGAACTGGATGACGAAGCCCAGGCGTTGCTGGCCCGGCATGCCTGGCCGGGTAATATCCGTGAGCTGCGTAATGTGCTCGAACGCGCCACCTTGCTTGCCGATCAGTCGCGTTTGGGTGCTCGCGACTTACAGGCAGCGCTGGGCAATCTGGCGCCACTGGACGTGGTAGCGGCACCAATGAGCTATAAACAGGCCTGTGCCGAATTCGAGCGGAAGTTATTGGCCGATACCCTCGCTCGTTGTGCCGGGAATGTGCCAGAAGCTGCGCGACAGCTGGGGTTGGGGCGCTCTACCCTGTACAAGAAATTGGTCGCGCTGGGGCTCTCGTCTCAATAACGAGACTCGCGTTTCTTTATTGAGATTGTTATCGCGGGGCAAGCTCGCTCCTACAGGGCCCGGTGGGAGCGGGCTTGCCCCGCGAAAGCCTGTCTCAAACTAGAGACAAACAACCTCAAAAAACAAATAAATATCTATATATTTCAATGATTTAGGTTTTTGGCACGATTCCCGCTATCTCCTGCAACCCAACAAAAACAAGATGCACCCAAGGAGACACTCGATGAGTGTGATCATCGCCCTGGCAGCCCTCGCGCTGCTGATGCTGGCTGCCTACCGTGGTTATAGCGTTATCCTCTTCGCCCCCATCGCCGCCCTCGGCGCGGTACTGCTCACCGACCCTTCTGCCGTGGCCCCGGCCTTCACCGGCGTATTCATGGAAAAGATGGTCGGTTTTATCAAGCTGTACTTTCCGGTGTTCCTGCTCGGTGCCGTATTCGGCAAACTGATCGAACTGTCCGGATTCTCCCGCTCGATCGTCGCCGCCGCCATCCGCCTGCTCGGCACCCGTCAGGCCATGCTGGTGATCGTGCTGGTCTGTGCACTGCTGACCTACGGCGGGGTGTCACTGTTCGTGGTGGTGTTTGCGGTCTATCCGTTTGCTGCCGAGATGTTCCGCCAGAGCAATATCCCCAAGCGCCTGATTCCGGCGACCATCGCCCTGGGTGCGTTTTCCTTCACCATGGATGCCTTGCCCGGCACCCCGCAGATCCAGAACATCATCCCCAGCACCTTCTTCAACACTACCGCCTGGGCGGCGCCCTGGCTGGGGCTGATCGGCACCCTGTTCGTGTTCTGCACCGGCATGCTCTACCTGCAGCGCCAGCGCAACAAGGCCCAACGCGCCGGCGAAGGCTACGGTTCAGACCTGCGCAACGAACCGGAAACCGCCGTCGACCTGAAACTGCCTAACCCGCTGCTGGCGCTCTCGCCACTGCTGTTGGTGGGGGTGATGAACCTGCTGTTCACCCACTGGATTCCGGCCTGGTACGGCAAGACCCACAGCCTCAGCCTGCCGGGCATGAGCGCGCCGGTACAGACCGATATCGCCAAGCTCACCGCCATCTGGGCGGTCGAGGCGGCGCTGCTGCTGGGCATTTTGCTGGTGCTGGTGGCCGGCTTTGGCGCGATCAGGCATCGCTTGGCCGAAGGCAGTAAAAGTGCGGTAAGCGGCGCACTGCTGGCGGCGATGAACACCGCCTCGGAATACGGTTTCGGTGCGGTGATCGCCTCGTTGCCAGGCTTTCTGGTGCTGGCCGATGCCTTGCGCGCGATCCCCAACCCGCTGGTCAATGAAGCGATTACCGTGACATTGCTGGCCGGCATCACCGGTTCCGCGTCCGGCGGTATGAGTATCGCCCTGGCAGCGATGTCCGACAGTTTCATCGCCGCCGCCAATGCCGCCAACATTCCGCTTGAAGTGCTGCACCGCGTAGCGGCCATGGCCAGTGGCGGCATGGATACCCTGCCGCACAACGGCGCGGTCATCACCCTGCTGGCGGTCACCGGCCTGACCCACCGCGAGGCCTACAAGGACATTTTCGGCATTACCCTGATCAAGACCCTGGCCGTGTTCGTGGTCATCGCCACCTTCTATGCTACCGGCATCGTTTAAGGAGCTACTCATGCAACTCAAAGGCAAAACAGCAGTGGTTACCGGCTCCACCAGCGGCATCGGCCTGGGTATTGCCCATGTGTTGGCCAAGGCCGGCGCCAACCTGATCCTCAACGGCTTCGGCGACGCCAGTGCGGCCATCGCCGAGGTCGCCCACCACGGTACCCGGGTCGGCCATCACCCGGCCGATCTTGGTGATGTGAAACAGATCGAAGACCTGTTCGCGTACGCCGAGCGGGACTTTGGCGGCGTCGACATTCAGGTCAACAACGCCGGTATCCAGCACGTCGCCGCCGTCGAAGATTTCCCGGTGGAACGCTGGGACTCGATCATCGCCATCAACCTGTCTGCGGTGTTCCACGGCACCCGTTTGGTGCTGCCAGGCATGCGCCAGAAAAACTGGGGCCGGATCGTCAATATCGCCTCGGTGCATGGCCAGGTCGGCTCCACTGGCAAGGCGGCTTACGTTGCCGCCAAACACGGGGTGGTCGGGCTGACCAAGGTGGTGGGCCTGGAAACCGCCACCAGCAACATCACCTGCAATGCTATTTGTCCGGGCTGGGTACTGACGCCGTTGGTACAAAAACAGATTGATGACCGCGCCGCCAAGGGCATTGATGCACAACAAGCGCAGCACGATCTGCTGGCCGAGAAGCAGCCGTCATTGGCCTTTGTCACTCCCGAACATCTGGGTGAGCTGGTATTGTTCCTCTGTAGCGAGGCTGGCAGTCAGGTTCGTGGCGCCGCCTGGAACATCGATGGCGGCTGGCTGGCCCAATGACGGGCGGCCCGGGATCTGGCTGCGGCATCGTCTTTTTTACCTGCAAGGAGGCCTTATGCGCCCAATCCCTTTCACTGCGCTGCTCACCCTGACCCTGGCGGCCGGTACGTCCGTACAGGCTGCCAGCCTCAAGGATGTCGCGCCTTATCCCGAGGCCGAAAAAGGCTTTACCCGCCAGGTCATCCACCTGCCGAAGCAAGCCGATGAGTCGGCGTTCAAACTGGAAGTCCTGGCCGGCAAGCAACTACTGGTCGACTGCAACCGCCAGCGCCTGGGTGGCACCCTCGAAGAGAAAAACCTCGAAGGCTGGGGCTACAACTACTACCGCCTGGAAAAAGTCATGGGCCCGGCTTCGACGCTGATGGCCTGCCCGGACACCACCAAGAAAGAAGCTTTCGTGCCGGTAGTCGGTGACGGTTTCCTGCTGCGTTACAACAGCAAGCTGCCCGTCGTGGTCTATGTACCAGAAGGCGTTGAAGTGCGTTACCGCATCTGGTCCGCCTCTGACGAAGTCAAGAAAGCTATAGTGGAATAAAGGCTGTGTGTGGGTGGGAGCGGGCTTGCCCCGCGATGCGATGTGACTGACCGTTCGCAATCGCGGGGCAAGCCCGCTCCTACAGACAGTCAAGCAGTTGCCCTACCAACCTGGGGATCGCGGCATGAACCAAGTGCTCTGGCGCCCGAGCGAGGCGCGTATTCAGGCCAGTCGCATGGATGCCTTTCGCCGTGAGATCAACCGCAAGTACGGTCTGAGCTTGACCGACTACGAGCAGTTGCATCGCTGGAGCATCGACCAGCGTGCCGCGTTCTGGCAGACCCTTGCCGATTTCTTCCGGGTGCGCTGGCATCAGCCTGCCGCCCGGGTCCTCGACGAAGGCCCGCAGATGCCCGATGCGCGCTGGTTCGCCGGTGCCACGCTGAACTTCGCCGAACACCTGCTGCGTCGCCGCGATGCGCATCCGGCGTTGGTCGCGGTACGTGAAGATGGCGAGCGGCGAATCATCACCCATGCCGAGCTGGCCGCACAGGTCGCAGGCCTGCAGCGCAGCTTCCAGGCTGCAGGCATTGGCGTTGGCGATCGCGTGGCGGCCTGCATGCCCAACACCTGGCAAACCCTGGTGGCCATGCTCGCCTGTACCAGCCTGGGGGCCATCTGGTCTTGCTGCTCACCGGAGTTCGGCACCCACGGCATCATTGACCGCTTCGGCCAGATCCAGCCCAAGCTGCTGATAGCCTGTGGCGGTTATCAATACGCTGGCAAAAACATCGACCAGGTCGACAAAATCAACGAGGTGCTGGCGCAGTTGCCCAGCCTTGAACACTTGCTGGCAGTGCCGTACAGCCGTGCCGGTACGCGCACCGACGAATTTCACAGTACTGCCCGCGTCAGTCTGTGGGACGATTTCTATCAAGCCGGTGGTGAACCGCAGTTCACCCCGCTGCCCTTCGACCAGCCGCTGTACATTCTTTACTCCAGCGGCACCACGGGCGTGCCCAAGTGCATCGTGCACAGTGCCGGCGGTGTGTTGCTGCAGCACTTGAAGGAACACGGCCTGCACAACGACCTGGGCACGGACGACGTGCTGTTCTACTACACCACCTGCGGCTGGATGATGTGGAACTGGCTGGTCAGTGGCCTGGCGGTAGGCACCACGCTGGTGCTCTACGACGGCTCGCCGTTGCATCCCGGCCCCGAGCGTTTGCTCGACCTGATCGACAGCGAACGGATCAGCGCCTTCGGTACCAGCGCCAAGTACCTGGCGGCGCTGGAACACGCGCATATCCAGCCACGCCTGAGTCATCGCCTGGACTCTCTCAAGTTGTTGCTGTCTACCGGTTCGCCGCTGTCACCGGAAAGCTATGACTACGTGTACCGTGAGTTCAAGGCCGACCTGTGCCTGGCCTCGATGTCTGGCGGTACCGACATCTGTTCCTGCTTTGTCATCGGCAACCCGGTGTTGCCGGTGCGGCGCGGGCAGATCCAGTGCAAGAGCCTGGGCATGGCCGTGGAGGTCTGGGACGATGACGGTCATGCCCTGGTTGGCGAAAAAGGCGAGCTGGTCTGCACCCGGCATTTCCCGGCGCTGCCCCTGGGCTTCTGGAACGACCCGCAGGCCGAGCGCTTCCATGCTGCCTATTTCAGCCAGTTCCCGGGTATCTGGGCCCAGGGCGACTATGCCGAACAGACGCCTGAAGGCGGCATGATCATTCACGGCCGCTCGGACGCGGTGCTCAATCCTGGCGGCGTGCGTATCGGCACTGCGGAAATCTACCGCCAGGTAGAGAAAATCGACGAGGTGCTGGAGAGCGTCGCCATTGGCCAACGCTGGCAAAACGATGTACGCGTGGTGCTGTTCGTGCGTTTGCGTGAAGGCCTGCAACTGGACGAGGCATTAAAGACACGGATTTGCCAGGTGATCCGCAGTAATACCACCCCGCGCCATGTACCGGCGGTGATCGCTGCGGTCAGCGATATCCCCCGCACCATCAGCGGCAAGATCGTCGAGCTGGCGATTCGCAACGTGGTGCATGGAGAGCCTGTGAAAAACACCGACGCCCTGGCCAACCCCGAGGCCCTCGAACAATTTCGTGACCGCCCGGAGCTGCGTGATCAGGCATAATGCGCGGTTTTAGCGTTTTGCGAAGGTACCTCGAGATGAAAGCACAGGCCCGGCATATTCTGGTCAAGACCGCCGAAGAAGCCGAACAGCTCAAGCAACGGATCGCCAAAGGTGAGGCGTTCGACGTGCTGGCCAAAAAGTACTCGACCTGCCCGTCGGGCAAGCGCGGTGGTGACCTGGGCGAAGTGCGTCCAGGGCAGATGGTCGGCGCCATCGACCAGGTGATTTTCAAGAAACCGCTGCGCGTCGTGCACGGTCCGATCAAGAGCAAGTTCGGCTATCACCTGGTTCAGGTGTTCTACCGCGACTAAAGGCTATCGTTGCGTCGCCCGGCGTGGAGCTGGCGCTGGTCAGCGAGGTTGTTGCGCAAGCCGACGATCAGGTTGGAAAGCGCCCGGCTGCTGGTCAGCTGTTCGGCGCTAATACCGGTCACCAGCAAGTCGACCCGCTCGCAACTGCGATCGAACACCTTGACGGTCAACGAACGGTCGGCAGCCTGCGTGCACTGGCAGCGAGTGGGTAAGAAACTGCTTTCGATGATGTTGCGCAATTCCAGGGTCGAGAGCATCGGTACATCTCCTTGGCAGATGGCGGGCAGCGGTTCCGGTGTGCCCGGTCCAGCTATAAGCCTAGGATATGTCCCCGACAGCCTCAGATCCTTTCTCTATAAGCACCAACCGCCACACTAGGCCCGGCGCGCCGCCAACAGACCGAGCCCGGCGCAACCGAGCAGGGTTGCACTGACCCGGTTGAACAAGCGCCGTGGCCCCGGCTGGTTGAACCAGCGCTGCAGATAGGCGCCAAGCCAGGCATAGATCGCAATCGCCAGCCACTCCAGGACCAGGAACAAACCGCCCAGCCAGGCAAACTGCTCGGAAACCGGCATAGGGCTGGAAACCTGGACGAACTGCGGCAGGAACGCGGTGAAGATCAGTATCGCCTTGGGATTGCCAGCGGCGACCAGAAACTCCTGACGTGCCAGACGCAGCGTACCGGCGGCCTGGCGCTCGGCACTGACACTCGCAGCAGCCACCGGTGCGTGCCACAGTTGCCAGGCGATGTAGAACAGATAGGCGGCGCCGAGCAGCTTGATGGTCAGGAACAGGTACTCGCTGGTATGCAGCACCACCGCCAGCCCCATGGCCGCCAGCACGATCATCCCGGCAAACGCCAGCAAGCGCCCGACGCCGGCCACACAGGCAATGCGCAGGCCGTAGCGGCTGGCATTGTTCAGTGACAGCAGATTGTTCGGCCCCGGCGCCATGTTCAGCGCGAAACAGGCAGGAACGAACAGTGCGAGTAAAGAAAGGTCCATCGGGGTTCTCCGGCAGCTGGGACCGGCAGATTCGGGTCAGAAGCGTTCAAGCGTCAAGGTACAGTTGGGCAAAAAAATTGGTTTTTCACGGAATTCCGGGGGTATGGTCCTTGGGATGGATTGTTGGGCTGTGAGCTTATCCATTTGGTGTGGCGACGCTGCCGGCCCCTTCCGCCCTTACGGCGGCCTACTTTTTTCTTGGAAAAAGTAGGCATGGAACTGTCCCATGACAACGGACGCCAAGAAGCGATACTTACATCGCTAACTTGGAGGTTCCCATGTACCCACCAAATCGCCGTAGCTACACCGACGAATTCAAGGCCCAAGCTGTTGCACTGGCTGAAACGGTCGGCAGAACCGAAGCCGCTCGTCAGCTAGAGATGTCTGTTAAGACGCTGGATAACTGGGTCGATGCGTCACGCAAAGGTCTTCCGTTGAGTTCACCAGAGCGTCAACCTGTTACCAAGGAGAGCAGCGAGCTGGCGCGATTACGGGCCGAGAATGCTGAACTCAAAATGGAGCGTGAAATCCTAAAAAAGGCGGCGGTATTCTTTGCCAAAGAGTCCAGGTGAGATACGCCTTCGTCGCTAAAGAGCGGGCTCAGTTCCCGGTGCGTTTGTTGTGCCGGGTGTTGGGCGTGTCAGCTTCAGGATTTTACGATTACCTAAACCGCCCGGTTCGCCCAGATCCAGACAAACAGATTCGAATTGATCTGCGCAGGATCCATGCCGCCAGTCGAAGCACCTATGGGCGGCCACGGTTGGTCGAGGCATTGCGTCAGATACCTCATCGAGTCGGCCACAAACGGGTTACGCGGCTGATGCACGAGGAAGGTATCCATGGCAAACCCAAGGCTCGCTTCCGGCCCCAGACCACGGACAGTCGCCACTTCCAGCCTGTCGCACGCAATGTGCTTGACCGTCAGTTTTCGGTACAGAGCGCCAATCCAGCCTGGGTGAGCGACATCACCTACATTTCAACCCGAGAAGGCTGGCTGTACCTGGCGGTGGTCTTAAGCATCCAGACCCGCCAGGTGCTGGGCTACAGCTTGGCGGACAGGATGCCGGATGATTTGGTTGAGCGCGCATTTATCAACGCTTGGAACGCCAGTTTGGGGCCTTCTGGGGTTGTGTTCCATTCCGACCAGGGACGCCAATATACGAGCAGCAAATTTCGCCAAGCATTGGCCGAAAAAGGCTTTACGCAGAGCATGAGCCGCAAAGGAAACTGCTGGGACAATGCCGTCGCTGAAAGCTTTTTCGCTACGCTTAAGAAGGAAGAAGCAAGCGGGGTCTATCAGAGCAAGAGGCTAGCTTATGGGGCAATCGCGAGCTACATCCATGGTTTCTACAACAGCAGTCGGCTGCATTCGGCGTTGGGTTATCGTTCACCGAACGCTTATGCAAAGGGCTTGAAGCAGAAACCCTAACACCCAGCTTCTTGGCGTCCGCTGCCAAGGGACAGTTCCAGCAAAACCGCTGGCTCCTGCATACGGCCTCCTGAAGTCGCAAAGTTACGGGCGGCGCCTGTGCTGACGCATCTTCGAAATCTGATTCTGGCGGAGCCAGGATGTCATCGGCGGGGGCAAGCCGCTCCACCGGGGTTAATTGATCTCCCGGTGGGAGCGGGCTTGCCCCGCGATATCGACCCGCCAGTTACATCGCATCGCGGGAAAATCCCGCTTCAACGTGTTGATCTTGGTTTTCATACACGCAAGCTCAAGCGCCGCGGACTGCGACTTCAGGAGGCCGAGCGGAGGTGCCTGTAGGGGCCAGTGCGTAGCACCTTCGGCGTAGCCGAAGAACGCGAGCCGTAGACTTGGCGAAGCAAGTCGTAGGCCGCGTGGCCCCGGAAGGTGCCGTAGCGAGGGGACCCGGAGCGCAGCGTAGGGCCGGATGCAGGAGCGAGCGGTTTTGCCTACTTTTCCCAAGAGAAAAGTAGGCCGCCGTAAAGGCGGAAGGGGCCAGCAGCGGCGCCACACCAAATGGATAAGCTCGCAGCCTAAACATCCCAACCCAACCAGGGCAGCAGCCTGTTCAGCGATACAGGCCAGGGGCAAACCCGACTGTGACTGATTGCATTGGCCGTGACGGTGATCATTCACCCGTTGTGGCGTTGACTAGGCTGAGCGTGTCCAGCGCCAACAGACTGAAATGGCCACGGGACCAGCCGCCGGTATCGATATGCCAGATATTGCCCAGCACGCGCATTGCATGAAGGGGGGTGTGCCCCACGATCAATGCGCGCAGGCCGGCAATCGGCCGCTCATCATCCACTTGCAGCCGACGCCGCGACCACTGGCAATAGTCCTGAAGCTCGAACGCTGGCTGCGTCTGCAGTTGCTCGCACAACTCGGACCAGCTGGCACAAGGGCAATCGGCGTGTACCAGACCGACCAGCCCGGCGGACGTCTCGACCTGAAGCGCCAACGGCATGCGCGCAAAACGCTCGGCGAAACGTGCCTGCTCGCTGGCGGGCAGGTCAAGAAACCAGCCGCCGCCCGCCGCCCGGTACTGACCGTAATCCAGCCAGCCACCGCTGACATGCGTCACCGCCAGCGCCTCGTGGTTGCCTTGCACCGCGTGAAACCAGGGCTGTTCCAGCCAGTGCAACGCCTGCGGGCACTCCGGGCCGCGGTCCACCAGGTCGCCGACGCTGAACAAGCGATCGACGGCGGGATCGAAACCGATGGCCGCCAGTTGTACCTGCAGACGCTGAAAATGTCCGTGAATATCACCCACGGCATAATCGCGTCCCCGCTTGTTGATGGCAAACCGCTCAACCCTGCTCAAGCTGCTCTCTCCTGACCCGCCAGCCTTGGCAGGGGTACAATAAAAGCTGTGCAGACACCTGCACGTGGAGGTGAATCATGCGCCCTGCCCTGACCTTTGTCGCCCTGAGCCTGTTGGCTTCAAGCAGCCTGGCTCAAACGCCACCGGCCGCCTCGGTCGAGGTCAACTACGACAAACCCGAACACTTTCGTGATGCCAGCCTCGACTCCAATGGCTATGAACGCGGCGCCGACGAGCATGTCATGAAAGAGCTGCGCAGTTATCTGCAGACACTGGGCAAGCGCTATCTGCCACCCGGCCAGACACTGCGCATCGACATCCGCGACATCGACCTGGCCGGCCGCTACGAACCTTGGCACGCCCAGGCCTACACGATACGTTTCATGCGCGACATCACCTGGCCCAGTATTGACCTGCACTACGTACTCTCGCAACAAGGTCAGCTGTTAAACCAGGCCGATGCTCACCTGACAGACAAGTTCTACCTGCAGCGTCCAGGCCGTAGTGCCACCAGCGACCGGTTGTATGCGGAAAAAGCCATGCTCGAAGAGTGGTTCCGCAAACAGTTTGGCGTACAGCGCCCGACCTCTTCCTGAACTGTTTGGCTCGCCTGGCAGTCTGAACCTGTGTGAACTGTGCAGAGGATGATTCCAATGGTCACTCACTACAAGGTCGCCGGCCACCTGGCTTGCGGCCACCACGGCAACAACCTGATTTCGACCCGCGAACTCAATCGCGTCAAATGCCGCAGTTGTCGCAACACCGATGCCTACAAGGAAGCCCGTCGCGAGCAACGCAACGCCGCTCGCCGCGCCGCGCGCAAGGCGAGGACGCAACATGCCGCCAACGACTGGCGCAGCGCCTGGATCGAACGCCTGAGCGCCCTGCCCGGATTGCAGCGCCTGCCCCGCGGCTTTCACGGTCAGGCTTTCGTCTGACCCTGGCTGCGTAGCAGCTTGTCCGCTGCGCCAGGCAAGCGCAGAAAGACGGGGACGAGGCGCTGTGCAATTCCTCGGCAAAGCGTGCGCTCAGGATCCTCAAGGTAGGACGGAGCAAGTCAGCGTGCCGATGCACCTTGGCAAGCCGCGGGGCGTATCACGTCCCGCGGTGCAAGGCTGCCCATCGCTGCCCGTCAGAAGTCGCGCAATTCAAGTCCTGAACTTCGACACCATCGCATTGAGCTCCACCGCCAGGCGCGTAAGATCCTGGCTGGCGGCGCTGGTCTGGTTGGCACCTGCCGATGTCTGGGTCGAAAGGTCGCGTATGTTCACCAGGTTACGATCCACTTCCCGGGCGACCTGGGCCTGCTCTTCGGAAGCCGAGGCGATCACCAGGTTGCGCTCGTTGATCGAGGAGATCGAACTGGCGATCACTTCCAGTGCGTCACCTGCAGCCTGAGCCACCTGCAGGGTATTGTTGGCGCGGTTCTGGCTGCTGTGTATGGCCCCGACCGCACGCTCCGAGCCGGACTGTATGCCGCCGATCATCTGGCCGATTTACTTGGTCGACTCCTGGGTGCGATGGGCCAGCGCGCGCACTTCATCGGCGGCAGTCATCTGGTTCACCGCCGTCGCCGCCTGATCGATCTCGGCGCTCTGCTGGTGCAGGCCGCGGCTGGTGTCTTCGGTCACTGCGTGCAGTTCTTCCGACGCCGAGGCCAACTGGTCAGACGCGCTGGATATCTGCCGGATCGTGTCGCGCAGGCTGTGCTGCATCGTACGCAGCGAAGTCAGGAGCATGGCCGGTTCGTCGTGGCCGGTAACATGGATTTCCTGGGTCAGCTCCACCGCTGCTACGCGCTTGGCCTCCTCAACCGCCTCGGCCATGGGGGCGACGATGCTACGGGTCAGCAGGATGGCAATGATCGTCAGCAGCAGAATGATCACCAGCGCGGTCAGCACTACCGTCGCTGCCTCGGTGAACGCCTTGCGCGATATCATAATGATATCGCGCAAATCTATTCGGATGGCTGTAAGTCATAAATGATCACAGTCGCAGGCAAGCGCTCATACAACCGAGCGCACCCCCCGTTACGCAACACGCTCGAGCGTATCCACCGCGCCTTTCTTGCGCCCTCTGTTCCAGCGCATCAGCACAATCTGAACGACCTTGTTCCAGCAATAGGCCACCACGACGCCACCTACGATGGCGAGAACCACCGCGAGCACCGGCTGATCGCTGATGCGCCGGGCCACGGAGTGGAACTGGAAATGCGTCAAATAGATGTAGAGGGTTGACGAGGCGATCGCTGCGCCCGCTCGCGCGATAGTGCCAGGCACGGGAACGGACCTGAGCCAGATCAGCGCGAGGACCGCAGGCAGGGCGATATCGATGTGCTTTCTGAGCATAAATTCGTCCCAGCCAAGTTCGGCGACAGTCATCAGCTCCAGCCCGCCGACGATCAGAACAGCCATGGCACTGGCGCCCCACTTCTGCGCCGTTGTCTCGGCGTAATGAACGGCCATGCCGAGCACCATAACCGCCAGGTAATGCTGTGGCACCCGGTTGTACAACGGCGCAGCGTCGAATACGAACAGCTTGAGCAGCGCATCCGCCGCCAGCAGAGCACATGCAGCCACGACCAGACAACGAAACGGATCGGTGCTGATTATTGCGCGCACACGTTTGAACGACAGGACCAGCCCGATGATCAGGATCATCTGCACCAGCACTTCGATGTACCAATAGTGAAAAATGCCGACACGATCGGTCGTAAACCAGTTGGAAATCAGCAACAGCGATTGCCAGCGCAGCTTGTCGAACACCACCTGGATCAGCACGGTGTAGAGAATGGTCGGCACCGCGATGCTGGCAACGGATTTGAGCAGCATGCGCGCGTCACCGCGTTCTTCGATGGCCTGGAACTGAAAGCGTGCCAGGCTGATGCCGGAGATCAGGAACAGCACCG
The DNA here is from genome assembly GCF_000746525.1 of Pseudomonas alkylphenolica. Taxonomy (NCBI): domain Bacteria; kingdom Pseudomonadati; phylum Pseudomonadota; class Gammaproteobacteria; order Pseudomonadales; family Pseudomonadaceae; genus Pseudomonas; species Pseudomonas alkylphenolica. The sequence goes on from NZ_CP009048.1 coordinate 3,001,769, forward strand.
TCGTCTCGCCGCTGATCAGCCAATTGGAAAACACATGCAAGTGCCCGACGACAATCAGGATGATCGAGGTCACCCGCAGGAACACCGGAACTTCCATGGCCCGCAGAGACCACTTCGAAGGCCTGGGTTGGTTGGCCAGTTCGGCGAACTCCCGTACCGGCGTGACTTCCCAGCGATCCGGCAAATGGCCGATCAGCTCTTCCAGCACCATCGAAGCCTGAACAAAGGACAGAGAGTCACCACCCAGTTCGACGAAGCTGAGGTTGGCATCGACATCCCGTACCTGGAGTATCTGTGCCCAGGCCTCGGTCAGTTTCAGCGTCAACGGGGACAGGTCCTGACGGGTACTGGCAGCGCTTGCAGCCGTATTGTCGAACGGCGCAGGCAAGGCCCGCTTGTCGATCTTGCCATTGGGCGTCAGCGGTATGGCTTCGAGGAAAACGAATATTGCCGGCACCATGTAGTCCGGCAGTTGGCCTGCGAGCGCCTCACGCAATTGAGCCGTCGACACGTGCTGTTCTGACACGCAATAGGCGACCAGCCTCACCATCGCGCTGTCATGGTTGGCCAGCACAACGCATTGCTTGATCTGCGGATGGCGGACGATGGCGCTTTCGATTTCAGCCAGTTCGATCCGGTGGCCGCGGATCTTCACCTGACTGTCAGCGCGCCCCAGAAAACTGACACTGCCATCGGCAAGGTAGGTGCCAAGGTCACCGGTCCGGTAACAGATGTCGTTCGCGGCACCGGTAAACGGGTTGACCACGAATTTTTCCCCGGTCAGCGCTGCATCACCCCAGTAGCCCAAAGACAGATAGGGGCTGCGGATCAGTATTTCCCCAACTTCGCCTTCACTGACCAGTTGATTAGCATCATTGACGATCAGCAATTGCGCGCCATCAATGCCCTTGCCCAGCGGGATTCTGGTGTTGTCGGCGTGCTCATCGACCTGATGGAACGCCATGGCCTGCGGGGTTTCCGTGGTGCCGTAGAAGTTCACACTGACGGCATCCGGAGCAACTTCGCGCATCTGTTCGTACAGCGTCTGACTGAGCGCATCGCCGCCCCAGAACAGATAGCGCAGGTGATTGAATGCCAGTGCATTGATCCGCGCACCGGTTTCAATCAGTTTGCCCAGCGGCGGCGTGAGGTGGATGACCGAGACCGCATGGCGCTGTATCCATTCCGCCAAGGCCGAAGGGTTGGTCAGGGTCGCCTGGGTCGGACAGATGATTTTCGCGCCAATCGACAGCGGCGTGAACACATCCCGGTACACCGGATCATGTCCCAACCCGGAAAGCAGGGAAAAGCAGTCGTCGCGGGTAAAACCATGGCGGCTGACATGCCATTCGATGAAATGCACCAGTGGTGCGTGATGGGTCACGATCCCTTTGGGTTCGCCGGTGCTGCCTGAGGTGAAGGTGATGTAGGCCGGCTTGCCGGGGTCGATTTCGGGCAGTACGGTTTGCTCACTGGCAAATTGCTGCTGCGCTTCGTCGGGTGCTTCTGCCACCCTGACGACCTGCGCCGCCGCATGGCCTGCACCCGGCGCCGGGTGTACGAGATTGAACTCGGCCTTGGCGTCCCCGCACAGCAATACAAAGGCAGGTTCAAGTGTGGCGATGATCTGGCTGACACGGGCAGGCGGATAGGCGACGTCGGCAATGGTGAAGGTCAATCCGGCGCGCAACACACCGAGCATGGCATACACCAGGCCCGCACAGCGGCTCGAAATAATCACCACCCGCCCGGATCGGCTGGCGCCGCTTGCGATCAGCCTCGCAGCGATACCCTGACTGATCTGTTCAAGCTGGCGATAGCTGCAGGTAACGTCCTGGGCAATGATGGCCGTTGCATCAGGCGAATGTTTTGCCTGTTGCAGAAAGTCGTGGAATATCGGGCGCTCGGCACGATACTCCAGGCTCAGCGTCGGGATTGGGCGCAGATCCGGCATGTTTTTGTTTGCTCCGCAGGGTCGGTACGTGGCTAACAGCGAAACCCGGTAGTCCGGCACAGTGATTGTCGCCGGATGATAGGTGAACGCTAGTGCACGCTGGCTGCGGGCGCCAATGCTGAGGTCAGGTATTTGGTGGGTTGTAAGTGTTGGTTTGAATTAACACAACGCAGGAGAGTTCAAGCACCTGGACGACTACCTGCACAGTGCCTCATCCGGCCTGGCGTGCCGCCCCCTGATCCATGTGCTCGCATCAAAGGCCGAGCCTTTAGCCTGGACCATCCTGCACAGTGACCCTCACGCCCGTAGCCACAATTTCGTACTCAGTTTCGGAAATCTTGTTCACGGCACCACCGAACTGCATTTCGAAATGCTTCAGGCCTTCATGTCGAATCATGCCACTTGACGAGCGTTCAACGGTTTCATCCTGATAAATGTTAATCACGTAATTCAGATTATCAGTGCCAATTCCAACTATTTTTCCAACATATTTATCTGCCATGTCCGAACTCCTTGCGTGAATCCTCAAAGTAGCTGGTACAGACAGATCAATCCACAGCCTTGATCAGTCCTGCACCTGGGTTGTTGACGGCCTTTACCACCTCGGCGCCCGAGCAGCCCGACCAGTCGAGGAAGCGGCACTCGATACCACCGGTCGCCCCGCTAAATGCTTTGTTGCAGCTAACCAAACAGATAGCTACTACTAAAGTCTTACCTGGGGAGGTATGAAATATGCAATCAAGATTTGTTATCGTTCCGGCTGTGCCCATCGAAGAACAATCTTTTCGATCGGGGGTGCGCTTCTACGCCACAACCGTATCGGGTGGTTTTGACATCTACGACAACACCAAGAAGTTGCGACTCAAACCGAGCTATTCGAGCAGGGCAGAAGCAGAAGAACAATGCAGAGAGATGAACACTGAATTCCGTTGGTGCACCAGTTAAGGCAACCCAACGAAGCGAGATATCCGCGCCACGAAACGGCGCATGCGCGAATCGTGGCGCTGGCTACTCCCGGCGCCGCTCTACTCCGCCTGGGCCAGACCGGCAGTCTTTCAAGTAATGCTCGCCCCCCGACCAGCCCTTTTATGTTTCAACCTGGAAAAGGCGGGATGTGGATCAGAGCGCCAAGTGGTACAATCGCGCCCTTCAAGCTCGCGCTCACGGCGCTGAGCATCCGTGAACGTCGTCAGTACGACACGCGCCACACCTACGCAACCCTGTGCCTCATGGCTGGGATGAACCCCGCGTTCATCGCGAACCAGCTCGGCCATAGCGTCGAGATGTTGCTCTCTACTTACGCACAATGGATCAGCTCCTCCTCGGATTGGAGGGAGCTGGAGAAGCTGCCGACTAGAGTCTGAACGGCCCAAAGTTGGCCAAAAACAGACGACGGCACCTAAAACACACCTCTGGAACCCCCGCAGGATAAGCACTTGATTTCTACCGCTAACATCACCATGCAGTTCGGCGCCAAGCCGTTGTTCGAGAACGTCTCGGTCAAGTTCAACAACGGCAACCGCTACGGCCTGATCGGCGCCAACGGCTGCGGCAAGTCGACCTTCATGAAAATCCTCGGCAACGACCTGGAGCCTTCCGCCGGCCAGGTCATGCTCGAGCCGAACGTGCGCCTGGGTAAACTGCGCCAGGACCAGTTCGCTTACGAAGAATTCACCGTGATCGACACGGTGATCATGGGCCACGAGGAGCTGTGGCGGGTCAAGGCCGAGCGCGACCGTATCTACTCGCTGCCGGAAATGACCGAAGAAGACGGCATGGCCGTTGCCGAACTGGAAACCGAGTTCGCCGAAATGGACGGCTACACCGCCGAATCCCGCGCCGGTGAGCTGCTGCTGGGCCTGGGTATCCCGCTGGAACAGCATTTTGGCCCGATGACCGAAGTGGCACCGGGCTGGAAGCTGCGTGTGTTGCTGGCCCAGGCGCTGTTCTCCGATCCTGAAGTGCTGCTGCTCGACGAACCGACCAACCACCTGGACATCAACACCATCCGCTGGCTGGAAAGCATTCTCACGGCGCGTAACAGCACCATGATCATCATTTCCCACGACCGTCACTTCCTCAACAGCGTGTGCACCCACATGGCTGACCTGGACTACGGCGAGCTGCGTCTGTTCCCGGGCAACTACGACGAATACATGACCGCTGCGACCCAATCGCGCGAGCAACTGCTGTCGGACAACGCCAAGAAGAAAGCCCAGATCGCCGAACTGCAGACCTTCGTCAGCCGCTTCTCGGCCAACGCCTCGAAAGCCAAGCAGGCCACTTCGCGTGCCAAGCAGATCGACAAGATCCAGCTGGCCGAAGTCAAGCCGTCGAGCCGGGTCAGCCCGTTCATCCGTTTCGAGCAGACCAAAAAGCTGCACCGTCAGGCCGTGACCATCGAAAAGCTGTCCAAAGGTTTCGAAGGCAAGACCCTGTTCCAGAACTTCAGCTTCACCGTCGAAGCCGGCGAGCGCGTGGCGATCATCGGTCCTAACGGTATCGGTAAAACCACCCTGCTGCGCACCCTAGTCGGTGAGCTGAGCCCGGACGCCGGTGCGGTCAAATGGACCGAAAGCGCTGAGCTTGGCTACTACGCTCAGGACCACGCTCACGACTTCGAAGAAGACGTCAGCCTGTTCGACTGGATGGGTCAGTGGACCCAGGGCGAGCAGATGATCCGTGGCACCCTGGGGCGCATGCTGTTCTCCAACGACGAGATCCTCAAGTCGGTCAAGGTGATTTCCGGTGGTGAGCAAGGCCGTATGCTGTTCGGCAAACTGATCCTGCAAAAGCCTAACGTGCTGATCATGGACGAACCGACCAACCACCTGGACATGGAATCGATCGAGGCGCTGAACCTGGCGCTGGAGAACTACCCGGGTACGCTGGTCTTCGTCAGCCACGACCGTGAGTTCGTATCGTCGCTGGCCACGCGCATCATCGAGCTGAGCCCGAGCGGTGTGGTGGACTTCAGCGGCACCTACGATGACTACCTGCGTAGTCAGGGTGTAGTAGTTTAAAGCTATCGCGGGGCAAGCCCGCTCCCACAGGGATGGTGACTACTCCTGTGGGAGCGGGCTTGCCCCGCGATGCTTGGAAAATCCGTTAGCCTGCTTTCTTTTATCCTCGCCGCCAGCGATCATGGGCCCTCTTCCACCGCCCGCCAGCGAACGAGCAAATGTCCGCGTCAGCACCGGCTCCTGCCAGTACCCTCTCGATCACCCTGCAGATCCTTGCGATCGTCTTCTACACCTTTATTGCCTTCCTCTGCATCGGCCTGCCGATTGCGGTGTTGCCGGGTTATGTGCATGACCAACTGGGCTTTAGCGCCGTCATCGCCGGCCTGACCATTGGCCTGCAGTATCTGACGACGTTGCTCAGTCGTCCGTTCGCCGGACGTGTGGCTGACAGTAAAGGCACCCGCCAGGCAATCATCTACGGCTTGCTCGGCATTGCGGTCAGCGGCGTGCTGACCTTCGTCTCGGCGCTGGCAGTCACTGTGCCGCTGTTGAGCCTGCTGGCCTTGCTCGGCGGACGTCTGTTTCTGGGGATTGCCCAAGGCCTGATCGGTGTCGCCACCTTGAGCTGGGGCATCGGCGCGGTGGGTGCTGAACATACGGCCCGGGTGATCTCCTGGAACGGCATTGCGTCCTACGGCGCGATTGCCATCGGTGCGCCACTGGGTGTGATGCTGGTGGACCAAGTCAACTTTGCCACCCTCGGCCTGATGCTGACGGTACTGGCCTCGCTGGCCCTGCTGGTAATTCGCAACAAGCCTTCAATGCCGGTGGTGCGTGGCGAGCGTCTGCCATTCTGGGCGGCATTCGGCCGGGTCGCGCCTTGCGGCATGGGCCTGACCCTGGCTTCGATCGGCTACGGCACGCTGACCACCTTTGTCACCCTGTTCTACCTGGAACAAGGCTGGTACGGCGCGGCTTGGTGCCTGAGCGCCTTTGGTCTGTGCTTCATTCTCTCGCGGCTGCTGTTCGTCAATGCGGTCAACCGCTTCGGCGGCTATCAGGTAGCAATTGTCTGCATGAGCACCGAAGCCCTGGGCCTGACCTTGCTGTGGCTGGCACCCAGCCCGTCGTTGGCGCTGGTCGGCGCCGGACTGACCGGCTTCGGCCTGTCGCTGGTGTATCCGGCGCTGGGTGTGGAAGCCATCAAGCAAGTGCCGGTGGCCAGCCGCGGTGCTGGCCTGGGTGCCTATGCGGTGTTCTTCGACCTGGCCCTGGCCATCGCCGGACCGCTGATGGGCGCGGTGGCCCTGCACCTGGGCTATGCCTGGATTTTCTGCATCGCCGCGCTGCTGTCGCTGGCCGGGGTAGGCCTGACGCTGGTACTGTCACGTCGTGCTCGCAGTTACTGATCGGCAGTATTGAGGCGGCCGGCACGACCCAGGGTGCGGCTGAAGAAGTGCGCGGCTTCAGCCTGCAATGACAAGTGAATACCTTCACGGTCGACGCCGTCGGGGTCATTGCACAGCGCTGCCATGTGCTCACGCTGTTCCTCGTCGCACGGTGCCATGAAGACGAAATGCCCGGCCCCGGCCAGCAGCCGGTAGTTGGGTGTCACCGGTAGTTTGCGCGCCAGTGCCTGGGCATTCTTGTCGATAGCCAGGAGCTGGTCTTTGTCGCCACTGTAGATCAATGCAGGGACCTTCACCTGGGCCAGGGCATGACGGCCGAACATCAAGCTCAACGGTGCCATCAGCAGCAATGCATGAACACGCGGGTCCGCCTCGGCGCTCAGATCGGCACGATCGGCGATCAGCACACCATTGGTCTTGCAGGCATCGGCGTCCAGCGGACGCTCCAGGCAATATCGGCGCAGGCGCTCAAGGTCGGGTTGAGCGCCGGACAGTATCAAGGCGGTTTCACCCCCCGCCGAGTAACCGATCATGCCCACCTGGTCACCACTGACATAGGGAGCCAGCAAAGGGTCGGCAAGGCTTGCGGTAATCGCGGCACTGATTTGCAGTGGCCGCCCATAAAGGTTGCTCAAGGTGCCCAGGCGACGGTGATCGTGGGCGTTGTCGCCCGGATGGGTGACCGCCACCACCACAAAACCGCGACGCGCCAATGCACTGGCCAGGTCATGCAAGGCCAGCGGCGTACCGGTATTGCCGTGAGACAGCATCAACAGTGGGTAGCGGCCAATGGCAATCGGCGCACCTTCATTGCCATCAACCCGATAACCGTCAATGCGGCTGATGCGCGCGGGGCCGCTGGAAGGATAGAACGCCAGTGCGTGCATCGCTCGCCCATCCAGCGGGTCGGCGAACACCAGCCGGTGCAAGCCGACGCTCCAGTGTTGCGCCGGCTCAGCCTGCGCCATGCCTGCAATGCCAAGCCAGCACAGCATCCACAACAGCGCGAATTTGCCCATCTGCTTTCACCCTGCCCGGCGGGTCAGCTGCCAGGTACCGGTCAAGCATAGAGCGAGGCATGACGGCGCGGATGAAAGCTCAATGAAAAAACCGACAGCAGACTTAGCCTGCTGTCGGTTCGGGTCACGCGCCGGTACTGATCAGGCGGCAGCGAACAGCTCGTTGCTGATCTGTGCCTGGGCAGCGCTCAGGGCATTGGCGCGATGCTCTTCGCCGTAGGCCAGGCCGTGGGCACGCACGATTTCCAGGTCGGTGATACCGATGAAGCCGAGGAACACCTTGAGGAAGTCCTCGTGACCGGCACCGGTCGGTTGACCTGCGTGCAAACCACCGGCAGTGGACACCAGGATCACCTTCTTGTCGCCACACAGGCCTTCAGGGCCGGCTTCGGTGTAGCGGAAGGTCTGACCGGCTACCGCAACGCGGTCGATCCAAGCCTTGAGCTGAGTCGGGACGGTGAAGTTGTACATTGGCGCAGCGATCACCACCGCGTCGGCAGCCAGAAACTCCTGCAGGGTTTCGCTGCTCAGCTGGGCTTCGTGCTGCTGTGCAGCATCACGCAGTGCTTCCGGGGTACCGGCGGCAACCAGGGTGGCGGCAGAGAAATGGCTGATGGCGTCGGCAGCCAGATCACGGTAAACCACTTCCAGCGATGGATCGGCGGCTTTCCAGGCGTCGACTACGCTGCGGCTCAGCTGACGGGAGGCGGAATTGTCGCCCAGGATGCTCGAATCGATATGCAACAGTTTCATGGGACTCTCCTGATTGAAGACCGCATCTGGGCGATCACGATGGGGAGAATCCTACCGGGGCAGCGAATAGCTGATAAGTCAGCAAAAATGCGTTAGTTTGTCCTACTGACAGGACAGTGCTGACTACCATTTAGCAGCAGGGCCGCTGTCGCGCCCCATCGCGGGCTGTGGCAACTGCCCTCCCCCGAAGCGACCCGCTATTCAAGAACTCAACCGACGCTTTCGGAAACTTTGAGGTTTGATAGGCGCTCTTTTCTTAAATACTTCGACAGGTGCATCAGCAACGCTCTCACTGACAGTTCGCCTTGACCCCCCCCTTTCAGATCGCTTAATTTTATTCACTAGCGGAGAAGCTGCAGCGCCATCCGACTTGGCGGGCGGAAAATACTCTTCTAAAAATTTATTATAATCTGCGCTGTTCGTAAATACGCTAACAATGGCTGAGGCATTTATTTTATTTGATATAAGAACTTCCGCATCCGCCTCAGCAAGCTGGCCGATATCTGACCTATCACGGTCTTTTAAGCCCTCCTGCTGCATATCATAAATTTTAGTTCCTGAATCCAACTTCTTGACATCAATTTTTATAATTGGATCCCAGTCTTTTTCTGGTCTTTTACGTCGTTCCTTGCCCACACCCTTTGAATTCCAATTATACACTGTGTTATATGCAGCGGCTCCTCGGGTGCCTGTTGATATATATTGTGACTGCTGATTATCCCCAGATACATGCTGAAGAGGCAGCCGCTTTAGCTCAGGACCTGTAGATACTATGTCACCTCCCTCCCAGGTTTTCATTGATCTATATTTTGCAGCACGTTCAAGGTGTTTATCTTTAAGCTCTGGAAAAGCGTCTCCATCAGGAGGTAATTTTCCCTTATCCCCAGTCTCCGGGTGTAGTTTCTCGCTTTCCATAGTACGAATCGCGCGATACAAAAATTCCCGACCGGTTCTTTCATAAAAAGCACCGGGACTTTCAAATTTCTCAAGAATATCGACATCAGGGCTAAATCCATTTTCATCCTGCAAACTCACCGGATTATTCCTGACCATCCGATACAGGTTAAGCCCATCAATATCCCCCGCCGGGTCTGGATTAATCCAGCGTTGCAACCATGGCGCGTAATAACGGAAGCCGTAGTAATACAGCCCCGTTGCATCTCGCTCTTTTCCAGAGTAACGCACCGTTTTGTATTTCGCCTCGCTTGCACTTTTCGCCGCCCACCAGGCCGTGCCGCCATAAGGGTAGTAACTTTCCTGGCAGACCAATTCGGCATTTTGATCCAGCTCTAGCGCGCTGCTGCCCAGGTGATCACTGAGGCTGTAACGCAATTGATCGTTATCAATCCCTTTACGTAGCCCATCCTCCCAGTGCAAAAGTCGCACATCATTGCGGCCTGCCTGGGCAACGACTGTATGCATCGTCTCACCCGATGTGCGTGTACGAATCTCCAACCCGGGCAGGTAGAGCACTTCACTGACCTGCTCGCCGCCACGGGTTTTGGCGCGACGCACTTTGCGCACACGCTGACCGCTGCCGTCATAGACGTAGGTTTCAACATCGTCGTCTTGGCCATCTGGTTCATCACGCTGTACTTGGGTGACCTGGCACAATTGGTTGCGGCTATCCCACTTCATGAGCTGTCCCGGCGTCAAGGCCTGCCCGTTGCCGTTGGCATCAAATGCCTTGTCAAATTCAATGGGTGAATCATCCTTGAAAATGCTGCGATTACTGCACTCGTCGACCACCATCTCACGGGCGTAGACGTTGCCAGCCCCGGCCTCGTGCTTGAGTCGAGTCAAGTTGCCGCCGCTGTCGTAGGTGTAGGTTTGGCTGTAATTACGCCAACGACTGTCATCCACCGCACCAAAGATCTCCAGCCACGGCAGGCCGGGGCCGATAATCTGGCTGGCACTTTCACGGCCAGTAGCGTTGGTCAGTTGGTACAGCGAGTCATAGGTGTAAGTACTCAGTGCCTGAATACGCTGCTGGGCAAACCATTGAACCGGCTGAGCGAGGTCTTCAATACGCTCGATATTGCCTACTGGATCGTATTGGTAGTTCAAGTCCTGCAGCATTTTGCCACCCGCCTTTTCAGCGTTGAGGCGACACAGCCGACCGTCCACCGGCGAGTAACAAGCCGTGCTGAGCACATCATTGCCTGCCCGCTCGATCTCAACCTGGCCAAAAGCGTTGTAGGTCGTGCTTTTGAGTAACGCTACACCGTCCAGACGGCAAGCAAAGGGCTGGCCCGCAATATTGACTTCAAAACGCTGCACATGACCGAGCGCATCAGTTCGCTCGACTACAGCGCCTAAAGCATCGTGACGCCAGTGCGTGGTATACGTCTTGTCTTGCAGATCCGCTTCGGACGCTGGCCAGTTGGGAGGCGTCAGCGATTTGCAGAAGCGACGTGTTTCAGTCAGCGGCTGGGTCAATAAGCCATAATGCTCATACCATAAGCTGCCCGCCTGATCGTCATGGCGAATCAGTCGGCCGCTGCGGTTATTACGGGCGTCTTCCTCGTCAGACCCCGCATAGGTGAAACGCTCCACACATTGCTCAAGGGCATGCTCAAACACGCTCACAGGACGCATGCGCTCATCGTAGTGATAGCGCCTATGGATTTCGCGGCCGTCCCAACTATCACACAACAACCCTGCAGCGTCATAACAGGTAACCCGCCAGCCGGCATCAACACTCTCTGATTGCAGCACTTGCCCACTGAGGCTATGCAGTGTGGTTTGATTGGGTTGAACCCCGACCGCAATCTCACTCAGCTCAAGCAAACGCGGATCCCATTGTTGGCTCAGGTGACCCATGGCATTGAACACCTGGCGATGGACATGCGCAGCGATGTCCTCCTCAACATCCCGTCGATGGTAAGCAATGGTGCGCGCAGGCAAGCCGCGTGGATCAATGACCGTTAGCGAAGGGGTGTGCTGATACAGGTAGGTGAGCATGATCAGGTCTCAAAATATCAGGCACGGATAAAGCAAGATATTCGCGTCAAACCCTCGCCCCGTATACTGTCAAAAATAACAGTTCATGGCCCCTGCCTACTCCTCTGCTGCCCAAGCCCCCAATCAATCCAGTGCCCCCTATCAGCGTTAGTGTGGTGTTTCAGAAGTACCACTGAAAATCACTAACCCATCGCTCGTACTGCAAGAGCCACTGAGGCTAGGATATCCTCCGCCTTCTTGTGCCATTGAAATGGCTTCGAGTTAAAGGTGACGGCCATGCAAGACCTCAATGATCTCTTCTACTTCGCCAGGGTGGTCGAAGCCGGTGGTTTTGCCGCCGCCGGACGCTTGCTCGGGATCCCCAAATCACGGCTGTCGCGGCGTATCGCCGAGCTGGAAGAACGCCTGGGCACACGCCTGTTGCAGCGCACCACTCGCCAGCTAAAGTTGACGGCGGTGGGCGAGCGCTACCTGCGTCACTGTCAGGCCATGCTGCTGGAAGCGGAGATGGCCGACGAGGCGGTAGCCAGCATGACCAGCGAGCCCCGAGGCCGTCTGCGGGTGTCGTGCCCGGTGGGTTTGGCGCACTCGCTTTTACCGCAGGTGATCAGCCAATTTCTCGAACTGTATCCGCAGGTGCAGCTGGACATGGTCCTGCTCAACCGCCGCGTTGACCTGATCACCGAAGGCATCGACGTGGCCCTGCGTGTGCGCGATCTGGGCGATGAAGACCCGGCCCTGGTCACCCGCCGCCTGCGCCAGGCACAAATGTACCTGGTGGCAGCGCCGGCGTTTGCCGCTCGCCATGCCCCGGTCACGCCCGAAGACCTCAGCGGCCTGCCGATGCTCGGTGCTGTGGACGCCGACCGCCTGGTTCACCTGCGCCTGCTCGACAGCCGTGGCCACAAGCACGAGCTGGCCATGGAAGCACGCCTGGCGATTGACGACTTTCTCGTGCGCAAGGCGGCAGCAGTGGCTGGCCTGGGCTTTACCGCCCTGCCGATCATGCACTGTGAGGAGGAACTGGCCCGTGGCGAGCTGGTGCGGCTGCTGCCAGACTGGTCACTGCCCGGGGGCTATCTGCAAGCGGTCTATCCTCATCGGCGCGGCCTGCTGCCTGCTGTGCGGGTATGGATCGACCATCTGGTGACGGCGTTTGCCGACTGTGGGGAACGTTATGTCTAAGGGCAAGATGAGTGAAGCGCAGGTGGCGGACTTTTGCCTGAGCCTGCCCGGTGCACGGGAAGACTACAAATGGGGCGGTGTGCGGGTGTTCTCGATCGCCGGCAACAAGATGTTTGCGGTACTGGATCTGGCCGGCGCCGGCTTGTCATTCAAAGTCGACAGTGACCTGTTCCTTGGTTACGCCGACCGCCCCGGCGTGCGCCCGGCGCCGTACCTGGCGCGGGCTCACTGGATCAGTATGACGCCCCCTTACCCTATGGGCCACGAGGAACTCTGCGACCTGCTGCAGCGCTCCCACCAACTGGTGGTCAGGCGCCTGCCAAAGCGCCTGCAGCCGGGCCTGCTTATTTGAGCAGCGGCGCCAGGGCGCTGCCCAGCCAGCGGCCACCGAGTAACAGGTGGTCAATCCAGAACAACTGATGCAGGGCGACAATAGCCCAGAAACTCAGCTGAAACGACAGTTTGCGGGTTTTATGCCGAAAAGCCTGCTGAGCCAGCAGCGCCCCGGGCCAGCCGCCGCACAACTCGCTGGCATGCAGCACCTTTTCCGGGGTGCGCCAGCCCTGAGTGCGTGCCTGCTGCTTGTCACGCCAATACAGCGCAAAACTCACCAGGCTGGCCAGCGGATAAGCCACTGCTGGCAGCCAGGACTGCCCACTGATCAGCATCTGCAACGCCCCACCCAGTGGCAACAGGCACAGACCGACGAAGACCAACAGTTTGCTACGCGGGTGCTGAACGGCGGAACTTGCGCTATTCGCACGCCGGGCGGAGGGTTGTGAGCGGCTCATCGGACTCAACCTTGCGCCGTGGCCCAGTCGACCCAGCCGAACTGCCAGGTCGCCAGGATGATCAAGCCGAAGACGATCCGGTACCAGGCGAACATGGCATAGCTATGGTTGGCAATGAAACGCAGCAGCCCGCGTACAGCGATCATGGCAAAGATGAACGAGACCACGAAGCCAATGGCAAATACCGGAAAGTCGCCAGGCTGGAACAGATCGCGGTACTTGTAGCCCGAGTACACCGCTGCACCGACCATGGTCGGCATGGCCAGGAAGAACGAGAATTCGGTCGCCGCCTTGCGTGACAAACCGAACAGCAGGCCGCCAATGATCGTCGAGCCGGAACGCGAAGTCCCCGGGATCATCGCCAGGCACTGGACAAAACCGATCTTCAGCGCGTCGGACCAGCGCATGTCATCGACCTGGTCGACCTTGATCACATGCTGTCGACGCTCGGCCCAAAGCATGATCACCCCACCCACTACCAGGGCGGCAGCTACGGTGATGGGGTTGAACAGGTAATGGTGAATCAGGTCGGCAAACAGCACCCCCAGGACCACTGCGGGCATAAAGGCGATCAGCAGGTTGGCGGTGAAACGTTGCGCCTGCTGCTCTTTGGGCAAGCCCAGCACCACATCGAAGATCTTGCGGCGAAACTCCCAGACCACGGCAAGGATCGCGCCCAGCTGAATGATGATGTTGAAGGCCATCGCCCGCTCACCACCGAAATTGATCAGGTCCGCGACAATGATCTGGTGACCGGTACTGGAAATCGGCAAGAACTCGGTCAAGCCTTCAATAACACCCAAAATGACGGCCTGCAGGCCAGTCCAAAGATCCATTATTCCCCCACGAAGCGATGCCGATGGCATGCCCCCGTTGTAATTTGCAAAAGCCAGAGCCGATTCGAATGCCCGGTGGTTTTACCGCGACAGTTGGTGGCACAGTCGACAGAAAAGTTCAGTCACCCTTCAGGAATGTCCCGACCGGGCCGAAATCCTATCAGACCTCTTGTATAAACGCTGCTGGTTGGCACTACACACCTTGCTGGACAAGGCACTTAGTCCTTGGTCGAGTAGGTGGTTGGCAAAAAGCATGCTGGGATGCGCTAGACAATAAAAAGAATCCGGGGTGACCGTTGCATGAAGACTCTACGAAATATGTCGATCAGCCGCCGCTTGTGGCTGATTCTGGTACTGGCCGTGGTGATGTTGCTGACCTTGGGCTTGCTGATGCTCAGGCAGATCCACGGCGACCTGTATCAGGCCAAGGCCGAAAAGACCCAACATGTGGTAGAAACCGCCGCCGGCGTACTGGCCTACTATCAAGGCCTCGAGGCGGCCGGCACCCTGACCCGCGAAGCCGCCCAGCAGCAAGCCTTGAGCGCCGTGCGCAGCTTGCGCTACGACCAGAACGACTACTTCTGGATCAACGACCTGGGGCCGAGGATGATCATGCATCCGACCAACCCCAAACTCGATGGCCAGGACCTCTCCGCGATCCGTGACCCGGACGGCTTTGCCGTTTTCAACGAAATGGCCGCGCTGGCCAACGCCCGCGGGGCTGGCAGCATCGACTATCGCTGGCCCAAGCCCGGTGCCAGCGAGCCGGTCGAGAAAACTTCCTACATCCAGTTGTTCAAGCCTTGGGGCTGGGTGATTGGCTCGGGGATCTATATCGATGACATGCAAAGCGAATTCATGCGCCAGTTGCGCGACGCCTCGCTGCTGGGGCTTGGCATTGCCCTGGTCATGACCCTGCTGGTGCTGCTGATTGCCCGCAGCATCGCTCGTCCCTTGCAGGAAGCGGTGGACGCCATGGCCATGATCGCCAGCGGCGAGAGCGACCTGACCCGCCGGCTGGACACCCATGGCCGCGATGAAGTGACCCAGCTGGGCGAACACTTCAACCGCTTTACCGGCAAGTTGCAGGGGGTGATCGGCCAACTGCAGGGCGCAGCACATGCCTTGGGGCAATCGGCTGTAGATGTCGGCAGCAACGCCAACCAGGCTCAACAACACAGCGAACAGCAGTCTGCACAGATGGAGCAAGTAGCCACTGCAATCAATGAGGTGACCTACGCCGTGCAGGATGTCGCCAGGAATGCCGAGCAGGCCTCCAACGAAATGCGCGACGCCCAGCACCGTGCCGAACAGGGTCAGCAAAGTATCCATGGCAGCCTGCAGCAGATCGATCAGCTGTCAGGCACCATCGATGAAGCGGTCAGGGTGATCCAGACCCTGGCCAGCCAGAGCACACGGATCGGCAGCGTCCTGGAAGTGATTCGTTCGATTGCCGAACAGACCAACCTGCTGGCCCTGAACGCTGCCATCGAGGCGGCCCGGGCCGGCGAGCAAGGCCGTGGCTTTGCCGTGGTGGCCGATGAAGTGCGCCTGCTGGCCCAGCGCACCCAGCAATCGACAGCCGAAATCCAGAGCATGATCGAGCATTTGCAGGGGCAGTCGGAGGCGGCGGTCAAGGCTATCGATGCCAGCAGCACGGCTTCGCGCCAGACCATCGAACAGGCCAACGAGGCAGGCGTCAGTCTGGACGCCATCAGTCAGGCCTTGCACAACCTCACTGCCCTCAACGCCTCGATAGCCAGTGCCACACTGCAACAGTCGCATGTGGTCGAAGAGATCAACCGCAACGTCACTGAAACTGCTGACTTGTCGCGCCAGACCGCAGCAGCGGCGCAGCAGTCGAGCAGCGCCGGGGTGGCGCTGAACCAGTTGCGTGAGCAGTTGGACCGGTTGCTGGGGCAGTTCCGGGTGTAGTGCGAGCCCTGATGCTTTGAAAGCAGCCTCTGCTGTGGGAGCGGGCTTGCCCCGCGATGCGATGTACCTGACAGATCGTAATCGCGGGGCAAGCCCGCTCCCACAGCAAGTCCCCTCCCACTGCCAGAGCTGTGGTATCTGCCGTGCCACAAGGTACAATCCCCGCCCTCCTCCCGAACCTGCCAAGGAATGCCGATGTCCGGCCTCGAACTGTTCGCCGCCGTGCTCGGCGTTATCGCCGTGTGGCTCACGACCAAACAGAACCCCTGGTGCTGGCCTATCGGCCTGGTGATGGTGCTGCTCTATAGCTGGATCTTCTTTGAAGTACGCCTGTATTCGGACATGCTTCTGCAACTGGTCTATGCCGTGCTGCAGCTCTATGGCTGGTGGCAATGGACGCGCCCGGACAGCCAGCGCGAAGCCCGTCAGGTAACCCACCTGGGTATCCAGGCGGTGCTGTTCGGACTCGGCCTGGGTCTGCTGGGCAGTCTGGCGCTGGGCGCAGCCATGGCCAGCTGGACCGATGCCGCGCAACCCTGGCTGGATGCGGCGCTGACCGGCTTCAGCCTGGTTGCGCAGCTGTGGATGGCACAGAAGCGCGTGCAGTGCTGGCCGCTATGGATCGTGCTGGACGTGATCTTCGTCGGCCTGTTCCTCTACAAAGCGCTCTTCCTGACTGCAGCCCTCTATGCCCTGTTCACCTTGATCGCCGTGCAGGGTTGGCGTGCCTGGCGCCGCGATCCGGCGTTGGTCAACGCATGAAAGTCCTGGTCCTGAGTGGTCCCGAGTCCAGCGGCAAGAGCTGGTTGAGCCATGAAATCCAGGCCCACTTCGGTGGGGAACTGGTCGATGAGTATGTACGTCACTTTATCGACGAACACCGCCGCGACACCTGTTATGCCGATATTCCGGCAATCGCTCGCGGCCAGCTGGCCTGGGAAGACGCCGCCCGTGCCCACCAGCCCGAACTGTTGATTCTCGACACGCACCTGTTGAGTAACCTGCTCTGGAGCCGGGTACTGTTCGGTGATTGCCCGGCCTGGATCGAACAGGCCCTGCTGACGCGCCGCTATGACCTACACTTGCTGCTCGACCCTGCGGGTGTCGGCTGGGTCGGTGATGGTCAGCGCTGCCAACCCGCACTGGAACAACGTCAGGCCTTTTTTGCTGACAGCCTCGACTGGCTGCAGCGCAATCACCAGCCTGTGCAGGTCATTGGCGGCGACTGGCCCCAGCGCAGCACGGCAGCCCTCAAAGCCGTGCAGCAGTTACTCAATGGCAAATCCCCGGTATGCGCCACCGAGTGTTAGACCACTGATACACCTCACTGGGTCAAATGCCCCGTATTTGCGCGACATTCCCCAAAATCGTTGGTGGTGTTAATCCGCTGATACAACCCCTGAAAAACCCTTCCGGCGCAGCCGACGGCCTGCCAAGCAGGTATTTGGCAAGCTTGTGTCTCATGATTGATACAACAAAATCCCGACACGCGCCGATAACGCCTTCAACCTATTGATTCCTAATCAATAACAAAAACCGGCACACCTTCTGCTGTCTTCCTCGCAACGCTGAAACGGGCCAGCACACAAAAGAAGGAATTGCCGCCGTGGAGAAATTCAATAAAGGCATGTATCGCGTCCTGCTGGTCGGATGCGCGTTGGGATCAGGCTTCAGCTTGCCTGTCCAGGCCGAGAACGGGATCGTCGTCATTACCCGAGATGTGCAGCCGCGCATGGCAATCCGCGCACCGCTGGTTCCCGATCCAAGCCCGGTCACCGTCAATACCAACCCATCCGCACATATCCTCAAGCAGACAAACGAGTTGAGCGATGGCGATTTCGCCGGTATCAGCAGCGGCGCAGGCATTAGCTCACTGGTCACGCAACAGACCAACAACCTGGGCGGTCATATCAGCAACCAGACCCAACTGCCCAATCTCGCCGGCGGACGTTCCACAGGCGGCGGCAACGGCATCTCCAACATGGTCAACTCAAGTGTCCAGAAGGGCTTGGCGCCCCTGCAAATCCTGACTGGAGGCAAGTGAGATGAGGCACACGCTGCTGATTCTGGCCACCTTTTGCAGTGCACCGGCCTTCGCCCAACCCCCTGTGATCAATAACGCCAACATCGACAGTTCCGGCAAGCAGTACCAGGGCAACCTCACCGTCAACCAGGCTGCCGGCGATCTACAGCAGCAAGCCAACGTACGGGCGTTCGCTGTTGGCCATAGCGCCAGCGCGACCACCGAGGTTCGCCAACGCTTGCGCACCCGTGTCGACTCCGCCATCGATGCCCATTCCAGCATCCAGGGCGACGCCTTCAGCAACGGTAGCGGCGCGCTGGGCGTCAACCAGAGCACCGGCGCCAGCAACCAGCAAGCCAACGCACTGCGTATCAGCCTCAGTACTCAGCCGCAAAGTATCGACGACAGCGTCCTCATGCAACAGAACGTGGCGCTGATCAATGGCTCCGATCCAGCTGACTCTGCACCCGGCCATCGCCAGGTCACTACCAGTGACCAGGCATTCACCGGTAGCCGTGGGGTGATTCAGTTGAATCAGAGCGCCGGGGTGGGAAACCGAATGGCCAACACCCTGAGCGTACGGGTCGTGGATTGACCCAAACAGGTAAGAACAACACTTAACCTAAAATAAAGTACGGAGAATCACCATGAAACCCTCGATGGCACTCAAGCCTCTGGTTTTCGCAATTGCTGCGGTCATGGCTGTTGCTGTACAAGCTGAACAGAACGATCGGCGTGGCCACGGCCATCATCATGGCCACCACAACCCTCCTCCAAAAGCGTTCTATGTCGACGCCACTGCCAATGCGTACGACAGGCAGAGCAGTACCGATAACAAAATCGTCAACAACGGCACCATCAACGAAGCCGAGATGAGCGACTCCGCCTCTGGTACCAGCGGCAACGTCGGCGTCAACGTCGCTGCAGGCGCCGGCAACCAGCAAGACAACGCAGCCGCTATCGCCAACGCTGGCTCCGACTCCAGCGCCATCGATAACAGCTTCGTCTTCGGTACCTCCGAAGCCACCGCCAGAGTCACGCAATACAGCGACAACAACAAGGTCTACAACAACGGCGCTACAAACTCTGCGGTGATGAGCGGATCGGGCAGTGAAGGCAGCGGCAACATGGGCATCAACATTGCTGGCGGCGACCTTAACCAGCAGAAAAACACCATGGCAATTGCCAACACCAATGCCCCGCTCGGTAACGCAACAGCCACCGCGTCTGCCACCCAGACCGGTCCTGGCCTGGTGGTGATCAACGACGCTGATCGGACCTACCGTGTGGATACCCTGACGTTTACCAAAACGGCCAGTGGCGAGTCCCGTTACGAGAAGCAGTTCAACGCCAGCGGCAGCCAGAGCTCCTCGTCGGAGTTTGAAGTCAAAGGCAAAAACAGCTGGAGCGCTGAAGGCAGCAATCACTTCGACGCAAACGGCTCCAAGAAACATGAAGCAAGTGGATCCTCCGAAGCTCATCTGCTCGCTACCCTGCACGTGGATGCGGATGCCAGCAAGACCGTTTCCTGGGAACATGGCTATCACGACGGTAGTCGCACCAAGTCGTTCGAAGCCGAGCTCAACGCAAAACTTGACGTAGATGTCGAAAAAAGCTGGGAGAAAAAGTCGGAGTCCTCGTTCGAGAAGGAGTACAACTCCAACTTTGATAAATCGTACAAGTCTGAGTTCGCAAAATCGGGCAGCAAATCGCAAGAGTCCGAGTACGAGAAAGAGAAGAAGTTTGCTGAAAGCAGCTCCTTCGAGTTGAGCAACACCTACTCCTACCAAGTGCTGACCCCAACTGGCTGGGCAAACCCTGTGACCAACACTGCAACCCTGAGTGGTTCGGTGAATGGCGGCAGCGGCAACCTCGGCGTCAACGTGGCTGCCGGTGTAGGCAACCAACAAAGCAACTCGCTGGCCATTTCCAACCAATCGTTCTGATTGTTGTGGCCTGGAGGCCCCCTTCGGGGGGCCTTTTCTCAACCGAACCAGAAGGCGTCCGATCATGCGTATTATCGCCTTGGCGTTTTTGCTTTGCCTGGCCAGCCAGAGCGAAGCGGCCCAGATGCCACTTGCCGTGTTGCCGGGTGGTGCGGTGATATACAAGCCCATCCAGAGTGTACGTGAGCGCAAATTCGCCGACCTGGTGCAACAGAAAACTGACTTCAGTTGCGGCGCTGCGGCGCTGGCGACCATATTGCGTCAAGCCTACTGGCTGGATGTAAATGAAGAACAGATCATCGAGGGCATGCTGGCACACGCCGATCAGGATCTCGTCCGCGTTCAAGGCTTCTCTATGCTCGACATGAAGCGCTACGTGGAGAGCCTGGGCATGCGTGCCCGTGGTTACCGGGTGGCAACCGACACCTTGCAGAGTATCCGCATTCCGGTGGTGGTGTTAATGGATGTCCGTGGCTACAAACACTTTGTGGTCATGCAGAAAGTCCACAATGGCTGGGTGTATATCGGTGATCCGGTGCTCGGTCATAAACGCTACTCGCTCGACGACTTCGTCAAAGGCTGGAACGGCATTATCTTCGCCGTCATCGGCAAGGGTTACGACAAAACCAATGCCTTGCTCGACCCGCCCATGCCGCTGACCGCCAAGAACCGCGTCAACACCTTCAGCCCGGTGCAAGACGCAGAGTTGATGGATTTCGGATTCATCCAAAGCGACTTCTTCTAATGACTCTTCTAATGATAAGGGAGCACGACGCTCCGGGAGCATGCAATGAAGACTCCACTGTGGCTAGTCGTAGCGTGCCTGGCCGCCAGCCTGCCGACCCAGGCACAGACCTTCAAACCCATCGAACTTAAGGATCAGGAACTGGCGAACCTGCGAGGCCGCTATGTCATGCCGGGGCGGATCATCAGTTTCGGCGTCGTCATGACCAGCACCTGGCAAAATGCCAACGGTGAAGTGATCGGGGCAACCTCCTCGATGCAGATCCAGCAGTCGACCATCAAACCACAGTTCTATGTGTCGATGATCGACGAAAAAGGCAGTGGCTCGGCGCGTACGCAAAACACCGGCACCGGCACCATCACTGGCGGCAGCGGCCTCAACAGCACCGAAGGCGTCACTCAGGTCGTGCGGGCTGCCGGCGACAATAACACTGCCTACAACAACGTTGATATCAACGTCACCAAGGCTAACCAGGCACCCGCCACGCAACAGCAGGGCCAGGCACTGGCCGCAGGCTCGACGTTGGTCGGCGCCAATGGCGCGGGCTCGCTGAGCATCTCCTCAACCGGTACCGGTGTACAACTGAACATCACCGCCAACAACAACCAGGGCAGCACTGTGCAACGCCTGGCCCAGGGTGGGCTGATGCAGAACACAACATTGCTCGGCGGCGGCAACCAGGTCAGAAACCTCACCTCCCTGAATGTCGTACTACGTGAAAACGTCCCGACCGCCGGGTCGCTGAACGGCAGCCTGGACCAGCTCAAAGGAATTCGCACTCTCGGATTCTGATCTACGCTCAGTCTCATCAAATGTAGTCAGAAGGGACGGCTAACCCCATGCACCGATCGTTAACGTTCAGAGCTATCGTCTGTTTGAGTAGTCTGACCCCGGCGACAATGCTCTACGCAGCACCGGACCCTCAGGTCGAAGCATTAAAACAAGAACTCATGGAGTTGAAACAACGTTACGAAGCACAACAGAACGCGCTGATGGTACTTGAGCAGCGCGTTCGCCAGGTCGAAGCAACACCTGCGGCACCGTCTCCCAAACGCCTGACCAAATCCCCCGCCGAAACGGTAAGGGGTGGCCAGACAGTGGCCGCAGGTGCGCCCGGAACCACCGGCAGCTCCTACGGCCAATCGCTCAAAGAGGATTCGGAACCGGCACAAAGCGTTTCCAACCTGTATGACGAAGCCAGTGGCTTCTTCGGTGGCGGCAAGTTCAGCGTCGAAACCGGCCTGACCTACACCCACTACGATACCCGCGCCCTGGTGCTCAACGGCTTCCTGGCACTGGACTCGATTTTCCTCGGTAACATCAACCTCGACCGAATCAAGGCCGATAACTGGACGCTGGATCTGACCGCCCGCTACAACCTGGACCAACGCTGGCAGTTCGATATCAACGTCCCGGTGGTCTACCGTGAATCCACGTATTCCTCTGGCGGTGCCGGTGGCGCCGGCCCGGTCACCTCTGACGCGACCGTCACCCGCGACCCAGCCATCGGCGATATCAACGTCGGCGTTGCCTACAAATTCCTCGATGAGTCGGAGAACCTGCCCGACGCGGTCTTCACCCTGCGCGTCAAGGCACCAACCGGTGAAGATCCCTATGGCATCAAACTGGTCAATGACCCGAACAACAACAACTTGTCGGTACCTGAAGATCTGCCTACCGGCAATGGTGTCTGGGCGATCACACCGGGTGTCTCGCTGGTCAAGACCTTTGACCCCGCAGTGCTTTTCGGCAGCCTGTCGTATACCTACAACATGGAGGATTCGTTCAGCGACATCAGCCCTACGATCAACAGCAAAGTGCCAGGTGACGTAAAACTCGGCAACTCCTGGCAGGTCGGGGCCGGTATTGCATTTGCCTTGAACGAGAAGATGAGTATGTCGTTTTCGTTCACCGACCAGTTTGCCAGCAAAAGCAAAATCAAGCCCGATGGTGGTGAGTGGCAGTCGATCACCAACAGCGACTACAACTCGGCGAACTTCAACATCGGCATGACCCTTGCCGCAACCGACAACCTGACAATCGTCCCGAACCTCGCCATTGGCCTGACCGAAGACTCGCCAGACTTCTCCTTCAGCCTGAAATTTCCCTACTACTTCTGATGTTGTGGGAGCGAGCTTGCCTCGCGATGCGATCTGCCAGACACATCGCATCGCGAGGCAAGCTCGCTCCCACCTAGCGAATCTGATGCTTATGCAGCAAGCGGTAGAAGGTAGGCCGGGAAATCCCGAGTACCTTGGCGGCAATGCTCAGGTTATCGCTGTGCCGATTGAGCACATCGCATAACGCCTGGTGCTCGGCCCGATGTTTGTAATCTTCGAGGGTACCCATGCTCGAGGTGAAAGCATGCTGGCTGAGCAACCCCAGATCCTGAGCTTCGATCTGCCGGCCTTCGGCCAGCACCAGGCCACGTCTGACCCGGTTGGCCAGTTCGCGCACATTGCCTGGCCAGTCGTGTTTGCCCATCGCCACCAGGGCGTCCTCGCTGAAACTGCGCGGGCGTCGCCCGGTTTCCAGGCTGTAGAAATGGGCAAAATGGTTGGCCAGCATCGACAGGTCGCCATGCCGGTCACGCAATGGCGCAGTGACCACTTGCAGGACATTGAGCCGGTAATACAGGTCCTCACGAAAGCGCCCGCGGGCGATGGCGTTTTCCAGGTCCACGTGGGTTGCCGCCAGTACCCGCACATCGACGCTGATCGGCTGGCCACCACCGACCCGTTCAATGTGTTTTTCCTGGAGGAAACGCAGCAGGTTGGCCTGCAACTCCAGTGGCAGGTCACCAATCTCGTCAAGAAACAGGGTGCCGCCGTTGGCAGCCTCAATGCGGCCTATTTTGCGCTGGTGCGCCCCGGTAAACGCGCCCTTTTCATGACCGAACAGCTCGGACTGTATCAGGTGCTCGGGAATCGCCCCGCAGTTGATCGGCACAAAGGGTTTGTCATGGCGCTGCGACTGGCGGTGCAGGGTTCGCGCCACCAGCTCCTTGCCAGTGCCACTCTCGCCACGAATCAGCACCGGCGACTCGGTGGGTGCCAGTTTGCTGAGCAATTTGCGCAACTCACGAATCGGACGGCTGTCACCCAGCAATTCGTGCTCAAGCTCATCCGCATGAACGTTGCCCTTGCCACGCAGGCGCGCCATGCCGAAGGCCCGGCCAATGGTGACCTGCACCCGCGAAACATCGAACGGCAGGGTATGGAAATCGAAGAACCATTCGCAGACGAAGTCACCGACATTCTGCATGCGCAGCTCTTCGGGGCTGAGCACCGCAATCCATTCGGTATTGCTGCGGCTGATGAGGTCTTTCACCGCATCCGGACGCTGCAGGTGCATGGCCTGCAGGCGAAGCAGGCCGACATCACACGGATGTTCCGGGGCCGAAGACAAGGTACAACTGTGAACGTCCCAGCCGACATTACGCAGGCCCGGCAACAAACGGTGACAATCATCGCAAGGATCGACGATCAGCAGGCGGCGGTTGGATGCAGGTTCAAGCATGACCTTTCCTTGGCGCCAATTGTTGGAAATTTATGTAGAAACAGCAAGTTGGCGGGCCCGTCTGTAACAGTAGCAACGATGCGTCAAACGCCCACTACCGTCTGTCCGCAAAGTGTCAAGACTTGGGCGCGCCAGGGAATTTCCTTGAACTTTCAGCGTCTCACCCGGCACTTGTCAGCGCTTTTTTTGCACTCAATCAAAAAAACTTCAAAATACGTGTGACTCAACCCAGTACTGCGTGCATCAGTACAAGTAACTCACCGCTAATGCGGTTGTTTATTATCTTGTTTGGGCCCACAGAGAGACCGAACCCATGAACGCCCCGCTCCGTGTCAACGAAGCACTGCTGATTGCCGACCACGCCTTCGAACCCTTCCAGTGTGTTGCCTGGGATTCGCCTAACGGTACAGGTGAACTGAGTCTGGCAGTGATCGACCGGACCAGCACCCGCATTGGTGGCAAGCAGGTGCCATGCAGCACCTATTCCGACCCCGACCAACTGGCCAGCCTGATTGAAGAAATGCGCGCCGAGTTGCAAAAACAAGGTTGCCACCTGCAACCCTGGTCGATGCCTAAGTAAGTATCACCGATACCTGCTTACTATGATGGCCGCGCATCTTCTTGATGCGCGGCAAGCAAGTTAATTGTTTCAAAAGTTATACTGCGACATCAGGTCGCAGCGACACTTCCGTACAGTTTCTGTACGCGCCTTATTTATCCAAGCACCTTGAAACTTTCAATCGACCGGTAGTCGGCCTGTAGCTGCTGCGCCAATAAACGCGCGCGTCCCAAACGCACAGGCGAACGTTCGATATCCACCAACAGGCTCGGGCATGGCAACGGTTGCAACGGCTCCCAGGCGTTAAGCCGACCGTCGGTCAGCACCAGGCAGCGCTGTTGCTCATGCGGATATTGACGCTGGCGCGCCTGTAGCCAGTGCCGCGCCTGCTCCAAAGCGGCCAGCAAGGGCGTCCCGCCACCAGCACCGAGGCTGTCGAGCCAAGGCTGCAAAGCTGCCGAGGCTTTAAGGCCATGGCGCTGCCAGCGTGGCGCATGACCACTGGCAGTGAGCAGGGTCAGGCGCGCGCGTTGCCGGTAAGCCTGATCGAACAATCCGGCCAGCAGGCCTTTGGCCTGGCTCAAGGCCTGATACCGCCGGGTCGAGGCCGAGGCATCGACAATCACCAACCACAGTTCATGAGCGCTGGCCGTGCGTTGCTGCCAGCACAGATCACGGCGTTGACGCGGACGGCCTTTGAGCAGGGTAGCCGGCCAGGCCACGGTCGTGCCCTGTGCAGCCTCGCGCACACGCCCGCGTGGCCCTTGCTTGATCGTACCCGGGCGGGGCTTGGCATCCGCCGTCCGGGGGCGACGGATGCTCAGGGCTTTTTTGCCCAGTTCGGCACCTCGCGGCGGGCACCGGTTGCTGTCGCTTGCGGCGGCATTTCGCCCCAGGCGCCCTGCCCTTGCCGGGTATTCGAGCCATTGCCACCTTGAGGTTCCGGTGCCGGGCTGTGCGCAGGCGGTTGTGGCGCCTCGCGACGCCGATGGCGCAAGGCAAACTCGGCCACTGCCTCTATATCCTCTGCCTCGATCTGCCCGGCACCGCGCCAGGCGGCATGCGCGCGGGCGGCGCGCAGCCACACCAGGTCGGCGCGCAAGCCATCGACCCCGGCAGCAAAGCAGCGCTCGGTGATTTGCGCCAGGGCCTGATCGTCCAGGGCAATCTGCGTCAACTGCTCACGGGCAGCCTGACAACGGGCGCGCAATTTCGCTTGCGCCTCGGCCCACTGCAGGCAAAAAGCCTCAGGGTCGGCGTCGAAGTCCAGCCGCCGACGGATAATCTGCCCACGGGCCTCGGGCGCCGGTTGGCCGTCGAGGGCGACATTGAGACCAAAGCGATCGAGCAACTGCGGGCGCAGTTCGCCCTCTTCCGGGTTCATTGTGCCGATCAACACGAACCGCGCACTGTGGCGGTGGGAAATGCCATCGCGCTCGACCCGGTTGGTACCGCTGGCCGCGACGTCCAGCAGCAGGTCGACCAGATGGTCGGCCAGCAGGTTGACCTCGTCGACATACAGCACACCACCGTCGGCCTTGGCCAGTACGCCTGGAGAAAACTGCGCCTTGCCTTGGGCCAGCGCGGCGTCCAGGTCAAGCGTGCCAATCAGGCGCTCTTCACTGGCGCCCAATGGCAAGGTCACGAACGGCCCTTCACCGAGCAGATCGGCCAGGCCGCGAGCCAGCGTACTCTTGGCCATACCGCGTGGGCCTTCGATCAATACCCCACCGATTTTCGGATCGATGGCGGTCAGGCACAGCGCGAGCTTCAACGCTTCGGCGCCGACCACCGCAGACAGCGGAAAATGTGCAGGTTCAGTCATCTCAAGTCTCTTCTTCACCGTCCAGCAATTGCTCTTCGAGGGCCTCTCGGTAGTCCCCCGGTTGCTCCCACAGGCCGCGCTGCTGGGCTTCGAGCAGGCGCTCGGTGATTTCGCGCAGGGCCTGGGGGTTGTGCTGACGGATAAAGTCGCGGGTCGCCGCGTCAAGCACATAAGCCTCGGCCAGCGACTGGTAATGGTGATCGTCAATCAGGTGCGTGGTGGCATCGAAGGCGAACAGGTTATCGACGGTGGCCGCCAGCTCGAAGGCACCTTTGTAGCCGTGACGCTTGACCCCGTCTATCCATTTCGGATTGAGCGCACGGGCGCGGATTACCCGGTTGAGCTCTTCTTTCAAGGTGCGGATACGCGGGCGGTCCGGTTGACTGTGGTCACCGTGGTAACTCGCCGCCGGCTTGCCGCCCAGGCTTTCCACCGCCGCCAGCATGCCACCTTGAAACTGGTAATAGTCGTTGGAATCGAGCAAGTCGTGCTCGTGATTATCCTGGTTCTGAATCACCGCCTGCACCTGGCTCAAGCGCCGGGCAAAGTCGGCGCGCGCCGGTGTGCCTTCATCTGCGGCACCGTAGGCATAACCGCCGTGGTTGAGGTAGACCTCGGCAAGGTCCTTGCGCTCATGCCACAAGTGCCCGTCGATTGCGTTCTGCACGCCGGCGCCATAGGCACCGGGCTTGGCGCCGAAAATCCGCCAGCCGGCCTGCCGCGCCGCCTGCTCCTGGCTCATGCCCTGACGCTCGAACTCGGCACGTTCGCTGCGCACCCTGGCGGCGAGCGGGTTGAGGTCATCAGGTTCGTCCAGCGCGGCCACCGCCTGCACCGCCGCATCGAACAGCTTGATGAGGTTGCCGAAGGCATCGCGGAAGAACCCCGACACCCGCAACGTCACATCGACCCGTGGCCGATCCAGCAGGCTCAACGGCAGGATCTCGAAGTCGTCGACCCGCTGGCTGCCGCTGGCCCATACCGGGCGTACCCCAAGCAGGGCCATGGCCTGGGCGATATCGTCGCCGCCGGTACGCATGGTCGCCGTGCCCCACACCGACAGGCCGAGCTGGCGCAAGTGATCGCCGTGGTCCTGCAGGTGGCGCTCAAGGATCAGGTTGGCCGAGGCAAAACCGATACGCCACGCTGTGGTGGTCGGCAGGTTGCGCACATCGACAGTATAGAAGTTGCGCCCGGTCGGCAGCACATCAAGACGCCCGCGACTGGGGGCGCCACTGGGGCCGGCCGGAACGAAGCGGCCTTGCAAGGCGGCCAGCAGCCCTTGCAGTTCAGCCGGGCCACAGGCATCCAGTTGTGGCGCGACAGTTTGTTGCAACGCCTCGAGCACGGCGCGCACGTCTGACCACTGCGGCGCCTGCGGCACCTGAGCGGTACCAGCCAACGTGTGTGCAATGTAATGAGCGGCGAGCAGTTCCAGGCGTTCACGGGTGTCTCCCGTGGTACGCCACAACGCCTCATCCTGCGCCTGCAACAGCGCCGGACGCGGGCCGTTCCAGGGCTCGCCGAGGTCGCAATCGAGTGGGTCGAACCCCAGCGCCAGCGCTCTGGCCAGGGCCCGCAGCAAACTGGCATTGGCGCCGCGGCCATCACCACGTTCGACCCGCAACAGCGCCAGCAAGGTATCGATGCGCAAGCGCCCGCTCGGCGACTCGCCAAACACATGCAGGCCGTCGCGGATTTGCGACTCCTTGAGGTCGCACAAGTAGGTGTCCAGACGCGGCAACCAGACGGCAGCATCGTCCAGTGCGCCTTCCAGTTGCAGCTCGCGGTCAATGTGGTTATCGCGCACCAGCTCGAGAATATCCCGTTGCAACTCACGGGCTCGACGTGGATCGAGCAGTTGCGCTTCGTAATATTCGTCTGCCAGCGCTTCAAGGTGACGCAGCGGCCCGTAGGTTTCAGCGCGGGTCAGCGGCGGCATCAGGTGATCGATAATCACCGCCTGGGTCCGCCGCTTGGCCTGGGCGCCCTCACCCGGGTCATTGACGATGAACGGATAGATGTTGGGCAACGGCCCGAGCAATGCGTCCGGCCAGCAACTGGCGGACAGGCCGACGCCCTTGCCCGGTAGCCATTCCAGGTTGCC
Organism: Pseudomonas alkylphenolica; assembly: GCF_000746525.1. Classification (NCBI taxonomy): domain Bacteria; kingdom Pseudomonadati; phylum Pseudomonadota; class Gammaproteobacteria; order Pseudomonadales; family Pseudomonadaceae; genus Pseudomonas; species Pseudomonas alkylphenolica. The sequence goes on from NZ_CP009048.1 coordinate 3,030,302, forward strand.
GTGCTTGCCGACATGGACCAAGGCGTCGGCGGCAAAGCCGTGGCGCAGCCAGAAATAGAACGCCAGGTAGCCGTGCGGCGGTACCAGATCGGGATCGTGGTACACCGCGCTCTGATCCAGTTGATAGCCACGAGCCGGCTGGATACCGACGAAGGTCAGGCCAAATCGCAGACCGGCAACCATCATCCGCCCGTTGCGGAACATCGGGTCCTGCTCCGGCTCGCCCCAACGCTCGCGCACGGCGTCCTGATTGGCCTGGGGCAAGGCGGCAAAGGCGGCACGATAATCTTCCAGCGCCATGCTTTGCAGGCAGGGGCGCTGGTCCAGGCTGTCCAGATCATTGCTGACGCCGCCGAGCAGTGCCTGGATCAGCGCCGTGCCGCTGTCGGGCAAGGCGCTCAGCGGATAGCCTTGCGCTTGCAGGGCACGAAGGATGTTCAAGGCTGCCGCTGGCGTATCCAGGCCGACGCCGTTGCCGATGCGCCCGTCACGGGTCGGGTAGTTAGCCAGGATCAAGGCGACGCGCTTGTCCTGGTTGGACAACTGCGCCAGTGCGCACCAGCGCCGCGCCAGTTCAGCGACAAAGTCCATACGCTCGGCATGCGGGCGATAACAGACCACATCCGACTGGCTGCGCTCGCTGCGCCAGGCCAGGTCCTTGAAGCTGATCGGCCGGGTAATGATGCGCCCGTCCAGCTCCGGCAAGACGATGTGCATGGCCAGGTCACGGGCGCCCAGGCCTTGCTCGCTGGCCTGCCAGCCCGGCTCGTTGTCCTGGGCGCAGATCGCTTGCAGCACCGGGATATCCCGGCGAAACGGGCGCAAGTGCGGTTGCTCGGGGCTGGACTGGGCAAAGCCGGTGGTATTGATGATCAATGCGGCGTCGACCTGATCGAGCCAGTCTTCGACCTGACTCAGGCAACCGGCCTCTTTAAGGCTGGCCACTGCAATTGGCAAAGGGTTGAGCCCGGCCAGTTGCAAGCGCTCGCAAAAGGTATCGATAAAGGCCGTGTTAGCCGCCTGCAGGTGCGAACGATAGAACAGGATCGGCACCACCGGCTGTTCAACCTGCCACTCGCCAAACCAGTCCGCCAGTTCGGCACTGGCTTTGCGCGGGTGATACACCGCCGTGCGTGGCAGCTGTTGCGGCTCGCTCCAGGGGTAATCGCGCTGCAGCCACTGGCTGGCCAGGCAATTGAACAGGTTCAGGGCATTGGCCTTGCCACCCTGGCGCAAGAAGTGCCAGAGCCGCTCGGCCTGCTCTGCCGACACGGTACTGAGGCTGGTAAGTTCCGGATCGGGGCGATCATCACCCGGCACCAGGATCAGCTGCACGCCACGGGCTGCCAGCTCCAGCAGTTGCTCGACACCGTAGCGCCAATAGCCGACGCCACCGTGCAACGACACCAGAATCACCTTGGCATGACGCAATACCTCGTCGACATACAGGTCGACCGAGGCATGGTTTTGCACCTGCATCGGGTTGGCCAGACGCAGGCTGGGGAAATCCTCGGGCAGTTGCTGGGCGGTTTCGGCCAGCAGCGCCAGGTGTGAGTCACCGCTGCAGAGAATGACCAGCTCGGCCGGGGTCTGGCCGAGATCGGCAATACTGTCGTCCGGTACAAAACCACCGGGCTGGGTCCGCAGCAGGTGCATGGATCAGACGCTCAAGGCGGCGCGCAGGCCCGCTTCCAGTTGGGCCGCATCCAGTTCCTGGCCGATCAGCACCAGGCGCGTGGTGCGCGGCTCTTCACTGCGCCAGGCGCGGTCGAAGTGTTTGTCGAAGCGGGTGCCCACGCCCTGAATCAGCAAACGCATCGGCTTGCCGGGGATCGCCGCAAAGCCTTTGACCCGCAGGATGCCGTGTTGCACCACCAGTTGGGTCAGGGCGTCGAGCAGCAGGCTTTCGTCGGCTTCCGGCAGCTCGATGGAGATCGAGTCGAAGGCATCGTGGTCGTGATCGTCGTGGTCATCGCCGTCATGGTGCGAGTCGTGGTGAGTACGCCGGCCATCGATATGCGCTTCCGATTCGGCGCCCAGGCCCAGCAGCACTTCCAGTGGCAGACGGCCGCTGCTGGCTTCGATCACCTTGACGGCTGGCGGCAGCTCTTCCTGCACTTCGGCGCGAACCTTGGCCAGGTCATCGGCGGCAATCAGGTCAGCCTTGTTCAGCACCACCAGGTCGGCACTGGCCAACTGGTCGGCGAACAGTTCGTGCAGCGGCGACTCGTGATCCAGGTTCGGGTCGAGTTTGCGCTGGGCATCGACCTGGTCCGGGTAGGCGGCAAAGGTGCCTGCGGCCACGGCCGGGCTGTCGACCACAGTGATCACCGCGTCAACCGTGCAGGCGTTGCGGATCTCTGGCCACTGGAAGGCTTGCACCAGTGGCTTGGGCAGGGCCAGGCCGCTGGTTTCGATGAGGATGTGATCGAGATCGCCGCGACGGGCAACCAGCTCACGCATCACCGGGAAGAACTCTTCCTGCACGGTGCAGCACAGGCAGCCGTTGGCCAGTTCATAGACGCGGCCGCTGGCCTCTTCTTCAGTGCAACCGATGCTGCATTGCTTGAGGATCTCGCCGTCGATGCCCAGCTCGCCGAACTCGTTGACGATCACCGCAATGCGCCGCCCCTGAGCGTTGTCGAGCATATGCCGCAGCAGCGTGGTTTTACCCGAGCCGAGGAAGCCGGTAACGATGGTGACGGGGAGTTTGGCCAGTGTTTTCATGTCGATGCCCTTGGCAGGATGGCGGGCATGCGGGACGAGAGCCGCAGGCATCACTACCTGGGCGCGTTCGCCACCGGATCACCCCGCCCGGTTTATGTCGGAAACTGTTCGAGGCAGGTCTCCTGGCTGACGGTGTTCAGGCCTTAGGCCTGGCATTCGCTGCGCCTTCCCGCTAGCGCCTTCGACAGCGCTGACAGTGGCGTGGCAGTAAACATCACCGTTCACAGTTGCGGGGGCAGCCGCGGCTTGAACCGCGTTCCCTTCTTAGCTTCGGCACGCGCCGAAGAACCTCGAAAGCGCAAGGCTACGCATGCTTGGGAGGCGGGTCAACGTTTGTCGCATTATCGTTGTAACGACATTGTTTATTCATGCATTTTCCGCAGACACTCATTATTTAAAATTCTATTTGCAAGTTACTTCCTACAATTTAACACCCCATAACAACCCCTGCTCAACAGCCACAGAATAGTGACCTTAACCCGCAAACTTACATCTTCTTACAAAAACCGAATTGATAAATAAAAACAACAAAGAAACCATGAGCCAACAACAGGAAGAGCCAACCACACCAGAAAGGAACTCTTGCATGATCGGCCACCATCAAAGTCCGCTGCGAGCTTTTTCCTCAAACGCCAAAAGCGTGTTCGCAACATGAGTTCCAGCACTGCAATACGGTATTCGGACGAAAGCGCACTGTATGAACTTTCCGAATCACTAAATAGCCACCACTACGCCAGCAGCGCTCATTATCCAGCGTCTCGTGCGACACGCGTAGCGTGTCTCCTCCACCAAGCTGTATGGTCAGCTTGATGGGATTTCCGGGAGGAAATCGAATACTTGGGTATCCATCCCCAAGAAACAAAACCGCCCAGAAGTTCATTGCCTTCAAGAACTTACCGCTGCGGCGGATGGCAAAACCCAAGGTCGTTCAGCTCTCGGTAGCACGACCGCAAAACCAGCAGCATCCGGTTTTGGAGAGCCCTCTACATACCAACCCAAGCGGGGGATTCGACCCCCGCAGGGGTCTCCTCCTGCTCATTTTGAATCAGGAGGCATCTACTTTCCGACCAACGGCTATCTTGCTGTCTTGGTTCGGTCTTCCAGGAGACATGAGCGAAAGCTCTGTCTGTCATTGTCCAACTGCCGCCTCTATGGAGCAGTAGCGGACTCGTTGTGCGACCAACGGTAGCCTACGACGGCATGCATCACTGGCAACGGTGGTGTGTGAAGCCCGTCAGACAACGTAGCCCCCATATGGGTGCATCTCTTCCGCGAGGAGGAATGCAGAGACTCGGAGCAGTACCGGGTTGAGGCGCTAGGCTGGCTGGTACGGCCAACACAAGTGAATCGCTGATAAACACCGTAAGGATAACCATGCCAAAACTGCTGTTAGGCATGAACCAAAATGGTACGAGGTTGGATATCCCTGTGGGATGTGGGGGTACGTCGCCATCATAACCTCCGGTGAAAAGGCGGGGCCTAACCCAGTCGTGTGACAGACAGGGAACGTGGTAAGCCCGTATAACTGCCCTTAGGGCAGGTGGACCGTAAGGAACACTGTTAGTTATGCGGGTATGGGATCGCAGAAAAAGCGAATGCCAGACCGTAATAGTCTGGATAGAGGTTGAAACATCACCTCACGGGAAACCGGGCAGACTTCTGCGTGGTCTTTCGTCGCAATTACACTGACAGGAAGCTGTCTCATTAACCCTTGGGTCCATGACCCTTGCTTTTCCGCCCTGGCGGGGTGCACTCGACCCCACCAGGGGTAGTAGTACGTGCACTCCTCTCCATGGGTGGATTCAACAATGAGAGGAAAGCAGCATGATAGCGCTCAAGCATCAATGCTCGGAGTCTGCGCTTTCCAGCGAGCCGCAACAGTGGCACGACGTCGATTGGCGTCGAGTTCAGCGGAACGTTCGGGAAATGCAGCTGCGAATTGCGAAGGCTTGTCGGGAAAGCAAATGGCGCAAGGTTAAGTCCCTGCAACGGATGCTTACCCGCTCAAAGTCGGCCAGATACTTGGCTGTACGGAGAGTCACGGAAAATCAGGGAAGCCGCACGGCGGGAGTCGATAGGCAACTCTGGGATACACCCAACGCAAAATGGAATGCGGTTGATCAATTGAAGACGCGGGGATACAAGGCTCGGCCATTACGGCGTGTCTACATCCCGAAATCGGATGGACGGGAACGCCCTTTGGGCATACCGACCATGACGGATAGGGCCATGCAAGCGCTGTATATGCTGGCCCTATCTCCCATCGCCGAAACCCGAGGAGATCCGAACAGCTACGGCTTCAGGATCGAACGCTGTACGGCGGATGCGATGGCGCAGTTGTTCTTGTGCCTATCCAAGCGGGCCTCGGCTTGCTGGGTATTGGACGCGGACATCGAGGGATTCTTCGACAACATCAACCACGAATGGCTATTAAGGAACGCCCCCACGGATACACGGATGCTTCGGCAGTGGTTAAAGGCTGGAGTCATTCACAAGGGGCAGTTACACGCAACGGACGCAGGCACGCCGCAGGGGGGAATTATCTCCCCGACGCTGGCAAATCTGGCACTGGATGGTCTGGAAACACTCCTCAAGGAACACTTGGGGATGTCAAGGGCGAAGAAGCTGAAGGTGAACGTGGTGCGATACGCCGACGACTTCGTAATCACCGGCACCTCCCCGGAGGTGCTGGAAAACGAAGTAAAACCTTGGGTAGAGCAGTTCCTCGCAACGCGCGGACTGCGGCTTTCACTCAAAAAGACGCGGATCGTTCACATCGACGGAGGCTTCGACTTTCTTGGATGGAATTTCCGGAAATACGATGGAACGTTACTGATCAAGCCGAGCAAGAAGAACGTCAAGGCGTTCTACAGCAAGATCAGAGAGGCGATCGACTCTCACAAGACGGCCAAGCAGGAGGATCTGATCCGAATGCTCAACCTAAAACTGAGAGGCTGGGCGCTGTACCACCAACCAGTAGTCGCGAAGCAGGCGTATAGCCGAATGGATTACAGGGTGTTTATCAAACTCTGGCGTTGGGCGAAAAGGCGACACCCAAACAAGACCCTCGATTGGGTAAGGAAGAAATATTTCCGATCCCTAGGCGATAGGAACTGGGTGTTCGCCACCACGGTGACTGATGAAGCTGGAACAAAACGGGAGGTCGAGCTGTACACGCTTGCGAGTACACCGATCGAGCGACATAAGAAGGTGAGTGGGGATTACAATCCCTACGATCCGGCCATGGAAGCTATAGGCGAGAAACTGAGGACCGACCGGATGCTGAAACAGCTGAAATACCGGAAACAAATCGGCACTCTATTCGCCAGCCAAAGCGGTCTATGTCAGCTATGTGGGCAACCGATCACTAGGGAAACAGGGTGGCACGACCACCACATCAATCACCGCTCTTTGGGCGGTGGCGATGAACTAGGCAATCGGGTACTCTTGCACCCCAACTGTCACAACCAGCTCCACACGCGTGGTCTGCACGTGAGCAAACCGGCTCCCTCTGGGAGCTTCGTAAAGGCTTGAGCCGTATGCGCTGAAAGGCGCACGTACGGTTCTTAGGGGGGAACTGGCCAGTAATGGTCAGTTCCCACCCGACTGGTTGCTCAACTGGGTAACGAAGCGTGTCGCGCATTCAATGCAACCTGGAACAACCTGCAGCCGGACAACTATCTGAGCGTCGGCAACGGCACTCGCGAGCGTCGCATCTGCAAGTTCGAGTACCGCCAGCGGGACAGGCGCTGGAAGACGCTCGAAAACTGCCACTTCTTTCAGACCCAGGCCCATAACCCGCTACTGGGTGGCATTCAGCGCACCTATGCGCGCAGCGAAACGTCCTTTACCGGCTCGCCCGTGCTGCAAACGCTACTGGCAGCTGACCTGGCACTCCTGGATCTGACCGTCGGCCATCGCGACTGGCTGGTCACCTGCCATCAGTTCCGGATCCCGTGCGATGAGCACAGTGCGGGCCAGGCCACGCCCGAAGGCCGACACCGCGACGGGCATGACTTTGTCTTTCAACACCTGATTCAACGCCAGCTAGTCATTGGCGGAGAAAGTCGGGTGTTTCACGAAAATGGCGAAACCGTATTCAGTGCAACCCTGACAGATTACATGGAAACCGTCGTTTTGAATGACCGGACACTTCTGCACGAAGTTTCTCCGTTGCAAAAGCCTCATGCCAGTTCAAATCCAGGCACTCGTGACATGTTGATTATTGACTTCGACTTAACGGAGCACTAATGAATCATTCCACTCACGCACTTCCGGCCGCCACCCTCAATGTACAAAACTACATTATCGAGCAGTTTGATCAGGCACGCGCACGACGGACTTCCACACTATCCCTGACCGCCAATGAGAATGTATTGTCCGAGACTGCTCGCACACTTGGACAAAACCGTCATTACGACCGTTATTTATTTAATGTCCAAACAACTGCTGGCCACCGTTATGCTGCCGACTTCAACGGCATGCAGGTCGAACACTTTCCGGAAGTCGAAAAGCTCAAGGCACTCGCGACCCAGGCTGTGCGGTTCATGTTCAACGCCGAATTCGTTGAGTACCGTTTGCTTTCCGGCGTCCATTGCACGTTGAGCGTGCTGGCGGCATTAACGGAACCAGGGAAAACCGTTCTGTCCCTGTCACCTGGGAGCGGCGGACATTTCGCTACCGGGCCAATGGTGCAAAAGATCGGCAGGCTCAGCCTGTTCTTCAGACTGAGCATCGACGGGCAAATAGATCTGGCCGATTTCGACAAACAGCTCCAGACCCTCGGGCATCAACCGTCTGCCGTGCTCCTCGACCACGGTCTGACCACACATGCGATCCCCGTCAAACCTTTGCGAAATCTGCTCAACCGCCACGGCTACCACCAGACGCTGATCATTTACGACGCTTCCCACACCCTGGGCCTTATCGCCGGTCAGGCATTTGCTAACCCGCTCGATGAGGGCGCCGACATCCTTCAGGGCAACACCCACAAGTCACTACCCGGCCCGCACCGGGCATTGATTGTCTGCCGGCGTGCCGACCTCGCCAGGCAGATCGAACAGAACGTCAGCGCTGCACTCGTGTCCTCGCCCAACCTGCCGGGACTGCTTCAACTGTTCCTTGTGGAAATGGAACGCTATGGCCAGGCTTACGCCCAACGCATGTGCGCCAACGCCCGCCAGTTGCACAACGCACTGGCCGACCTTCCCGGGTGGACAGTTCCCCCGACAGACACCCATCTACTGCTGCTCGAAAGCGCCCTCAGCTCGCATGCAGCCCAACAGCTCAACGAGCTTGGTATCCGGGTCAACAACAAGCGCATCAATGGCCGTGACTGCCTGCGATTCGGCGTTCAGGAAATCACTCGGCTGGGTATCACCAACGAGGATCTGGACGCCCTTGCACACATCTTGCGCAACGTTTTGACCGGCGGGACGAACGGCACAGAGCGAATCTGCCTGACGCACATTTGCCACCGTCTGAACCGGATTCACTATAGCTTCGACCAGGAGCCCTGCCGATGAATACGCCAAGCAGCCTGATAGTTGGCAACATTCGCGATGGCGAATACGAAGGCCTAATTGCCGAGGGCATCACACCGCTGCTCATCGCCGACAGCCGTGCAACCCGCAAAATCGCCGATGCAGCAAAGATTCCGCCAACGGCCCATTACGATTTTTCCAAGGGCCTCACTGCAGAACTGATTGATTTGACCCGGCGGCTCCTGGACAAGCACAGCTTTACTAGCGTGCTGAACTTTCGTGAGGGGTATGTTGCGATCACGGCCGGGCTGTGCGCTGCACTGCCGGCGCTGGCGCACCTGCATCGAAACGTGGAAAACACTCTCGACAAGGCCCTGCAACGCCAATGCTTCCAGCAGTCGTCCAATCCGGACCTGCAAGTGATGTCGCTGGCGGTGCGCATCGATGACCTGCTCACGCGCCCTGACGAACTGCCCTACCCGTTCATCCTCAAACCGACAAACCTCTACAGCAGCCTGTTCGTACGCTGCATCCACGACCCTCAGGAACTGCTGGATTACAAACGACACGAATGGCCGGCGCTGCAACGCTATGTGAACGGCAAACACCGGGAAACCGATCAGTTACTGCTTGAGGAGTACCTGCAAGGTTCCAACCACTCCATCGATTGTGCCATCAGCCCTGACGGGACCATCAGCAGTTTCCCGATGGTCGATGTGATTTCCGGGGTGGATATCGGCCAGAGCGACTTTCAGCACTTCGCCCGCTACACGCCTTCGATACTGGAATCCGACGCTGCGTTGAAGGGGCGCTGCCATCGTCTAGCCCACGACGCCGTGAAAGCCCTGGGGCTCAAAGGCACATTTGCCCATGTCGAATTCATTCTCACCGCACACGGGCCTCGTATTCTGGAAGTCGGCGCACGGCCTGGAGGCAGCCGAATTCACGTGATACGCCAGGCATGGCGGATGCCGCTGGACGTCTGCTACCACCGCGCCCTTTCCGGTGAACCACTGCCCCAGGCCGAGTCCGGCACGCCCCAACGCTCGTTCGGAATCGTCACGCCCTTTGCCCGCGCAGACAGGACCTACGACGGTGTGCATCAGGTCGATCGCATCCGCGACCTTCCGGGTTTCCAGCGCTGGTATGCCTATGTCAGACCGGGTGAGCGTATCGGGCCGGTCAGCAACGGTTTTCAGAATTACCTGTACATTGAATTCCGCCAACCTGATACCGCCAGCCTGCGCGCGTCCCTGCTGGCTGTTGCCGACGTCGACGTGTACGCCGAAAGCCCCGGAGATGCGCAGGCCAAACACATTCTGCTGATCGGTGGACGGGATTCGGGGCTGGATTGGGATACAGCGCAGCGCTTTCGCTTCACCCTCGTACAACAACCCGATCAGTTGTCGGACTACCAGCGTCAACACGCGTCCCTGGTACTGACCGCCGACATCGCCAATCTAGCCGCTTACAGCGAAACGATCATGCGGCTTCATCGGCAACGGCCGTTCGATGCCGTGCTGTCATTTTCGGAACAGGGTCTGATACCTGCCTCACAGCTGGGAGAGCGGCTGGGTATTGCGCACAACAACCTGCACAGTGTCGAGGTCAGCCGCGACAAACTACTGTTCCGTCAACTGTTGCAAGGCAGTCGCTACGAGTTGCCCTGCGCCGCCATCGACAGTGCCGATGATGCCCGCGTCTTTGTAGCCCGCCACGGCCCGGCGATTGTCAAACCCGTCAACGGCTCGGGCAGCCAAGGCGTCTACGCAATCAGCAAGCCAGAGGATACCGACGACCTGTCTCTGCAGGGGCACAACCTGATCGAAGCGTTCGCCAGCGGCGATGAATACAGCGTTGAGTCCCTGAGCCTGAACGGCCAGCACCAGATTCTCGGCATCACCCGCAAGCACACCAGTGGTGCTCCGGGTTACGTCGAAACCGGACATGATTTCCCCGCCGATCTGGACGACACCCGCCGTTCGCAGATCAAGGATGCGGTGCTGTGGTTGCTCGATCGCATGGATAACCGCTGGGGCCCGGCGCACACCGAGATCAAGATCGACGGTCAACGCCTGCACTTCATCGAAACCCAGACCCGTTTCGGCGGCGACCAGATTTGGGAAATGGTCTGGCGAACCACAGGCGTGCATCTTGCTGCTAGCACCATCGCGGCAATGACCGGCGTCCCATTACCCGTGCCCGAACGCCAATACGTGCAAATGGCGATCCGCCACATCGAAGCGGATGACGCAACCGACCCGCAACACCTGCACGCGCACTTGCTGCGACACCCGTTTGCACTGCACGCGTCGCTCAATCACGACAAGTTTGGACAGCCCATCCACAGCTCTTGCGACCGGCACGGTTATGTATTGCTGGCCTGTGGCGCCGATGACGACCGAAAAGCCTTCAACGCTGCCATCTCCCACCCATTGCTCAACACCCAAGGACAGGCGCAATGACCACGAAAGAGACCCTGTATCACATCGATGGCCCGATCAGTGCGGATTTCCCGCAGATCTCCTTTTCCACGAATGTATACGACAACCCAGCGGACATTCTTGGCTCGATCACCGACCTGGCCAGGCACTTCAAGGCGGTCGAATTCGAAATCGGTGAAGACGCCGAAACTGTATTCTGGTCCTTGAGCAACGATGAACGACAGACGCTGGCCCGGCAGATCCGTCAGTTTACCGAGCAAAATGAGATCACCCTGACGGTTCATGCCGGTTGGTGGGGGCGTCAGTACAACCTCTGCGCCAGTGATCTGGATGAGCGTGCACAAGCAGTGGACTGCTTGAGCGCGGCGGTGGACTTTTCACGTCAAGCCGGCGCGACCAGCGTCACATTTCATCCCGGCTACAAGGACCAGCTGGGCAACGACGTGCTGATGACGAACCTGATCGAGGCCATCAAGCAGGTCACGGCGCGTTGTGACACAGGGGATATCGCGCTGTGTCTGGAAAACATGGGGGGCCAGCGTCCGAAGTTTCCGGTGTTCACCGTCGAAGAGCATGTGTACTTCCATCAGCAGACCGGCTGCTACGTGACCATAGATGTAACCCATTTATGTTCCTTGCTGCCTTATGGACAGAGCCTGTTTGAGGCCATCGCGACACTGGCGCCGGTCACCCGCCACCTGCACATTGCCGACCTCAACGACACCCACCACCAGCACTTGCCAATTGGCGAAGGCAATTTGCCCTTGAGCGATGTATTGAACCGCTTCGCGCTCAACGGCTATCGCGGTGTGGCAGTGGTGGAAGAGTTCATTCCGCGCTTTTCCACCGCGTACTATCTGGAAAAGGCCTTGGCCTACAAAGCTGGCATGCAACACCTGCTCGCCAGGGCTCAGCAAAACATCCATGCCGGTTGAGCCTGCACGACTCGAACGTGCGCCACGCAGCGAGATTGCGTCTGGCATCCGCGATGCGTTGCCGTTCGTGTTCTCGCTGTCGCTGACGTTCACCCTGATCGGCATGCTCGGGCGGCGCCATGGCCTGGATCTACCGGCGATGGTGGTGTTCAGCGGCACGGTGATGGCTTCGCCGCTGCAGCTCACTTTGCTGGAGACACCTGCGCATCTGTTGAACGCGTTTGGCGTTCTGGTATCGGCGCTGAGTATCAATCTGCGGTTTCTGATCTTCACCCTGAGCCTGAAGTCCAGCCTCAAAGGTGCAAAAACAGCGTTCGTTCCGGCACTGGCGGTGATGGCCAATGCGGCCTTCACCCTCATGTCGATACGCAAGGAACTGCAGCCGATCAGCCGCCCCTACGCGAACACTGTGTGCTTCACGCTGTACGCCGCCGCGCTACTTGGCACCATGGCCGGTTATTGCTTCGCCAGTCTGGCCGACAGTGCGCTGATGGATGACGTCAGCGTAGTGATCGCGATCTTCATCAGCGCCTCGCTGGGCAAGATGGCCCGCGAGCGCCACAGCTTCCACGCCCAATGGATCGCCGGGCTGACCACTGCCGCGAGTCTGCTGTGGCTGGGGCAGATCAGTCTGATGCTGGTCCTCGCCGTTACCATGGTGGCGAGTTATGCCTATGACCGAACCTAGTACGTTCTGGCTGTATGTGCTGATCTGCGCGCTGATATCGGCCGTCTGCCGGCTGTTACCGCTGGCGGTGGAAATCGAGCGGCTGCCCAGCGGCGTTCGCGCCTTCATCGACCGCCTCGGCAAGTACACCTCGGTTGCGATGCTGATCAGTCTGCTGGCGGGATCACTTTATCCGCTGGCCAGTCAGCAGACCCCGTCGACGCTGTGGATCTGGCCTGTGGCCCTGGCCTGGCTACTGAGCCGCACGCGGCTCAAGCCCTACTACGCCTTTCTCATCGCGCTGGGCGTGTACGTTCTGCTAGCAATGCGTTAGTCGTCGATTGACTCAAGTCCCGCGCCCATGCTCTCCTACACAGATTGTTACGGGTGCCCTTCACAGGGTGAAACGGGAAGCCGGTGAACCATGTGCTTTACTCTAAAGCCATGTCAGTCCGGTGCTGCCCCCGCAACGGTAAGCGAGTGAAGCGTCAGATCCACTGTGCCAGTGCGGCATGGGAAGGTGATGCTTGCAGGTCGGTTAATGCCAACCCCTCGCGAGCCCGGAGACCGGCCCGCAACTTACAGTGCGCGAATGCGCTGCTGAACCTGACAAACCCGCGGTGGGCGGGCGCTGTTGCAACCCCTGGGCGAGTTCCGTGCAGGGGTTTCTTGCGCTTGCCTGTTGCCGAACAACACCAAGAGGAAAGCGCCATGCCTATCAGTACCGCCAGTCACTCCGCCGTTACCCCGTCAAGCCTCAGTCAGCGCCTGCTGGTTGCCGTCGGTGCCTCGCTGCTGGGCCTGTGCCTGGTCTACTTTGCCGGTTTCTCGCACATCGAAGCGGTGCACAATGCCGCCCACGATACCCGCCACAGCGCCGCCTTCCCTTGCCACTGAGTGCCCTGCGATGATCAAGCGTATTGCCAGTACCGCAGGGTTTGCCGGCCTGCTGGCCGCCCTGCTGTTGACCCTGCTGCAAAGCTTCTGGGTCGCGCCGCTGATTCTCCAGGCGGAAACCTATGAAAGCGCAGCGCCTGCGGTTGAAGCGCATGAACATGCCCCTGGCGTGGCTGCCGATCACCACCACGACAGCGAAGCCTGGGCACCGGAAGACGGCTGGCAACGGGTACTGTCGACCACGGGTGGTAACCTGGTGGTCGCCGTCGGCTTTGCCCTGATCCTCGCTGCGCTGTATACCCTGCGCGCGCCAAACAGCGTGGTCAGTGGCGCACTGTGGGGCCTGGGTGGCTTTGCCGTGTTCTGCCTGGCGCCTACTCTGGGCCTGCCACCAGAACTGCCAGGTACTGCTGCAGCCGATCTGGCCCAGCGCCAGGCCTGGTGGGTAGGTACCGCAGCAGCCACCGCCGTCGGGCTTGGCTTGATCGTGTTCGCCCACAACTGGCTGCTTAAAGCGCTGGGCGTGGTACTGCTGGTGGTGCCTCATGTGATTGGCGCACCGCAACCTGAAGTGCACGAAATGCTTGCCCCAGAGGCGCTGGAAGCCGAATTCAAGGTCGCCTCCCTGCTGACCAACGCCGCGTTCTGGCTGGCCCTGGGCCTGATCAGTGCCTGGTTGTTCCGTCGCCCGAACCAGGCCTGACATGCACCTGTTCGTCGGCCTGGGTTGCCGACGGGGTTGCCCCGCCGACACCCTGGGCCACCTGCTGGAGCAGACCCTCAAGGCCCACGACTTGCCGCTGAGCGCAGTCGCGGGCCTTGCCAGTATCGACCTCAAGCACGACGAACCCGGGCTGCAACAACTGGCCCGGCGCCTCAAGGTGCCTCTGCTATTCTTCAGCGCCACACAACTGGCCGCCTACGAGCCGCGCCTGAGCCATCGCTCGGCCGTCGCCTACCAGCACAGCGGTTGCTATGGCGCCTCCGAAAGCGCGGCACTGGCGCTGGCCGAGCACCTCGCAGGCCCGGCACAATTGCGCGTTACCCGTACCCTATTGGCCGACGCCAGCCTGGCATTGGCTACAACCACAGGCTTTGGCGGATAATCCGCGCTTTCTCTTCAAGGACTCCGCATGACCGTCTATTTCATCGGTGCCGGCCCCGGCGATCCCGAGCTGATCACCGTCAAGGGCCAGCGTCTGATCCATCGCTGCCCGGTAATCATCTATGCCGGCTCCCTGGTACCGGCGGCGGTGCTCGAAGGGCATCGCGCCGAGACAGTCATCAACAGTGCCGAGCTGCATCTGGCCGAGATCATCGAGGCGATCAAGCAGGCGCACGAGCGGGGCCAGGATGTGGCCCGGGTACACAGCGGCGACCCCAGCCTATACGGCGCCATCGGTGAACAGATCCGCTACCTGCGCGAACTGGGTATTCCCTACGAGATCATCCCGGGGGTTACCGCCGTGGCCGCCAGCGCCGCCCTGCTCGGCTGCGAACTGACGCTGCCGGACATCGCCCAGACCGTGATTCTCACCCGCTACGGCGACAAATCGCCAATGCCCGCAGGTGAGCAACTGGCCGACCTCGCCCGCCATCGCAGCACCCTGGCGATTCACCTGGGGGTCAAGCACCTGGAGAAGATCGTCGAAGAACTGCGCCCGCATTACGGCGGTGACTGCCCGATTGCGGTGGTCCATCGCGCTACCTGGCCGGACCAGGACTGGGTGCTGGATACCCTTGATGGTATTGTCCAGCAGGTGCAGGCCAAGGGTTTTCGCCGTACCGCACTGATCCTGGTCGGCCGGGTACTGGCCAGTGACAGCTTTTCCGAGTCGGCGCTGTACCGCGCCAGCCATGCCCATCTCTATCGCCCCTGACAGAGGACCTGACCATGCTCGAATTGCGCCCCAACTGTGAATGCTGCGGTGGTGACCTGCCCGGCGACAGCCAGGATGCACTGATCTGCTCGTTCGAATGCACGTTTTGCAAGGACTGCAATGAGCGTCAGCTCAAGGGCCAGTGCCCCAACTGTGGTGGTGAACTGGTGAGGCGACCGTCACGGGCGGCAGAGAAGCTGGTGAAGTATCCGGCGTCGAGTAAACGGATCGTCAAGGAACAAGGCTGCCCGACCCACTGACAATTGGGTGGGGCAGATACCCCTGGTGGGAGCGGGCTTGCCCCGCGATGCGATGTGGCTGACGGGCCTCAATCGCGGGGCAAGCCCGCTCCCACAGCAAGCCCGCTCCCACCCGTGTTGCCTGCTCCGCTCATGGGGTTTGATACTGGCTCAGGTACTTGTCCAGGGTCGCCTTGTCACCGCTATCGTCGCCCGCCACTTGCCACAAGCGCCGCTCGATACCTTGGGCCAGCAGATGCCCCACCGCCGATTCGATGGCCGACAGCACACACAGCTGCGCCGGTTCGTTGGTGGTATAGCCGACCTCGGCTTCGAGCAGTTTCTTGAACTCGATGAACTTGAACACCCCGGCGCTGCGGCCGACCGAGTAGATGGTCTTGCTGGTCATGACGTTGGCCAGCACCTGACCGCTGCGCACATCCACGGCCCGCAGGTTGACCGACACCTGATCGACCCGGTACTCGCGGGAGATATCGATACCCAGGTAGCGCGCGCCCTCGCCGCCACTGCGCACGTTGGTGTCGTAGGCGATGATGCCGCCTTCAAGCATCAGGTTGGCCGCCTGCAGCGGTGGCAGTTCGCCCTGGATGTTCACCGGCGTGTCCGGTTTTTTCTGCGACGCACGGATGATCTTGCGCTCGGTCAGCAGGTTCTGCAGCCCTTCGCGCTCCAGCACCACAAACCAGCCGCTGGCCTGCAGGGCGTCCATCAGCATGCTCGCCGCGCCCTGGGTGACGCTGGTCGAGAACGAGCTGGCCGGGGTTGGCTTGTATTGCCCGGTCTGGTCACGGAAACCATACACCACCGCCATCAGCCGGCCTTTGGGCCGCGGCATGTTGAGCAGGTCGTAGTAGGTCGAAGCCCGCGGGGTCAGCGTCGGGCTTTCACTGTCCTGCTCGGCCGGCATCGGTTTGCGCAGGTTGCAGCCTTGCAGAACAGCGAAGATCAGCAGTGCGGTCAGAATTCGTTTCATGGTTGTCACTCCCCTTTGCCCCACCCTTCAAGGGTTCAGGCCGTTCACCAGAACTTCTGAAATTTCGCCTGTTGCACGGTCGGTGATCTGGATGGTCAAGGCCCCAGAGTCATCGAGCACGTTGATGATAAAGGCGTCTGTCTGCAGGCTGCCGGTGGTGCCGTTATTGATGTTGTTGAGCAATTGCGACAGCAGCCGCGACTCGAGCTGGCTGGTGAAGCGTTCCAGGGATGACGTACCGGCAAGCGCCGAGGCACGGTCCTTGATCGCCGGGTCTTCGTGGTCGTTCTGGGCCTGGGCGTTGTTGAGCAACCAGGTGCCGTTCAGCGGGTTGCCGCCAAATGCGGGGTTGATGGGGGTGTACACAAGTTCGGTGGCACCGGCCTGGCTGCCCAGGGCAGTCAGCAGAACCAGGGAGGCCAGGCGGCGGGTATTGTTGTTATTCATAGCTCGTCCCTCTCAAGATCGGTGGTGTCCTGCAGCAGCATCTGCAGCTTGCGCTGGATGATCTGCTCCTTGACCAGGTCAGCCGCCTCATACGCGGCGTCCTTCAGCTCGGTGGTGTTGGGTGGCAGAAAGCGCCGGTAGACCACGCGTTGTTCATACTCGACCGTCACCAGGCTGCCCCAGCGTGCGTCCGGCCGTTCCCGTACCACCAGGTTGAAATCCAGGCGGCTGGTGGCACGCAGCCGCTCGGCAAAGCTGTAATAGAAGTCGTGGCCGATGTGCGAGATGGTGTTGTCGACGATAAAGCCCATCATCTCGTCCTCGGCGCCGCCCCGGGCAGTGCCGGCCAGCAGCACCAGAGCCAGGGCGCAGGCGGTCAGTTGGCGGTTCATTGCCCTGCTCCCTGGGTCAGGCCCTTGCGACCACCGGCGGCGGATTCGGAGAAGGCTTTCTCGGCCACGAACTGCCAGTCGGAATAGTGTTCCAGGCCTTCAAAGTCCGACCACTGAGCGGCAAAGCCGGTCTGTTTCAGCGGCGTCAGATCGGACCGGCTATAGACTCCGGTGATACGTCCGTCGATGGAGCGCAGCAATCCCCAGTCGTCGCTTCCAGTGATCGGGTCGGGGTACAAGCGGCGCAGGTGGCGCTTGAGGTTGGGATAGCGCGGGTCCTCGAGCAGTTCGTCCAGGGTCTGCGGGTACTGGGCCAGGCCTGGCGAATCGCGATAGTAGCTGCGCAGCGCCTGAGCATACTGGCTACCGACCCAGAGCAGGTCGCGTTCACGTTCGCGCAGGGCCTGGGTCGACCACAGGGTGACGGTCGAGCCCAGCGCGATGCCGGTCACAGCAATCAGCAACAGCACTCCCAGGTAAGTGAAGCCCGCCTCGGCGGCGCTACCACTCGGCATATAAGCTGCCATCACGCGCCCTCCCGGTTGCACCGCTCTTGATATCGGCCACCGAACCACCCACACCTTCCGGTGGCGCTACCACCTGCCAGCCGTCACGGCGCTCGGTGATCGGGTCCAGCGGGGCGTTGCGCAGATAACGCTGTTCGACCAGTTGCTCCAGCGACTCGGGATATCGCCCGGTGTCGCCGTAGTAGTGATCCAGGGCTTCGCGCATCACCGCCAGGCTTTGCCGCAGGGTGGCCTCGCGCGAGGTTTCCAGGCTCTGGAAGTAGCGCGGCATGGCAATGGTCATCAGCGTGGCGATGATCGCCATCACCACCAGCAACTCGATCAGGGTAAAGCCTTGGTTGCGTCGCATGCTGGTCACCATTGTCCGTAGGCGATGCCGTTAAGGCCCTTGCCCGGCGCCTTGGAGTAAACGTCGAAGACGTCCTCCCCTTCACGCGGGCTTTGCGCCGAACTGTCGTAAGCACGCAGCCCCCAACCCCCTTCGTCGTCTTTCTTGTGGCTGAGCAACGGGTCGTGGGGGATGCGCCGCAGGAAATAGAACTTGGCCCCTTTGGCGCTGCGCACATCGCGCACACCGTCCACCAGCACCTGCAGGCTCGGTGGGTAACCGGTGGCATTCAGCGATTTCTCGATGTAGCCGGCGTCGAAGGCGCGTTTGTAGGCGTCGATGGCATCGCGGAGCTGATACAGCGCGGTTTTCAGCTCCTGCTCCTTGCCCCGGCGTACCAGGGTTTCGGTCAGCGGTGCGGCAATCGAGGCGAGCAACCCGAGCAGCGCCAGGGTCAACATCACTTCGATCAGGCTGAAACCTGCCATCGAGCGTTTCATGATTTAAGGCCTCACCGCAGTAGGCGCAGCGGCCAGCGGCTGCTCGTCGTCGACCTCGATCGGGCGATTGAGGTTGCGGATCTGCATGCTGGTTTCGGTGCCGGACGGGAACTCCATGTCCGACGGGCTCTGGTACGGCAGGTTGCGCACGATGCGCGGGGTAATCGACAGCACCAGCTCCGACTGGCTCTTGTCATTACGGTTGCTGCCAAACAGCCGTCCCAGCCCGGGGATGTCGCCGAGCAACGGAATTTTGTTGCCGCTGGCACCGTCGTCATTGCGTACCAGCCCCGCCAGCACCTGGGTTTCGCCGTCATGCAGACGCAGGCTGGTCTGGGCGTTGCGGGTGTCGACCTGAACCGGAATGGTGCCCTGGCGAGTCGGTTCCAGCGGCTTGGCGTTGCTGACTTCCAGGGACACCTTGATCGCTACTTCGTTGTTCAGGTGCACCACCGGGGTGACTTCGAGTTTGAGACCGACATCCAGGTAGGTGATGCTCTCGGTGATCACCGGTCCTTGGGTCGAAGGGACCGACGTGGCGCTGACAATCGGCACCCGCTGACCGATGTGGATACGCGCCTGCTCGCGGTTGCTGACGCGGATCACCGGGCTTGCCAGGGTGTTGATGTCGTTGTCCTGGGCGTTGATCTTGGCCTGCGGCGACGGCGAGATGGTAATGCGCGAGGAGTTGATGCCGCGCAACTGATCGAGCGTTTCCACGGACTTGCCGTCTTCGTTGAGCACCCCGAAGGTATTGGGCCACTGCAGACCGAGTTCGAGGATCCGCGAGCGGGCTACCTCCATCACTTCCACTTCCAGCACCACTTCCGGGTTGGACTGATCTTGCGACTGCAGCAGTTTCTCGGCCATGCGCACGGCGTCGGGGGTATCGCGCATGGTCAGGGTATTGAGGCGCTCATCGACGAACACATCGCGGGTCTTGAGCATGGTCTTGACCATGTTCAGCGCGGTGTTGGAATCGATGCTGGTCAGGTAGAAGGTGCGCATCACCAGTTCCTGGTAATCCTTGGTCTTCTGCGGCGAGTCCGGGTAGATCAGCAAGGTGTTGTCGTTCACCACTTTCTGGTGCAGCTGGTTCTGCTCCAGCAACAGCGCCACGGCATCTTCAATGCGCACATCGCGCACGAAGATGGTGGCCTTCATGTCCGGACGCATGTCCTTGTCGAAGATGAAGTTGAGCCCGGCCACCTGCGACAGCACCTCGAAGATGGTTTTCAGGTTGGCGTCACGAAATTCCAGGGTTACCGGGCGTTCCATCTTGGTCCGCAGTTGCGGGTTGGGCTGCGCGGTGCGGCTCTGTACCAACTCGATGTCCTTGCGCAGGGCCAGGCCATCCTGGTTCTGCGGATCGAGCAGGAGCACTTCGCGCATGTGCCGCTCGGCGCCAAACAGATCGCCTTGGCGCAGTGCCGCCTGGCCGAGGGCCACGCGCTCATTGATGTTGCCGATCTGTTCGATCTGGCGTACCGCTTCCTGGGCGCGGCGGTTGTTGGGTTCCAGGGTCAGCACTCGCCCGTAGCCCATGCGCGCCCCCGCAAAATCATGGCGGCTGCGGTCGCTGTCGGCCTGGGTCAGCAAGGCTTCAACCGACTGGCGACGCCCCTGGATCACGGCGATGTTCAGCTCGGTGTCGCGTGGATTCTCCTTGAGTGCCTCCTCGAGCATGGAGATACCTGCTTCGTATTGCCCTTCAGCGATCAACGCCTGGCCATCCTTGCGCACGCCACTGGTGCCGCAACCGGCCAGGGCAACGCAAAGTGCAAGCATCAGGTATGGCGCCTTGTTGCAGTGCCTGGACGAAATCATGGTGCGCTCCCTACAGACAAAGTCTGGGACAAGTGCAACGGCAGGTAGACCAGGCTCAGCTCCGTGGCGGAGATGTGCTCGATCCGGTAAATGTCATCAATCACGTCGCCACGGCGCACGACGTAGAGTTTCTCGCCGCTTTGCAGGAACACGCGTTGATCGTCGCGATCATCCAGACGGCCAACAAACTGAAAGGGCAGTGCCGGTGCGGCTGGAGGCAAGGCCACTGGCGCAACGGCAACCGGTTGTTCGGTGACCGTGGCCATCTGTGCCGCCGGCTTCCAGTTCTTGCTCGGGAACAGGTCGCGCAGCTTGAGTGCCGCAGGCTTGGCCGCCTGGGCAGCGGCTTCGCTGGCGGCGACGGCGGTCTTGTCGGCGGCGGCGACCGCGGTTTGGCTGTCGGCCGACTCGTCGTCGAAGAAGTATCCCGGTGCCCAGGCCAGTACGGCGGCAGCTCCGAGAAAGGCCAGCCAGGCCAGACGGCGTTGAGTATTCATCATGACCTCGACAGATAAAGGGTCATACGCAGGCGACCGGTCAGCTCGCTGTCGCCGATTTTCTTGCGCTGCAGGTCGACGTCTTCAAGCACCAGGGCCGGCAACTGGCCGAGCAAGGCATGCACGAAGCGGCGGATCTGCGGGTAGCTGCCGCGTACCGGCAAGAGAATCTGGTAGCGCGCCAGCTGGGTCTTAGGATCGACGCCCAGGGCGTACTCGCCGCGGGCCAGGCTGATGCGCTCGGCCTTGGCCAGGCTGTAGATGCGGTCGATGGCCACGGTGGCCTGAGGCTGGGCCGGCAGCTGTTTGTGGAAGTCTTCCAGTTCACGCTGAGGCACCTGCGGCAGTTTCAGGTCACCACGTTTGAACTGCTGCAACTGCGCTTGAGCGTCTTCGCTACGCAGCTGCTGCTGTTGCAACTGCTGCCATTGCGGCAGCACCACCGCTGCGCCATACAGCAAGGCCAGCAGGACCAGCGCACCGCCCGCCAGGCCAACCACACCCAGCTGCCGTGCACGCTCATGAAGAATCAGGCTATGGATGCGCATTGCCGATCTCCCAGGTGGCGGACAGGTTGAACTGCACAGGATGCTCGGCCTGTTTGGCCATGATTTCGTGATTGAGCAACGACACATCGCGCAGCTCGCCGCTGGCTTCCAGACGCTTGTGGAAGGTCAGCATGGCTTCCAGGTCGCGGGCCTCGGCGCTGATACGAACCTGGCCCTTACGTGCATCGGGGGTCAGGGTCAGTAGCGCCACGTCGTCCTGCGGCAGGGCTTCAAGCATGTCGAACAGACGTTCCCAGGGCCGCTGCAGCTGCTGCGAGACACTGCGCATCTGCGCCAGCTTCTCGGCTTGCTCGCGGCTCTGCGCCGGGGTCAGCGACGCGACGTGCTCAGGGCGCTTGCCCAGTTGCCGCTCGAACGCCTCCAGCTGTTGATCGAGCGCCGCCTGTTGCTGGCCGAAACCTTGTGCCAGGACCAGGGCGCCAGCCAGCAGACCGACACCGGCCGCCAGCAGCACCCAGGCCGAGAGCGCCGTGCGCCGTGGCTGAAAGTCCAGCTCCAGGCGGCGCATTTCAGGCCACCGCCCGGGTCATGCGGCACAGCACATCGGCTGTGTCGCCGCCCAGCTCGCACAATTGCACACCGTCCAGCGCCGGCGGTTGCTCCTGACGGCCCGGCGCATGCAGGAACACCGGCAGTTCGCGGTCCTGGGCATTGAGCTCGCACTGGCGGGCGATCAGTGCTTGCAGAGCGGCGTCACTGTCACTGCCACCCTGGGTACTGATCTGTTGCCAGACGCCGTTCTGTGCCAGCAGACAGACCGTGCGCTGAGGCTCGGCGAGCACGAAGAGGAAGTCGCTCTGCCCCAGCTGTTCGGCAAAGCGGTTATAGGCCGCCATCAGATACGGACGTACCGAGCGCAGGCGCAAACCAAGCTCACGGCAGTGGTCATGCAGCCGTTGCAACAACGCCTCTGGCACCGCCGTGGCGATCCGCGCAGCGCCAGCGGCCTCCGGCGACACCACCAGACGCCAGCCATCCAGGCTCTGCCCGTAGTGGGCCTCGAAGCAGGCGCGGGCGTAGTGGTGCAGCTCATCAGGGCGGCCGATGGCAGCGCTCCAGGGCACCAGGCAGAAGCGGCAGTACTGCGCCGACAGCAACAGCTGCAGTTCGCCGCCCTTGCACGAATGGTCAGCCAGCAGGCTGCGCAGCGTATCCAGGGCCAGGGTGGCGGCCTGGCTGCGCTCGGCGATAAAGCCCAGGCTGCCCAGCCAGTGTTGTTCCGTTCCCAGGCGTTGGCACAGGCCGACTCCCTGGGCGCCGAGCACGGCGATAAAACGATCAGGCGACAAATGTGACACGATTGATCTCCTCCAGAGTGGTCCGGCCATCGCGCACCAGTTCCAGTGCCGAGCTGCGCAGCAGGCGCAGGCCGCGTTGACAGGCCAGGGCCCTGATCTGCGCCAGGGGCCGACGTTCAACAATCATTTGCCGCAGTTCATCGTCCAGGTGCAGCAGTTCAGCGATCGCCGTACGCCCGCGATAACCGCTGCCGCGGCACTGGCCGCAACCGCTGCCGTGCACAAACCGGTAGTGGTCCACCTGCCCCGCTTCCAGGCCGGAAAGGCTGAGCTCTTCATCACTGGGCTGGTGGGGGCTGGCGCAGTGTGGGCAGACCAGGCGAATCAGGCGCTGGGCCAGCACCGCGTTGAGCGCGGAAACGAAGCTGTAGGGGTCGACCTGCATCTGGCTGAAGCGACCGATTACATCGAAGACGTTGTTGGCGTGGATGGTGGTGAACACCAGATGCCCGGTCAGCGCCGACTGCACGGCGATCTGTGCGGTGTCCGGGTCACGGATCTCGCCGACCATGATCTTGTCCGGGTCATGGCGCAGGATCGAGCGCAGGCCGCGGGCGAAGGTCAGGCCTTTTTTCTCGTTGACCGGAATCTGCAGCACCCCCGGCAGTTGATATTCAACCGGGTCTTCGATGGTGATGATCTTGTCCACGCCGTGGTTGATCTCGCTGATCATGGCGTAGAGGGTGGTGGTCTTGCCGCTGCCGGTGGGGCCGGTAACCAGGATCATGCCGTAAGGCTCGTTGGCCAGGCGGCGCAGGCTGCGCAGGGTCTGGTCCTCAAAACCCAGGGCTTGCAGCTGGACGCCGCTGACACGATCGGCCAGGTCCTGTTTGTCGAGCACCCGCAGCACCGCGTCTTCACCAAAAATGCTCGGCATGATCGAGACACGAAAGTCGATCTGGCGGGCGCTGATACCGATCTTGAAGCGACCGTCCTGAGGGACGCGCTTTTCACCGATGTCCAGCTCGGCCATGACCTTGATCCGCGAGATCACCTGTTCGGCGAACTCGCTGCCGCTGACCTTGCTGATACTGTTGAGCACCCCATCGATGCGGTATTTGATCACCAGGCCAGTACCGGTCACCCCCAGGTGGATGTCGCTGGCGTGCATCTTCAGGGCGTCATAGAGGGTCGAGTTGACCAGTTTGACCACCCGGCTCTGGTCTTCGCTGATGCTAGCCAGCGACAGGCTTTGCAGGGTGTCGAGTTCGTTGACGGCTTCGCTTTCGGTGTCCAGCGAATCGACGGCGTTAAAGCTTTCTTCGTGACGGGCAAGGAAGCCGGCCAGGTCGGCGGCCTCGACTAGGTACAGCGGTGCACCTTGCAGGCAGTCATCGATCCAGGCCAGGCGTGCAGTGTCGAAGGGGTCGGCGAACACGCCCAGGGCCTGGCCGTCATGTTCGAGGAAGAGGAATTCGCGCTTCAGGCATTGGGCCAGGCTGACCCGGTCGAACAGTGGCGTGGCGGCGAACAGCGCCTGGCTGTCCAGTACGGGGTAATGCAGGGTGGCGCCCAGACGGCAGACAAACTCGGCAGGGCTCAGGCCACTCAAACGTTGCAGAGTATCGAGCAGGCGCTCTGCGCTCTGTTCGGCGGTGACGCGTGCCTGGGCCAGCAATTCACGCCCGAGGGCTGCGGGGACGCATTCCTGGGGGGAGACAACAGCGAGCGACACGGTTTCCATGACTTGCTCTCCAGCGCGGGGCGCGGCAAGCCATGTTCAGGTTTGCTCGCGCGTTATTCCCCGGTGAGCAGTTGATCGTCGTCTGGTTCCGCCTGCCTCTCACCTTTACGTCGGCGATCTGCCAGGACCCAACTACCGTCGAACAACTGCAGGGGGAAACTCTCACTCCTGCTCTGGCGCCGTTCGACGAACCCTGTGTCCGTGTTGCCCTCGCTCCCGGTCTCTCGCTTGATGCCCATCAGGTCGTTGACTGCACGGGCCAGTTCCGCCAGCGGAAAAGGCTTGAACAGGATATGACTGACGCCCAGCTGGTTGGCACGCTCACGGACCTCGGCGGTCGGGTGGGCAGTGATCAGCACGAAATGGCAGTTCCTGTTCTTGCGTACAGCCTCCAGTACCTGAAACCCCTCCATGTCGGGCAAGCGATAATCGAGCACTATCACGTCGGGTTGGGTGCGCTCGGCTTCACCGATGGCACTGACTCCGTCGTAGGCAACATGGACGTTCAGGCCTTGCGCATCCAGGTAAGCCTGGATATTGCCCGCAAGGGTCTGTTCGTCATCGACTACCAATACTGTGTTAACCAAGATCGACTCCTTCAAGCACCACAGGCCCGGTTTCCCGGTCTGGCGAAGTGCGACCTTGTATAGGCTTACGCATGCTTCGTGCCAAACCAGAAACACCGCTTATCAATGTGCTATGTCGTTGATTCTTTAAGAGTAGACGCAAATGGGCCAAGGCCCCTCCCCCAATCCTGGGGGCCGGCTGGCGTTTTGCCTCCACTGGTATCCCCAACATTGGGGGGCAGATGAGTCGTCAGTCAAGTCGCTGCACCTGCCCGGCGTCACGCAGACGCTGCAGCAAGGCGTGACGCGCTTGCGACTGTTGCTGATCGATCAGTAGACGTCTTGCCAGTTCCAGCCCCTGCTCATCTTCGACAGAGGTAGTAGCACTTTGGTTCTGTGCCTGTTGCAAAGAATTCGCATTTGCCAGGTAGAAAGCGCGGACTTCGGCCGTATCGGGCTCCGGCACCTGAGAGGCCTGCATGAATACCTGCTGCGCAGCCAGTTCATGGCGGGTGTAGTCGGCAAAGCTGTCGCTGTCGAAACCGGCATCGGCCAGGCGCTGCTCAAAGCTTTTGCCCGTGCCCAGCGCCTGACGCAGTTGGTCGATCTGCGCGTCCACCTCACTGTCACTGATTTTGATGCCCTGGCGCTGGGCTTCCTGCCAGAGCAGTTCCTTGTCGATCAGGTCGTTGAGCGCCTGCTCACGCAAGCGCTTGTACACGCTGGGGTTGCGAATGCTGGTCAGGGCCCGACCCTGGGCTTGCAGGTAGTCGGTAAAATAGCGCTCCAGACGCATCTGGCTGATCGCCACGCCGTTGACCTGGGCTGCCGGCGGTCCCTCCTGGGCCTGCACCTGCAGCGCTACCAGGCATAGCAATAGAGTGAGCAGCTTCATGGCGCATTCACCTCCGCGACAGGACGATAGGCAGCCACCGGATAAAACACCGGGCCGGGCATTTCCAGGGTCACCACATGAGCCCCGGCCAGCCCCTGGCGGCGGCCCGGACCAAAGCTCAGTGGCGGTGTAAGGCCAGTTTGCACATCGTGCAGGCCCTCCAGTGCCTGGATCAGCTTTTCGCGGCTGGCATCACGCCCGACGCGCTTGAGCGCGTCACCGAGCAGTTGCACGGCACACCAGGTGCTGACCTGCAAAACACCCTGGCGACCATCCAGCCCTTGGCGTCGGCGCATGTCGCTCAGCGTTTGACGCCCCGCTGGCGTCCAGTCATCGGGTACGAAGGGATAGGCCAGAAACACCCGCCGCGACCAGGCGTCAGGCACTTGCGGCAACTGGCTGGAGACCTGATTGGCGGCGGCAAACAGGTAGGGCGTGCGACCGACCTGCTGCAATTGTGTAGTCAGGCGGGCGAAATCTTCGCCCTGGCCAAGAAAGAACAGCGCCTGCCCCTCTGGCGCCTGCTCGGTCAGGGCCCGGGCCTTGACCTCACGCCAGCCGCGGTTTTGCAGTTGCTGCTCAAGGTGCCGGGCGAGGCTCGCCTGAGCCGGGTCGACATAGACTATCTGCGTACCGGCCTGCTGCAACATCAGGTTGCTCTGGGCATAGTCGGCCAGGCTGAGCAATTGTTCATCCAGCCCCGGTAATGGGTCGAAGATCTGGGTACTGCCGGTCAGTAACGGCGCCGTACCAATCATCGGCATACGGGCCTGCTCCAGGCGGGAGGCCAGCGTCGCATCCAGCGCGGGTGCCAGCGGCGCAATCAAGGCGAACACCTGCTCCTGTTCGAGCATCTGTGTGAGCGCCCGCTCGGCGCTGGCCAGATCGGGTCCGGGATCGACGTTGATCAACTGCAACTGGCGGCCATGAATACCGCCTTGCTGGTTGAGTTGCTTGATCTGGTCTTCAAGCACTGCCGCCACCACCCGTGCCGGCCCAGCCAGAGCACCTTCGCCCGGCAGCATCGTACCCAGGCGCAGGGTCTGCGCCTCCACACCAGGATCGCGATCATCGGCCAGACGCTTGAGGTAGGCCGTGAGGTTGCGCTGGTCGGCCATGCTCAAAACGAAGCGTGGCATCGCCGGATCCAGACGGTTGCCCGCCGGGTCGCGGCCTTGCTGAATCGCTCGCGCCAGGCTCGACTCGGTGTAGGCCGGATAGGCCCGGCCATTGCTGCTGCGTAATCCCTGCCCGAGCGCCAGGCGTTGCCAGTTCAGCGGCGGTGGGCGTACCCCGCCCTCGGCGCGCCCCAAACCATCGGCACCGTGGCAACTGCCACAGGGCACAACGCTGGCCGGCACCAGCATGTCGGCGGCACCGACCCGTGCCGATACCTGGGCGTCGCTGCTCGACAGGCCCTCGCGGTACAAACGTTTGCCTGCCAGTTCCGCCGGTGTCAGGTCCAGGGCCTGGGCAAGGCTGCTGGCGATCAGCATCAGCAGCAAGGTCCCGGTACGCAGGGCACTCGTCATGATGTTCAACGCCCGGCCATCGGTTCAGACAGCAGTTGCAGGCGCTGGGCAATAGCCACGGGCGGTGCGTCGGGGCGGATCTTGCTCCAGCGTTTGTTGGCCACGTCGCCAGCGATCAGTTGAGTGGAATGTTGCTCGGGGCTGGGGATCAGGTGACCAAGACGCATCAGCACCAGGTCCATCTGCGCCTTGTCACCGGTCAGGAACAGCCAGTTGGGGCCGTCAACACCTTGTTTTTCGGCGAATGCCTTGAGCACTTGCGGTGTGTCGTTGGTAGGGTCGCTGCTCAAGGATACGAAGGTCACTTTGCTCGCCGCCTCCTCCCCCATGGCTTCGCGCACCTCGCGCAACTTGCGAGTGATCAATGGGCAGGCATCGTTGCAGTGGGTGAAGATGACATTGAGCAGCACCACCCGGTCCTTCAGCACATCGCTGTAGAAGCGCAGGCTGCGACCGTTCTGGTCCTGCACCAGGCTGTCGGTGAAGTAGGTCTGGGCATCATGGGTGCCCGCGGTCGGTGTGACGGCGCTGGCGCCAGGGCTTGGACTGGGGCTGGCTTGGGGGCCATGCCCTTCGTGGGCAAACGCCACCGAGCTCAAGATCCACAGGCAGGCTACCAGGCTCAGCCAGTCGACCGTGCGCATCGGCGATTTGCGCGCAGTAGCGGCGCTCATGGTTGCACCTCCTGGGCGATGGCCGTGTGCTTGGCATGTACACGACGGGCACTGAGACGATCGATTTCGCTGACCAGCAGCGCTGGATCGGTAAAGCCGTAGAACCGCGTCCACTTGCCGCTACGACCGTCGCCGACAAGGATCAGCGGCGGATGCTCGCTGAGGTTGGCACTGAAACTACCCAGGCCCTTGAGGGTTTCATTGACCGCGTAAGGCGAGCCGGTCAGCCAGCTCCAGCCCGGCCCGACCTGGAAGGCCTTGGCGTAGTCCTGCAGGCGCTTGGAGTCATCGCGCTGCGGGTCAACGCTGATCGACACCAGCTGCACTTCATCGCCGACCCGTCCGCCCAGTTGTTTTTGCACCTTGGCCATGATCGAGGACACCACCGGGCACACCGTGGTGCAACTGGTGTAGATAAAGCCCATGACTACCAGGCGGTCGGCCACCAGGTCCTTCTCCAGGCGTACCGGCATGCCGTTCTGGTCCAGCAGCTGGACATCGGCAAAGCGCACCGAGGTCTTTTCCTGGTGAGCGGCGGGTGCGGTGTGGCCACTGTGGTCATCATGGCTGCCGTGATCGACACCGCCATGGGCCTGGGCGAAACCACAACTGGCGGCCAACAGGCAGAGGCTGAACAGTCTGCAGCGATCGAGCATTTTCATCGCACACTCCTTGATCCCGAATCGGACGCTTGTTGAGCCGCGGCAGGCAGTACCCGCAGACTGGTGTAGTTTTTCTCGGCAAAGGCGCTGCCCAGCGACGGCGCTTGCACATGCAAATACCAGGCTCCGGCCTCAGCCAGCTCCAGCGGTGCCTCATAGACGCCATCGCCGACCTCATGCACGCGGCTGTCACGGGCCCGTGACGACGGTGCCAGGAAGTAGCGCACACTCAGATCCTTGATGCCGTTGCGCGGGCTGCCATTACCTTCGACGATCCGAAAGCGCGCGGTGAACGGGCTGCCCTGCACTGCCACCTTGGGTTCAAGCATGAACTCCACCTGCGGCAGCAACCGGTGCGGTGCGGTGGATGAAGCGGCCACCTCGGTGCTGAAGCAGTGAATGATCTGCGGCTGGTTGAGCAGGAAAGCCACATCGAAGGTGCCGGCAGCAGGCAGTTTGATGGTCGAGCTGTAGACCCCCGGCGCCACTTCGCGCAGGCTGCGGTCGACGACCAAGGCCGCGCGGGCATTGTGGCCGCGGTTGGCGTAACCGGACATCGGTGCGTTCATGCCTTCGGCATAGAAGTAGGTGGTGTTGTCCACCGGGTTGACCACGAACACCGAGTTCTCATCACGCGCCGCAGTCAAGCCTTGCGCCAGTGGCAGGTCACCCGCCTGGCGCGGTGCGGCAGGTCCGGCTTCGAAGCCCTGGACGATCGGCTGGCGGCCCTCGCCGAGGCTGCTCAGGTTAACCATGGTGACCTTCGGCGAAGCCAGCCCGCGGATGTAGGCATAGGCCTTGGTAAAGGTCAGCTGGTAGGGTTCGGCGGCTACCGGCAGGCTGTGGATCAACCGGTCGGTACTGGCGTCGATCACCAGCGCCTGGCTTTCCAGGGTATTGAGGACGATGCCGAAGCGCCCGTCGCTGCTGAAGCGCATCGGCCCCAGGCCTTGCTTACCCTCGATCCGGTGGCGCAGCTCATGGCTGCGGGCATCGATCACACTGATGCTGCCGTCGCGTCCGTCGGCCACATAAACCGCCTGTGACAGCGCCGAATAGGCCACCGACAGTGGATGCGAGCCGACCTTGAGGGTTTTCACCAGGCGCATTTCGCTGGCATCGATCACACTCAAGGTGCCGCTGTCGCGGTTGCTGACAAAGGCGTAGCGCGAGTCGGCACTGAAGGCGATCTCGTGATGACCGCTACCGGTGGCAAAGAACTTCATGGCCTTGCGGCTGCTGACATCAATCACCGTAACGCCACTGTGTGCCGGATCGCTGGCGTTGTTGCCGACCCACAGCAGGCGCTGGTCCGGCTGCAAGGCCACCCGCAGCGGCTGTTTGCCGGCTGCGATGTTGCCCACACGCTGGAAGGTCTCAGTGTCGATCAACGCCACTTCATCGCGCTCGGGCATCGACACGAACACCTGTTTGTCGTCGTTGCTGGCGACCCAGTCCATGGGCACGCCAGGCAGCTCGATGCGCGCCAGGGTGCTGGTGACCCCGCCGACCGAGACCGACGGATCGATCACGGTCAGGCTGGCATCCTTGTTCAGCACCAGCAAAAAGTAGCTGTTGAGGTCGAGCAACGGCCGCGCGCCGATGCTGCTTTTGAGAAACAGCGCCACCCGTGCCTTGCAGCTTTTGTTACGGTCCTTGGCGGCGTCGCCGGTCAGCGCCGGGTCCAGCCAGGCGCCAGGGGATACGCCCGACAGGGGTTGGCCACTGTTCTGGTCGGTGACTTTGAAACGCACACTGGCAAACGCCCCCTCGGTAAGCACCCCATCGCTGCCCAATGGCCGGGCTTCGAACTCGACGGTGACACCGTCGCGGCTGAGCCGGTGCAGTGCCTGCGGATCGCTCTCGGCCACACCGCCCAACTCGCTGCGCGGGTCGCACCACAAGCTCTCGTAACTGACCCCCAGGCCGATCAGCGTCAAACCTGCCATCAGGCCCAGGTACAACGGTCTATTTTTCTTGTTCATGACCTCTCCCCCTTCCCTTACTGCGCTGGCGCTGTGGTCGGTGGTGCCTCTTCGCTGACCCGCAGCAGCCCCCACAGTCCCGAGGCATTGCCGTAGGCAGCATAGTCGCGGAACAGATAGTCACCGGGTACGGCGTTGCTGCCCCCGGCACTGGGCACCATGAAGCTGAAGTGCGCAGCCGGCAGTACGCTTTCCTGGGCGCCGATGAACATCGCTTGCGGGTTGTAGCCGAAGCGCACCGAGCCGATACCTGGCAAGTTCAAAGGGTAGCCGCTGACATCAGACTTCTCAGCCTGGTAGTTATGCAGCGGCCACAGGTGGCCATCGAGCTGGTACGTAATGCCGCGGCTGCCACCGGTAGGCATCAGCACATGGTTGCGGAACGGCTGGCCCGGCTTGGCCCACAGCACCGGGGTTTGCGGGTCGCCGCCAACCAGGGCGTTGCTGTACGCCATATGGGCGTTGGGTACATCCGCCCAGCCATTGCCATCGGCATGCCCGAACGGTGCATCCGGGGCCAGGCCGAAGCGGAACCACAGTGGCTCGGTCTTGTAGTTGATGGCCATGTTGGAGTTGTCTTTCGGGTCCCCCGGTACGCCATTGCCTTCAGTGGCGATACCTTCCACCGGCCGGCCATCGGCCCAGCGCATGTTCAGCGCCCGCTGCCAGAGGGTGGCGAAGTCGCGATAGGCCGGCTGCCCGGGCACCTGCACGGTGGCCGAGGCACGGCTGGCGCTGTCTTCGGTCCAGGTAGCGG
Source organism: Pseudomonas alkylphenolica (assembly GCF_000746525.1). Classification (NCBI taxonomy): domain Bacteria; kingdom Pseudomonadati; phylum Pseudomonadota; class Gammaproteobacteria; order Pseudomonadales; family Pseudomonadaceae; genus Pseudomonas; species Pseudomonas alkylphenolica. Next base: position 3,061,708 of record NZ_CP009048.1, read on the forward strand.
TCTGCGGCAGGATGCTCATGCCACCGATCAGGCCCTTCTGCCCCTGTTTGATGACGTCGGCCGGAGTGATGTTGAGGCCGCCGAACTCGATGGCCGTGGTGTTGATGTTGTCCACCGAACGCCCCGTCTGCATCACCGGCTTGCCTTCACGCTCCAGGTGCCCGGCGTAGTACTGGAACACCTTGCTCGGGTAGGCACCACTGCTGCCGGTGCGTGGCGGTACAGTCTGCACCGGGTTCTGGCCGACGTTGACGCCGTCCGACTTGGTGATGTCATAGGCCAGCAGTTGGGTATGCAGGCCGACATGGCTGGACGGACGCATCAGGTTGTTGTTGAAGGCGGTCGAACCTTCGCTGCCCTGACGGTCACGCTTGACCACGTTCTGCATCACCGCGGTGCTCGGCAGGTCCGTCATCACCATCGGCAGGCGGTTTTCCAGGGTGACTTTCAGGCAGTCGCCGGCAGCGGCTCGCAGTACCAGCGGCTCGATCGGCACGCCGGGCTTGAGTTTGCCGCTGACTGGGTCGAGATCGGCCTTGCGCACATAGAGGATCGCGGTCGGGTCATGCAGCGGACCGGCGTGGCCACCGATGGTGAAAGTCTCGCCATCTTCGGGGTCGGTCACCGTCACCTGCGGGATGCTGGTGCGCCGGCTGTTGTAGACCAGGGTACCGCCATCGGCCTTCAGCGGGCCGCCGACGTGCTGACCAACGCCACTTGGGTCATTGATGCTCACTCCAAGCGGATTGCTGAGGATGTCGTTGGCCAGGGCCGCGACTATTTCATAGCTGCGCTGCACGGTTGGCCGGGTGCCAATACCGTTGGCGTTGGTGGTGTAGCGCGGGCAGATACCGTCAAACGCCACGGTGTTGCGCGCCGCCATGGGCATTGGGTTGTTCGGCAAGGCGAACAGGTCGTTGCGGCTGCTGGTGTAGTTGCGCATCACCCCCCAGATACCGTTCCAGTAGCCTTCGTGGGCGGCATCGAGCGAGTACAGGTAATCACCGTTGGGCGCCGCCGAACTGGAGATCATCGATACCGGCGCCATGAACCCCAGCTGCTCGGAAATGCCCACCATCTGCGAGGCCTTCCACCCCGAGTTGGAGCTGTTGCCGAAGCCCGAGCCGTTCTGCAGCCATTTGACGCCATGCAGGGTCACGTTGTGTTCCTCTTCATGGCCACCGGCATGCATGCGCAGACGCACGTTGTCACCGGAATACGTACGCAACATCGGCGTGAACGGGTCCCCAGGTTCGGCGCCCGCCTTGTTGATGTGCGGCGGGAACAGCGTAGTGCCGCCAGTGGGGCCAACCGCCGAGGTGATTGCCGCTGGCGACATATTCATCGCCGGGATGGCACGGTCGGTACGGCTCTGCATGGCGAACGCCAGGTCACCACCGTAGCCGTCGGCCTGCATGCCGCGCTTGCCGTCCGGTGCGACCTTGTAGGGGTCGTATACGCGCAGGGCCAGCGGTTCGTTACGGTAGTTGACGACGAACATGCCCGGGTCATCCACCGAGATCGCTTGCGGGCAAGGCCGCGACGGGCATCCCGGGAACAGGCCACCGCGGGACTCGACCACTGCTTCTAGCAAGTTCGAGGCTTTCTGCCGCACAGGCGGGTTGATCGCAAAGCGGAAGGTATCAGCGGTTGCCGGGAACGCCTGTCCATTGGGAATACCGTCAGGACCGGCACCGACATACACCCCAGCCTCGTAGGCATGCTGGAAGTCGCTGTACTCCAGGAAGAACTCGCGATAGCTGTCGTTGCGACCGTCACCGTCGTGGTCGCCGGTTTTCACCACGGCTTGCCACGAGGTCGGCCCGCCGTCTTCACGCAGCGCCGGGTTGTACAGTTGCTCGCCGGTTTCGGCGTGGAACCAGGTCGAACCGGCTGGCTCGGCCAGTACGGTGGCGTACAGGCCCAGTTGCTGGTGTGTCGATGGGCCGAGGTGGTCGTGGGTGAAAATGGTCCCCAGGCCACGGTCGACGTTGTGCACATTGACCACCGGGTCGGCGAACCAGCGTTGCATCGCGGTGCGGGCGCCCATCCAGTCCGCGCGCCCGTAGCGGCCGAAGTACGGATGCGGTTTGGCCACAGGGCACTCGGCGCTGCCTTCGCGCAGGTCACCGCTGGAGCATTTGTTGTACTCGCGAATGGCGTGGATGCGTTCGACCACGGTGCCGGGCGAGAGAATGCCGTCTTCGTAGTTCCAGCCGTTGGCCGAACCATCCGCCGCGGTCAGGTCCCATTTTGGCAGGTGGATATGCTGGCCGATGACATCGGTCGGCGTGCGCACCTGATAGTCATCCATCTCGTAGAACGATGGAATCAGGTTGGTGTGCTGGTACATCACACAGTCAAAGGTGTTCATGCGCATCACCAGTGGCTCTGGTGGGCGCTGCTTGTTGATCACCGACCAGGCGTCTTCCCAGAGGGCAATGATGCGCGCCTGCGGGAAGTGGTAGCCGACCTTGTTGTAGACCGCGTCGAACTGGATGTTGGCGCCCTTGTAGATCCGTGGGCGGTCGGCGGTAAAGGTCGAGGAGCCGGTGAAGCTCATGCCATCGAGGCGCTCGCCGCTGTTGAATTCACCGACGCCGGCGGCCAGGGTCAGGCGCTTGGCACGGTCATCCATGCACGGTTCGAAGAACGGCGCGCCGGCAGTAGGCGCCGCGCCATTGGTGCGGAAGTTGCGCGCCACGGTCTGGTTGCCCGGCAATACCGCGTAGCTGGGGTGTTCGAGCTTGGAATGGAAGCTCATCGCGGCCTGTTCGACATCGGTGCCCTCTTCCGGCAGGAACACCGCTTTGGCCTTGGTGATCTGCTTGGTGAAGTCCAGCGCAGTGGTGGTCACGTCAACTTCACCACCGGCCGAGATACCGTCCAGTGCATGGCGTGGCAAGCCGCCGTCCCAACCGCCGACCTGGGCCGGATCAAGGTTGGCCCACAGGGCCTTGCCGGTTTTTTTCAGCTCTCGTGCCTTGTCCGGGTCGAGCATATCCAGCGGCGGGGTCGGCGGACGCTGGCCCACGGTGCTTTCAATGCCGCCAATCCAGAACGGATAGCCGGGGTTTTTCAGGCTGCCATCGAGATTACGGTTGGCGTCGGTACGGTCAACCAATGCCACCGAACCGACCGCCCGAGGTGCAGCATCATGCTGGCCGGAATCGTCATCGCCTTCCTCCTCGTCGTCATCATCGTTTGCAGCGACCAGGGTTTCAGCCAGTTTAGGAATCACCGCAACTTTACCGGGCATCGGCGCCATGGCCTTGCCTGGCAGCGGAACAATTGCCGGAATCGGGGTGCCAGCGATGATTTCCCCATCTGGCAAGGCACGAGCGCCAGCGGCGGGTTTACCGCTACGCAGGGCATACGGCGCGGTGTGATAACCGTCCGCGCCCTGGTTTGAGACTTCAAGCCGGGTGCCCTCTTCGAACACGTCGTGCACCCGCCACATGCTCCACATGCCCTGGGCGAAGTGCGGATAGAAGTGGCAGTGATAGATCGCATCGCCCGCTACGCGGTTGCGGTTGCCCGAGCCGCCGTTGGCGATTTCATAGGTGTAACCGACGCCTGGGCCAATGCCTTGGGCATCAACATAATCGGAGTTGTCGTCGTTGGGGTTGAACAGCCACTGGTGCCCGTGCAGGTGGAAGATGTGCTGTTCATGACCATTGTGGGTATTGCGGAATTTGACGAAGTCACCAATGTAGCTGTGGTTGACGTTGGCAGGTTCTGCCGGGAACAGCGCCATGCTGGCCTTGACCCCGACCTGGTCGGCGCTCGGCGTCTGCCCTGGGCGAATATTCTCAAGGCCGACGTTGGCTGGCACGTCCACCAGCATGGCCACGTCGCCCACCGTGTGCGAACTGAGGAAAAACTCCTCGTAGGCGCATGACAGGCAGTCATGCATCGGCCCCACGCCCAGGCGGTTGGCCACCACTTCTGCACCCATGCCGCCGGAACCGTAGTTGATCATGAACGAGTCGCGTGTCGGCTCCAGCACATGCCCCATTACCGGGTCAGCCCAATAACCGGGGAACGCCTGGGTGGCGGCGGCCTCATCGGTGAACTGCGCGGCAAAGTCGCGAAACGGCTCCAGGCGATTGGGTATCGCCGGATTGCGCTTGCCGATGCTTTCCAGCGGGTACGTCGAGGGCGGGAAGCTGCCATCGGCATTCGGGCCCATGACCACCGCGTCGGTTTCGCTGTTGATGATCTCGTTGCCATCGACCATGGCAATGATCGGCGAACCGGCCTTGCCTTCGCGGATCCAGGGTTCGCGCTGTGGATAGCGCGCCTGGTAGTCGACGATCGGCTGACCGGTCGGTGCACGGCCAGTGGTGGCCAGGCGCATCTCTTCTTCGGTCAGGGTGTTGCGGTAGGTGCGGGCATATTTCGGCAGCACCACCACCTGGCCAAACAAGCCGTTGGCGACGTTGCCGGCACCGCCCTGACCACCGAAAGTGGCGCCCTGGCTGGTGGCGGCGAACGCACCTTCGCGCTCGGCGTACAAGGTGTAGCTGCGGGTGCCACCGGGAGCGATCAGGAAGTTGCCGTTACGGCCGGTGTTGGCGGCAATGTCGCCGATGCTGTTGACCGCCTGCATGCCATTGACCTGAAAACCGACATGGCGGTCGGTGACTTGGTCATCAACCACGAAACCGTGCTCGCCACCGGCTTCATTACCTTCGGCACCTTCGTTTTCCTCGGCTTCGTTCTCTTCGCCTTCGATTTCTTCTTCGTGATCGATACCGTGCTTGTTCGGGTTGGCCTGGTAGGCCAGCAGGTTCTGCAGGTTCACGGTAAGACAGTCACCGGCCGCTACCCGCAGCACGATCGGCCGCGGCCGCTTGTCCGGGCGCAGGGTGACCTGGCCCGGCACTGCGGCGCCGCCGTTGTCCAGAGACACCTGGTTCACGTCGACTACATCGCGGCGCAGGGCGAACATCATGCCGTTGGCATTTTGCGCACCGAGGCGGTTGAACATCAGTGGCTGATCGAGCGCCACCACGTTGGCCACCAGATTGCGCTCGCAGCGCACGGCGGCTTCGCTGACGGTGTGCCAGCCAAAGGTGGCGGCGGTGATCAGCAGTGAAGTCAGGACTGAGCCTTTGATCGGAGTCATCATGGCGTGCCTCGGGTGGTGCAAGTGGACTCTGGAGAGGCATGAGCAAGCCTCGTGCCATTGTTTTTTATTGTTGTTTTTCAGTCACTTAAACTACTGAATGAATCTCAATTGGGGGTTATCCCCCGCTATTCCCCACTATTCGGGGGTGCCTCTGTGGGTGTGTGGGTGGGAGCGGGCTTGCCCCGCGATCTGATGTGGCTGACAGCCCGCAATCGCGGGGCAAGCCCGCTCCCACCGGGTCTTCCGAGCGTTCATAGCGGCGCATCCATGGCCAAGCCCTGCAAGCGCCGGTACTGACGCAGCACTTTCGGCACATAACGCTGGGTCTCGGCATAAGGCGGCACCACCCGACCACGGCGCATCACCGCATCAGGGCCGGCGTTATAGGCGGCCACGGCGAGAGTGATGTCGTTATCGAAGAGATTCAGCATGCGTTTGAGGTAGCGTGCCCCACCCTGCAGGTTCGAGGCCGGGTCCAGCGAGTTCTTCACCCCTAATTCCCGCGCGGTGTCAGGCATCAGTTGCATCAGCCCGACCGCGCCACTGGGCGAGCGCGCATTGGGGTTGTAGCGCGACTCGGCCTGGATCACCGCATGCAGCAGTGCCGCCGGCAAGTCGTTGGCCTCGGCCGCCGCCGCCACCAGCTCGGCATAGGGCATACCGGTGATCAGTTGCGCCTGGCCGCTGCCGGCCAGGCTTACCCCGGGTTCGCTGATCACCCGTTGATAGGTGCGACCCGGTCGGTGGACGTTGGACAGCACGTAGCTGCCGTCGGTCTTGATGGAGATATACACATCGGCCTGGACCTGGTGGGTCCACGCCAGCCATACAAAGAGTCCTGCAGTGAGCCAGTGCATCGTCACGCCCTCCCCGTTTGCGTTCCCCGAAAAGTGGGGGATATGCCCCGATTGCCGAGGCTTTTATCCACTGACGCAAGCACTGTGCCGCCTTGCCGGGCCCGTGGCGCAAAGGCTCGGCGCAGACGCGCACGGCAATTGCATAAGCCCTTGCAGGCGCACTACGGAGGGCCTTGTCATGAACAAAAAAAAGTACTCGCAACAAGGGTTCACCCTGCTCGAACTGCTGGTGGTGTTGGTGGTACTGGGTCTGCTTGCCGGCATCGTTGCCCCCAAGTACTTCAGTCAGTTGGGACGCTCGGAGGCCAAGGTGGCCAGGGCGCAGATTGAAGGCTTGAGCAAGGCGCTGGACCTGTATCGCCTGGAAGTGGGGCATTACCCCAATTCCGAGCAAGGCCTGCAGGCGCTGGTCACCGCGCCCAGCGATGAGAGCCGCTGGTCTGGCCCTTACCTGCAGAAAAAAGTCCCTCAGGACCCTTGGGGGCGTAACTACATCTACCGCCAACCCGGTGAAAACGGCGAGTACGACCTGCTCTCCATGGGCAAGGACGGCCAGCCTGGCGGCGACGGCGAGAACGCCGAGATCACCAGCTGGCAATAAGCGGAGGATCGACACATGCGCTACGAGCTCAAGGCATTGGGGAAATCCGGTGTGGTCCTGCTCACGCTGGACGCCCAGGACGCCGGCCAGGCCCGCCTGCAGGCCGAGCAACAAGGCTTGCGGGTGGTCAGCGTGCGTAACTGCGAGCGCTTTGCGAAGTTGCGATGGCGGCGCGCAGAAACCTTCGACCTGGTGCTGTTCAGCCAGGAGCTGACCACCCTGCTCAATGCCGGCCTGCCGCTGATCGATGCGCTGGAAAGCCTGGCGGAAAAAGAGTCGGCGCCACAGGCGCGCAAGACCCTCGGCGAGTTGGTGCGCCTGCTCTATGAAGGCAAATCCTTCTCCCAGGCTTTGGGGCAATTACCCAGCGTGTTCCCGGCGCTGTATATCGCCCTGGTACAGTCGAGCGAGAAGACCGGCGCGCTGGGGGATGCCCTGGGGCGCTACGTCGCTTATCGCAAGCGCATGGACGAAGTGCGGCAGAAGATCGTCAGCGCCTCGATCTATCCATTGCTGCTGTTGCTGGTCGGCGGTGGCGTGGTGCTGTTTCTGCTCGGCTATGTGGTGCCGCGCTTCAGCCTGGTGTTCGAAGGCCTGGGCACCGAACTGCCGTGGCTGTCGCGCTGGCTGATGCAGGCCGGGATGTTCCTGCATGCTCACCAGGCTCCGCTGGGCCTGGGCTTTCTCGGCTCGATGGCGGGTTTGTTTGTACTGCGCCGTGATCCCCGGGTACGGCGCTGGCTGAACCGCCAGATGGAGCGCCTGCCTGCCCTGCACCGGCGCCTGGTGATGTATGAACTGGCGCGTTTCTACCGCTCGCTGGGGATCCTGCTGCAAGGCGGCATCCCGATTCTCACCGCCATGGAAATGGCCCGCGGCCTGCTCGGCGTCGCTGCCAAGCAACGCCTGGAACATGCCTGTGAGCGGGTGCGCGAAGGCCTGTCATTGTCGGCGGCGCTGGAGGCCGGGCAACTGGTGACGCCGGTGTCCCTGCGCTTGCTGCGGGCTGGCGAGCAATCGGGCAATCTCGGGCAGATGATGGAGCGCAGCGCCGACTTCTACGACGAAGAAATCAGCCGCTGGATCGAGTGGTTCGTGCGTCTGTTCGAACCCTTGCTGATGACATTCATCGGCCTGTTGATCGGCTTGATCGTGATCCTGATGTACATGCCGATCTTCGAGTTGGCTTCCAGCATTCACTAGCAGCCAACGTGACAATCCTGCCCGCTTGCTGTATAGATTCGGCCACCAAGGGGAGCCCGGCAACGGGCTGAGAAACCGCTGACAGCTGCAGCGCGGTGACCCTTCGAACCTGATCCGGATCATGCCGGCGAAGGGATGGGGATTGCCAACCTGCCTTTTTGCCGGTCTCACTGCGAGGCCGCCCATGTCAGCTTTACCCGGTCTCGCTGTCGCCATCTTTGAGGACAGCCCAATGACCGAACGCTTCACCGATACCCTTCGCCGCCAGAGTGAGCCGAGCTGGACGCAATCGATCGAGCACCGTTTCGTTAACGAACTGCTCGACGGCACCCTCGACGATGCGGTGCTGGTCAATTACCTGATCCAGGACCACCGCTTCATTGACGCCTTCCTGACCTTGCTCGGCGCGGCCATTGCCAGTGCCGACACCTTCGAGGCGCGTATCCGCCTGGGGCGCTTCACCGGGGTGATTTCGGGTGAGGAGAACACCTACTTCCTGCGCGCCTTCGAGGCGCTCGGGGTCACTGAGGCGCAACGCCTTGAGGCACCCGATTCAGTGCCGACCGCGGGCTTCAAGGCGATCATGCGTGAGGCGGCGGCCACCCGTTCCTATGCTGCGGCCCTGGCGGTGCTGAACGTTGCCGAAGGCTTGTATCTGGATTGGGCCCTGCGCGCGCCAAAGCAACTGCCTCCGCGTTTCGAGCATGCTGAGTGGATCACCCTGCACGACAATCCGGACTTCCAGAGCTTCGTGGCGTTTCTACGTGCGGAACTGGACCGGGTGGGGCCGGCGCAAGCGCAGATCAGTACCGATTTCTTCCTGCGTGCAGTTGCGCTGGAACACGCCTTTTTCGACGCTGCTTACGATATCAAGGGATAAGCCATGGACATCTTTGACCGCCTGAAACAGGCCGCCGCTGCCGACTGGAACAGTTACGTCGACCACGACTTCGTCCGTCAGATGGGCGCGGGCACCCTCGCCCAGCCGGCGTTTCGCAAGTACCTGGTGCAGGATTACCTGTTCCTGATCCAGTTCGCCCGTTCCTGGGCGCTGGCCGCCTACAAGAGCCGCACGCTGGACGATATCCGCGCGGCGCAGGCAGGGTTGGCGGCGATTCTCGATGAGACCGAGTTGCATGTGCGCTTGTGCCAGCGTTGGGGCTTGGCGCCTGAGGACCTGGCCGCGACGCCGGAGCATCAGGCGACGGTTGCCTATACGCGCTTTGTGCTGGACTGCGGGGCGGCTGGGGATCTGCTGGATCTACATGTGGCGTTGGCGCCCTGTGTGATCGGTTATGCCGAGATTGGGCGTAACCTGACGCCGCAAGGGGTCGATGCGCTGGGGGATCATCCGTATCGGGACTGGATTGCCGAGTATGCTGGCGCTGGGTATCAGGGTGTTGCTACGGCAGCGCGGGCGCATCTGGATGATCTGGCCGCGCGGACGATGACTGAGCGGCGGTTTGCTGAGCTGGTCAAGGTGTTTGCCCAGGCTTCGCGGCTGGAAGCAGATTTTTGGCAGATGGGGTTGGATGCTGTTTGACTGTAGGAGCTGGCATTGCCAGCGATGCAGTCGACGCTTTCTAGCTGATACTACTCCGCCGCATTAGTGCAGGCTTTGATCGCTGTGGACTTATCCGCTGTAAGAAAGGGGCACTAAGCCCCCTTTCTTACAACGATTCCCTTTTAGCAAACGCCTGTACACATCGGTTGCATCCATGATGTTTTAACGAATGGCAATGTCTGCGTAACGCCAACTCACATCGTAAATCGCAAAAGAGTAATCGAGGTGTGAAGCGGTAATCTCTGCCCAGCGAATATTTCTTCCGGCAGGAGCGGTATATTCGAAGGTTTGCTCATGAACAAGAGGTAATTGTTGCTGAGCAACCAAACCCAAATCGTCATAAAACGCTATTGTCGGGGCCCCAACCTGAACGCCGTAAGCATGAAACCTCAAGTAGTCGACAGTGCCATCGAAGGACCATTTAACTCTAGCTGACTGTTCAATCAATAGGATTCTCCTAATACCACTGGGCCGTATGCTGGTTAGAGCAGCCGGATCCCCAGCCGAGCCTGAACGAAGTAGTTCAAGTGTAATCCGAGAAGCAACAGTTACAGGACGACCAATATAGAGATATTGATCTGGTACAGTGCTCCAATTTTCATACCCGTTTAGTCGTACTGCTATCGGTGTTATCGCCGAGCTATACTCGGCCTCACCCATCACCTCATACTGCCAGTTTTTACACCTTGACGGTCCAGTGCCATAAGTTGCTGTACTGGGACTGGGACCCTTAATTCCTCTCCAGGCCGACTCACTGGCACAGCACTGGTGAAGAGATCGCCAGTTACCCCGCGCACCTGCTCTCCAGTGCGTAATCCCACTGAAGCGGGTACAACGATATGCGCAGGGACATCTCGATTTCTGATTACCCCATTCGTCGCTTCTGGCACGGTCGGCGCCAGGAAGATTCTGTTGAACAGTTGGAGTGCCAAAGTCGGAAACGGGTATGCCTTAATTTCATCTGTAACGCCATCGAACGTCACCTTGACCAACACATTCAGTGCGCTTTCATGCTTGAAGCGCTCAAGTTCACTGCGCAATACGGTTTCGGTCACACCCACCAAATCGCCGACCAGTTGCCCTCGCGCCACGTAGAACGTATGCGGGGTACCATCCACCAATGTGCCCTGCGCGCTGATCCAATAGCGCTGCCCTTGGGCAATCAACGGCCAGGCCTCGACCGTGGCGCTGGCATCGCCCGCGAAACGGCTGAGGTCCAGCGTGCCGCCGCTGGCCTGAGGTACCACCGGCACAGGCAAATGTTGCTGGCCGAGTACACTTACCGGTAGCTCCAAAGGCTGGGACAGCACGGCGGGGTTGGCGCCGCGGATAACGGCATAAAGCACCCTGATAGTCTTGCCCTGACTGGCCGCGACCACGGAGACCGGGATATCAAAGTCGACATAACCGAAAAGGCTGCCATTTTTTTGTTCGGTTTGGTGTGAGTCCGCTACACCTTCACCGCGCCAGTCCACGGCCAGGATATCGGTTGCCAACATACCGACATAGTCAACCCGCACGGTGGCGCCGTTTCGCGCATTGTTCGGATCGAGCGTACCGCCCAGCGCCTCTCTCACCGTAGGCTTATCCAGAATCAGCCCCTGTTGGCGCTCGATCCGGAACGTCAGTGCCGGCGACGTGTCGACCCTGCCGCTCTTGCGTGTGACCTCATAGGTCACCGATACGCTGGTATCAAGGTTGCCAATGATGTACGGCTCATAGTCGATATGGATGGCAATTGGAAATCCGACGTTACTCTTATCGACTTCAACTTTGATGGTGAAATTGAAGCCAGCACCGCCTAGCCACCTGAGGGTTATTGAATCGCCCTCGGTCTTGCCCGGGTACTGGGGGATGTTGGCCTTGGTCCCGTTGCGAACCTCGTCAGGATCGAGGATAAAGTTTTTGAGGCCGACTATGGCTTCAGCAATGCGGCTGTCTGCTCGGGATTCACTGAGCGTGGTCATGATGGGCTCCGGAAGGTGATCAGCGCGGTGCGAGTGTGTTGCGGGGTAGTGTGCGGAAAATCCGGGCATCCGGTAACTGACAAAAATACTAGGTGGCACCAAGTTTCCGCTTCGCTCTTGCTTTGGTGCGGGGGGTGTCAAATTGCTTCGAAAGATTTTAAGTCTGGTCATTTCAGGTCCTAGGAAATAACCTACGCGGTCTGTCGATGCCCTTCTGATTGCTCTGGGAAACCAGCCCTAATAGGCTTGCTTGGTCACTGTCGGTTCAGTGATCGGGTGTGGAAACCCGGGTATATCGTGAGTGCTGTCGTTATGGCAGTTGTGCGCGGGAGGCTTCAGGGCCTGCCGGGGTTACTCACGACCTGGTTTTCCACCCCGCGTACAACTGCCACCCTTCGTGTGGAAACGAGCGGTCGTAGTTCAATCTCGTGAGGCTGTGCCATGAAGAAGATTGTCCCCGATCCACCCTCGCTCTATCCCACCCTCGAAAAACCGTTCGGCGACTGCCCCGCCGGTCACCCGCAATTGTTCTCCGTCAACGCCGGCCTCGCCCCGCACGACGCCCTGGTGCATATCTCGCTGTACCTGCGTTGCGCGTATGACACGGGCAACAAGGCTTTCGATGGAATCGATGAATCATCCAAGGGCTTTCTCTGGTCCACCCTGCATTCGGTGGAGATGGCCAAGGGGCTGGCTGAGGCTCTGCTCGATGCCCTTGAGGATGGCGAGTTGAATCCGCTTTAAAAGCATCGCGGGGCAAGCCCGCTCCCACCGGGATGGTGGTAGCCCGGTGGGAGCGGGCTTGCCCCGCGATGACGCAGCTAGTCAGTCAACTTACGCAATTCAGCACGCACCAATTCAGGAATGGCGGTCGACTTGTTGCTGGCCCGGTCTACATACACATAGACAACGTAACCAAGCGCTGACACTTCAGCCTCGTCATTGCGGAAGATCCCCAGTTCATAACGGGCACTGCTGCTACCCAGGTGCGCAATACGCAGGCCCACGGTCACCTGATCAGGAAAGGTGATCGACGAAAAGAAGGTGCAGCTCGACTCGACAATCAGGCCGATGACCGGGCTGCTGTCGATATCCAGCGTCCCCTGCGCCACCAGGAACTGGCTGATCGCCGAATCGAAGAATGAGTAGTAGACGACGTTCTGTACATGCCCATAAGAGTCATGGTCACCCCAGCGCGTGCCGAGGGTGTAGAAACGCCGAAAGTCTTCGCGACGGGGACGGTAGGCCTTCTCGCTCATAGCACCTCCAGCGGATTGGCGGCACTGTGGTTGGTACTGGATTCCGTCGCAAGCATAGGAAAAACCTCATACGAGTATTTTGATAGTGTCCGCTCGTGTGCAGACGAGCCTGGGCTATCACGATATACACTCGCTACCGCGCAGCCCCCCCTCCCGGACCGGGGGGAGCAGTCGAAAAAGCGGGGGGGCCTAAGGCGACACCTGTGAAAGTTTACTAATCGCTGGTCAGCGCCAGAGACTTGCCATTAGATATCAGCATGCTGCGATACCGCACGCTCAACCAGCAGTTTGCAGGAAGCGACCAACTAGTGAGCACTGAAATTTTCGCTTCGCTCTTGCTGTTGTCCGTGGGGTGTCAAATTGCTTCGAAAGTTTTTAAGCCTGGTCATTTCAGCTCCCACGCGAGCTCGTTAATAAGCACGTAACCCTGACCAGTTTGTACGCCATCTACTTCTATGTAGTGGATCATTTCGCCCTCGGGTGCAGTGTACGTTGTAACTGCGACTTGCTCTCGGGCGACTTGCAGCGTTTCCAGGTGACTGGACGCGTTGTAGTAACTTATTTTGGCAACCCCAAGCCTGTCGACAGAGCTAATGGTATAGGCTTTGAGGGTCTTGGCGGGAAAGGCAATGGTTAGCCTTACGCGTGACGAGGAGGTAAGCCTCAACAGACCATTTTCGATCTTGCAATCCTTGTCACCCCCACCTTGAGATAGGAGCCTGATGACAGTGCCCAAGGGGGTTGTCAAATTTTGGCCCACTCTCAGCTCTGTGGGCGCAATTCCTTGGAAGTCTTCCTTTCCCCGCTGCCACTGGATCAGGAACGAGAGTGGCTGCGACTTAGCGTCTTGGCCGTCCTTGCGCTTGACCTCATAGCTCACCGACACACGGTTATCGAGGTTGCCGATGATGTACGGATCATAGGCGATCCTGACTGGAATCGGAGCACCGACGTTGCCTGCATTCACGGGAATGGTGGTGGTGAAACTGGGACCTGCTGCGCTTTGCCAGGTAAAGGTTATTACGTCGCCTACCGCCTTGCCGTGGTACTGGGGAATGTTTGCGTTGGTCCCATTGGGAACTTCGCCGGGATCTAGAATCAGGTTCTGCAGGCCGACGATGGCCTGAGTATTCTGGCCGAGTCCATTGGCGATGGTCATGTACGGCTCCTGAAAGTGAATGGTGCAGGGTTGGCGTGCTACTGGGTATTCTGCGCAGAACTAGAGCTTCAGGTAACTGACAAAAATGCTAGGTGGCAGCGTGTTTTTTATACCTGCCTACTTGTCGAGGATAGTGGCGAGTTATCTTTCGAGCATGAAACAAACACCCAAGGCCTTTCACCCTGGTATTTTTGTCAGGTGACAACAATTAGTGAAAGGTTGAACATCCCGATGCGACCTCCAACCAATTGGGTGTTCACAATGAACTCTTCGTCACCAGCTCCGGCAGCAACGCCATTTGACCCGTTCGACAAGACGCAGGTACAGGCATTTGCAAAAAGAGGCAAAGGATCAGCCAGGCATACCCCACCTACGGTGATTGAGGCCCCTGACGGCAACCTCAACCCGCTGCTCGGTGCAACGGTGCGTATTAGCTATTCGGAGATGGACGCCAACGACTCCGTGGTGGTGAACTGGGAAGGAGAGAATGAATCATCGCAATGGTCGTCCTTACCTACGAAAGTAGGAAATAACAACCCGCTGGATATCGCGGTTCCCGCCTATATTGTGATTGCCAGCGCAGAAATGTCTGTGCAGATCACCTACATCGTGATCAAGGATGGAGTTCCAAGCTTGTCCCAGCCGCTTGCCCTGAAAATCGGACCGATAAGCCAGGGGCCAGGCCTGATTCATGACGATTTTGAGGATGCTCCATTAGGGGCATTTACAGAGCTCAAACGTCCAGGCATGACAATCAAGGTACTAAGCGGCGGTGCAAACATCATCAATAATGGCCTTACTAACAAATCCATTAGTACAGCTAACAGGAGTAACTTAGAGGTCATATTTGATACAGAAATCAGCCTCTTCGCCTTTAGCTTTTCAGCCTCCGGCGATGTAAATAAGGGCTTACTTTTCAGGGCTTACGCCAGCGATGAATCTAACGTCGATAAAGACCACGGTACTAATTCGGTGCTACACAGGAACTGGCTTAGTGGCAAAGGCAAGAAAATAAAGAAAATTTTATTCTCTCGCCTCCATGAAAGCTCGAACACTACCTACATGCTCGATGACTTTTGGTTTGTATAAATCATTGTAAACTGAACTGCGCCCTAAAAGCTGGACACCCATCCAACCTTTAGGGGCAGTTCAAACACAGAGAGCAGGCAAATGCCCGCGCGCTTTGACATGACCGGGGTTGCCCCATATATGGGCGTCAACTCACAATATCAGCGGGGTGTGGGGCACCTCGAAACGCTTCACAATAAGGGAAAGCAGTTGCTAATAGTCGTAGCGATCCACTGCCCGGCGCCGCTCGTTGTCGTCACGCATGTCGTAGTTGGCGGTGGTCTGGATGTTGCTGTGGTGTGCGAGTTTCTGCGCAATCGACAGGTCGTGCTCTTCGATCACCCGGGTGATGAACGAGCGACGGAAGTCATGGGGCATGATCTTTACCCCGACCTGAGTGCCGCGCTGACGGGCAATGTAGTAGATCGCATGCTTGGTGATGCGCTCGCGGGTGATGTGGCTGCCGCGGCGAATGCGGTTGAACAGGAAGTCATCATCGGCCTGGCCTTCTGGCAATTGCTCGCGCCGAAAGGCCAGCCAGGCGTTGAGTTTGTCGAACGCCCAGGTCGGCGCGTATTTGATCAGTTGCTTGTTGCCCTTGCCCAGCACCTGCAGGCTGCGCTCGTGGAAATCGACCTGGCTCAGGTCGAGGTTGACCGATTCGGATTTGCGCATGCCGGTGCCATAGAGCAAGGCGATCACCGCCGCATCGCGCAACCCCTGCGGGCGCGGGTCGGCAGCGCAGGCGTCCATCAGTTCACGGATCAGGCTGCGCTTGAGGTTGCGCCCGCTGGCCAGTCGTGTGCCCTGGGTCGGTTTGACGCTGCGGATGCGCAGCAGCTGATCCTGGCTGATCAAGCCCAGACGCCAGGCCTCGTTCATCACCCCACGCACCGCATTGACGTACAGCGACGAAGTGTTGGGCGCATAACCATCGGCGCGCAAGGCCGCCACCAAGGCGGTGACATGGCCAGGTTCAAGCTGGTGCCAAGGTATATCGCTGATGTCGCAATCCTCGAAATCCAGGCGGTCGGCGGCATCCTGGAGGATGTACTTCATGGTCAGCTGACTGGAAGGCGCCAGGCGGGCGAGGTATTGCAGCAGGGGGTTTTGCAGTGAATCGGACAAACCGGGAATCCTGTAGAACGAAGCTGGGGGCAAATGCCCCATGTCATGACCAGGTCATTGATTGGCAAGCCATTTACACCCGGTACGGATGCCGATAGTACCTCATCCGACCCGTTCGGATCGATTGAAGGCAATATCATGGCGTGCCCTGCCCCCGGCTTGCGGCTACAGTTGCTCAAGGTCCCCATAGCCCCGAGACAACATGGCATTTCATCGACTGAGCCGCAGCCACCCGCGCTTGAGTATCGCCGCCCTCGTCGGGCTCCTGAGCGGTTGGCTGCTGCCGGCGAACGATTGGGTCGAGCATGTGCTGATCGGCTGGAACAGCGGCGTCTGGCTCTACCTGCTGTTGATTCTGTGGCTGACGCTGGGCGCCAACGCAGAAAAGGTCCGCAAGGTTGCCAGTATCGAGGACGAGAACGCCGGGCTGGTGCTGTTCACGGTCAGCATCGCGGCCATTGCCAGTCTGGTCGCGGTGGTGCTGCAACTGGCGGCCGGCGCTCAGCTCGAAGATGGGCCGACGGCGCTGCAGCTGACCTTTACCGCCTTCACCGTCGCCGGCTCGTGGCTGCTGATCGGTGCGATTTTCAGCCTACACTATGCCCACCTGTTCTACACCGCCCAGGCGCACACGCCGCTGCTACGCTTCAGCGATGGCGAACGTCACCCCGACTATTGGGACTTTCACTACTTTTCCTACACCTTGAGCGTCGCGGTACAGACCTCCGATGTCGGCGTGGCCGGGCGGACAATGCGCCGGGTGGTGCTGGCCCACTCATTGGTAGGGTTTATCTTCAACACCGCCATTCTGGGTTTTACCATCAACATGGCCGCCACACTGATCAAGTGAAAGCCGGCCTTCGAGCACCTGCACAGCACACCGGGCGATGCGCTGGCAGGCCTGCTCCAGACGCTCACTGTCGAGCACCAGACCAATGCGCAAGTGCCCCGCCGCACTGGGGCCGAAGGCATCACCGGCGAGCACCGCCACCCCGTGTTCCTCCAGCAAGCGCTCGGCAAAAGCCTGCGCCCCCAGGCCGGTGGCGCGGATATCAACCATCACGAACATCCCGCCGTCCGGCTTGTGCACGCTGATACCCGGACAATCGGCGAGGCTGGCACACACCCGGTCACGCCGCTCGCGGTAGCTGTCACGCATCTGCCGCACCTGCGGCAGCTCCTGTTCCAGTGCCACCTGGGCGGCATCGAGGATGAAATCCGGCAGACCGAAGAGCATGCACAGCGCCAGGTTGCTCAAATGGTCGCACAACGCCTGCGGAGCAATGACCCAGCCGACCCGCCAGCCCGACATGGCGTGGGATTTGGACAAACTGTTGATGGTCGCGCAGCGCGCAGCCATGCCCGGCAGGCTAGCCGGGCTGAAATGCGCGCCTTCATACAGCAGCTCGCTATAGACCTCATCAGAGATCAGCCACAGGTCTTGCTCGATACAGATCTGCGCCAGACGCTCCCAGCTGTGCCTGGGCAAGCTGGCTCCGGAAGGATTGTGCGGGCTGTTGAGCAGCAACGCCCGTGTGCGTGAGGTAACCCGCGCGGCGACGTCGGCCGGATCGACGCGAAAGCCTTGCTCGGGACGTACCGGCACCGGTACCACCTTCGCTGCGCAGGCACCAAACACAGCCTCGTAG
Source organism: Pseudomonas alkylphenolica (assembly GCF_000746525.1). Taxonomy (NCBI): domain Bacteria; kingdom Pseudomonadati; phylum Pseudomonadota; class Gammaproteobacteria; order Pseudomonadales; family Pseudomonadaceae; genus Pseudomonas; species Pseudomonas alkylphenolica. The sequence continues at coordinate 3,079,297 of NZ_CP009048.1, forward strand.
GTGACATACATCGGCTCGGCGACGATGACCTCGTCACCGGCATCGAACAGGCACTGGGCCACGCCATACAAGGCACATTGCGCGCCGGCCAGCACCACCACTTCCTGCGGATCGACCCGCTGGCCACTTTGACGCGTTTGCTGGCGAGCAATGGCCTGGCGCAAGCCAAGGCTGCCACGCACGTCGGAGTAGTGCGTATTACCGGCACGCAGACTGTTTACAGCGGCCTCGACAACAGGCTGCGGCGTATCGAAATCCGGGTCGCCGATCGACAGCAGGAACACCTCGCGCCCCTGCTCGCGCAGTTCCAGCGCGCGGTAGTGGATGTTCCAGGCAGCAGCACCGTCACCGGCGATACGTTGGGTGAGCGTGGAATAACGCATGGCGGTCTCCTTGACTGAACCCGGGGGAGCCATTGGTCCGAAAATCCCAGGCAGGCATCCCAGCCGACTGTCGGTAAAAATAGCAGAGCGCCATTGCCCGCAGCGGGGAAATGTTGCCGGCAAACGTTTGCCGTTCCGGTCTTTGTTTTCAGGGGATTTTGCAGTCGCCAATGGCCAGCTTGAAAGAACCGGAAAACTGTCATGACCGCGGGCGGACATTCACGGTAGCGGTGCTATGTTTAGGTTTCTTGAATGTTCGCCAAGTCTTGAAGCACAGCTTGCTCCGCTCGCCCTGTTGTTCACCCCTACATGGAGGCCGGAATGAACAAACTGACGTTTCCCAACGCCTGCCAGGTGATGCGCTGGTATTTTCATCCGCTGGGCTTCGAGGCCAGCATGGATGCCCCGCGCAGCATGGTTGCTCGGCTGTTTGACCGGGCCACCGGTGAAACCCTGCTGGCTATCGCCGGAATTCCCTGCGCCACCCTCATGCCCGCTGCCGATGTCGAACGGATCATCGAAGCCGTCGAAGCCGAACTCGACGCCTTCGAGCCGTCCTGCAACCTGCGCGCCGCAGGCTGAGCTCAGCTGAGTGCCAGTGACTGGCGGGCGCGCTCGATATCGACGATAAACCGCTCGGCCGGCAACGGCTGGCCGAGCAGGTAACCCTGTAGCGAGTCGCACCCCAGGCGGGTGAGGAAGTTCTGCTGGCGGTCGGTTTCCACCCCTTCGGCAACGATGCGCAAGCCCAGGGCCTGACCCAGGGCGACAATCGCCGAGACAATCGCGGCATCATCGCTGTCCTGCTCCAGGTCGCGGACGAAACCGCGGTCGATCTTCAACTCGTTGGCCGGCAGGCGCTTGAGGTACATCAGGCTCGAATAGCCGGTGCCAAAGTCGTCGATGGACAGATCCACGCCCATGTCCGAAAGCTGCTGCAGCACCGCCATGCTCGCGTCGGCATCGTGCATGGCGGTGGTTTCGGTGATTTCCAGGGTCAGGCTGTTGGCCGGCAACTGATGACGCGCCAGTACCTTGGCAACGCTGTCGACCAGCCCGCTGTGGCAGAACTGGATGGCCGAGAGGTTGACCGCTATCCGCCAGTCGCTGTAGCCCTGGTCAATCCAGGCACGCATTTGCCGGCAGGCTTCATCCAGCACCCATTCGCCAATCGGAATGATCAGCCCGGTTTTCTCTGCCAGGGCGATAAAGCGATCCGGCAGCAGCAGACCATGCTGCGGATGCTCCCAGCGCAACAGCGCTTCGGCGCCGATGGGCTGGCAGTCCTGGGCATCGAACTTGGGCTGGTAGAACAGGCGGAACTGCTTTTGCTCAAGCGCCACCCGCAGGTCCTGGAGCAGTTGCAGCTGCAGGCGCGCATTGCTGTTCATCGACACGTCGAAGAAGCTGTAACCGTTTTTGCCGGCACTCTTGGCGTGGTACATCGCCGCATCGGCGTTGCGCAGCAGTTCATGCTGGTCGATACCATTGCCCGGGTAGAGGACGATGCCGATACTCGCCGAGATCTGCAGGCTCTGCTCCGCCACGCGGAAGGCACGGGAAATCAGGTTGACCTGCTTGGCCGCAACGCCCAGGGCGTCGTCAGGCTCCTGCATTTCCACCAGCAACACGAACTCGTCGCCGCCGATACGGGCCAGGGTGTCCTGGCTGTGCAGATGGCCGCGCAGGCGCAGTGCCACTTCCTTGAGCAGCAAGTCGCCCATATGGTGGCCAAAGGCGTCGTTGACCGGTTTGAAGCCGTCCAGGTCGATAAACATCAGGGCGAAACAGCCACCCTGCTCCGCCACCTTGTTGATCGCCTGGTCGATGCGATCGGCCAGCAGCGTGCGATTGGGCAAACCGGTCAGGGTGTCGTGCAGGGCCAGTTGGGTAAGCTCCTGGTTGGCGCGGGTCAACGAACGCGCCAGTTCCGCCGTGCGGGCTTCCAGGCGCGCGTCGAGCACCGAGGTCAGCAGCGCCACCGCCAATACCGCCAGGGTGGTGATCAGCACCAGGTAATCCAGGCCGTTGCCACTCAGGCCAGTGCCCAGGGCGCCACAGAAACTGCCTTCCGGGAAGTTGGCCGCCGCCATCGCGGTGTAGTGCATGCCGACAATCGCCACGCCCATCACTACCGCCGCAGCGCCACGGATCTGCCGGACATACAGGGTTTGCTGACGCAGGCGGAAGGCAATCCACAAGGCTGCCGCCGAAGCCCCCACGGCAATTACCAACGACAGGCCGAACAGCAACGGGTCGTAGTCGATGCCTGGCTGCAGCAACAACGCGGCCATGCCGGTGTAATGCATGCTGCTGATACCCGCGCCCATGATCAGCGCCCCCAGGCCCAACTGGGTCCAGGGCAGGCTCGGCTGACTGACCAGCCACAGGGCAAAGCCGGAAGACAACCCGGCGATCAGCAGCGACAAAAGCGTCAGGGTCAGGTCGTAGCCCAACGGGATCGGCAAGCTGAAAGCGAGCATGCCGATGAAGTGCATCGACCAGATACCGAACCCCATCGCCAGCGCGCCACCGCTGATCCACAGGTACACCGCCCGGCCCTTGGCGGTGGCGATGCGTCCGGTCAGGTCGAGTGCGGTATAGGAAGCAAGAATGGCCACACAGAGCGAAATCAACACCAACGAAGAAGAGTAACTACCGATCAGCATTTGGCCTTCCACAACCCTTGGAACCGGGCACTGGTGCGGCCCGGGTAAAAGCCGATGATTGTACTCAACCTTTGGCGAAACGCACGGAGTTTTCGATGGCATTTAGCGATGACAACTGAATTGCCAAAAGCCCAATACTCAAACAACAAATATCGTTATAAATCATGTAGTTGCATAGCAAATCTAATGTCTGATTTTGCTTATTCATGCAATTTGCAGCAACACACTCATGAAGCGACAGCAAACATTAACAATGCTATGCAACTACATGTTTTTATTCATTTTTTATAAGAAAACTCAAGGCGACTCGGCAAACGCCGCCTGCGCATCCCAGCCGCCGCCCAGTGCCGCTATCAACTGCACGCTGGCCACCAGCCGCCCCTGCAGCAAGGTCAGCACACTGCGCTCGTTGCTCAGCGCGGTGGTCTGCACGTTGACCACATCCAGGTAGGCGATCAGCCCCGCCTTGTACTGGTTGCTGGTCAGGCGCAGTGATTCGCGTGCGGCGTCCAGGGCTTCGCTGCGCACCCTGGCTTCGTCCTCGTAGACGTCGAGCTGCACCAGGTAGTTTTCCACTTCCTTGAAGCCATCGAGCACCGCCTGACGGTACTGCGCCACGGTCTGGTCATAGACCGCTACGGTACGGTCGACTTCGGCCGAGCGCTGGCCGCCGTCGAACAGGGTCATGGCCAGTTGCGGGCCCACCGACCAGAAGCGGTTGGGCAGGCTGATCCAGTCGTTGAAGCTGCTACTGCTGTAGCCGCCACTCATGCTCAGGGTCAGGTCGGGGAAGTACGCAGCACGGGCCACGCCGATGCTGGCGTTGGCCGACATCACCTTGCGCTCGGCCGAGGCAATGTCCGGGCGACGCTCCAGCAGTTGCGAAGGCAAGGCCACAGGCACCTGGGGCAATGCCGGGATGTCTTTGCTGTCGGCCAGGGCAAAATCGGCCGGTGCCTTGCCCAGCAGCACGGCAATGGCGTTTTCCAGCTGGGCGCGCTGCCAGACCAGGTCGATCAGGTCGGCCTGGGTACTTTTCAGCTGAGTTTGCGCCTGGGCTACCGCATCCTTGCCAGACACCCCGGCGCGGTACTGGTTCTCGGTCATGGTCAGCGAGCGCTGATAGGTCGCGACCGTGGCTTCGAGCAGGCGTTTCTGCTCGTCCATCACCCGCAGTTGCAGGTAGTTCTGCACCAGCTCCGATTGCAGGCTCAGGCGGATCGCCGCCATGTCGGCCAGGCTTGCCTCGGCACTGGCCTGGTTGGCGGCCAGGCCGTCCCGCAGCTTGCCCCACAGGTCGGCCTCCCAGCTGACCCCAAGGCTGGTGCTGTAAGTGTCGCGGATGCCGCTGCTGGAGTTACTCAGGCTCGAGCTGGAACTGCCGGTGCCCTGACTGGAGCGGTTCTTGCCGGCGCTCAGGTCGACGCTGGGGAACAACGCACCACGGGCGCTGCGCACCAGCGCCTGGGCCTGACGGTACTGGGCTTCGTATTGGGCGACTGTCTGGTTGCTGGCGTTGAGCTGTTCGACCAGGTCGTTCAGTTGGGCATCACCGTACAGCTGCCACCAGGCGCCACGGGCCAGGGCGTCGGAAGGATTGGCCTGGGTCCAGCCAGCAGCATGCTTGAACGCCACCGGTTCCGGCGCTTGCGGGCGCTGGTAGTCCGGGCTCAGGGTGCAGGCGCTGAGCATCGCCAGGCACAGGCTGGAGGCCAGCAGGCGCGAGCCACGGGCGCCCAGCAGTTGCTGCAGGGAGCGGTCGGAGAGAAACGGACGTCGGGTCATAGCGGGGTTTCCAAAGCAGCGTCGGTGCGCACGCCACGCCAGTGGTTGAAACGATGGCGCAAGCGGTCCAGATAGAGGTAAACCACCGGGGTGGTGTAAAGCGTGAGGACCTGGCTGAAGACCAGCCCGCCAATGATGGTCAGGCCCAGCGGCTGGCGCATCTCCGAACCCTCGGCATGACTGAGCAGCAACGGCAAGGCGCCGAGAATGGCGGCGATGGTGGTCATCAGGATCGGTCGCAGACGCAGCAGACAGGCACGGCGGATCGATTGCTCCGGGCTCAGCTGTTCATGGCGTTCCAGTTGCAAGGCCAGGTCGATCATCATGATGGCGTTCTTCTTCACCACGCCAATCAACAGGAACAGGCCGAGCAGGGAAATCAGGCTGAACTCGCTACCCACCACATACAGGGTGAGCAAGGCCCCTACCCCGGCCGACGGCAAGGTCGAGAGAATGGTTAGCGGGTGAATGTAGCTCTCATAGAGAATCCCCAGCACCAGATACACCGCCAGCAGCGCCCCGAGGATCATGAACGGCTGGCCCTTCTGGCTTTCGGCAAAGGCATCGCCGGTGCCGCCGAGCTTGGCGATCACGTCCTCGGGCAAGCCGACCTTGGCCACTGCCCGCTCAACTGCAGCCAGTGCCTGGTCCTGACTGTAGCCTTCGGCGATGTCGAAGTTGATGCTTTCAGAGGCGAACTGGCCTTCGTGGCTGACCCGGTCGTCGGCCAGGCTGTTTTCATAGCGGGCAAAGGTCGCCAGCGGTACCCGGGCGCCGTCAGCGGTGATCACCTGGACCTGCTCGAGGCTACGCGGGTCCTGGGCGTATTTGGGGTTGATCTCCATCACCACCTGATACTGGTTCAGGCTGTCGTAGATGGTCGAAATCTGCCGCTGGCTGTAGGCGTTGTTCAACACCGAGGTGACCATGCTCATGTCGATCCCCAGACGCTTGGCCTGTTCGCGATCGACCACCAGGGTGACCTGCTGGGTACCGCCACCTTCGCGGGCATCGATGGCAGTGAGTTCCGGCAGGGCCTTGAACGCCGCGACCACTTTCGGATACCACTCGCGCAAAGCGGACAGCTCGCTGCTCTGCAAGGTGTAGAGAAACTGCGAGGTGCTCTGGTCGCGGCCACCGCCGAACTGCAGGTCCTGGTCGGCCATGAGGAACAGGCGTCCACCAGGCACCTTGGGCATTTCCTTGCGCAAACGCTCGATGATCTTCTGCGCGGATATCTTGCGCTCGCTGATCGGCTTGAGGCGCACCAGCACCATGGCGTTATTGGTGCCGCTGTTGCCACCGATAAAGCCGGCGACGCTTTCCACCGCCGGATCCTTGAGCAGGGCCTGACGGTAGATTTCCATCTTCGGCTGCATGACCTGGAACGACAGGCCGTCGTCACCGCGGACAAAGCCCATCAACTGACCGGTGTCCTGCTGCGGCAGGAAGGTCTTGGGTACCACCACGTACAGGGCGATGTTGACCGCAATGGTCACCAGCAGGCTGGCCAGGGTCAGGCGCCTGTGACGCAGTACCCAGTCGAGGCTGCGCCCATAGCTGGCCATCATGCGCTGGTGCAGGTGCTCGCTCCAGCGCTGCAGGCGCGTCTGCCCTTCTTGTGCCTGGGGCTTGAGCCAGCGCGCGCAAAGCATCGGTGTCAGGGTCAGGGAAACCACCAGCGAGACAACGATCGCCACCGCCAGGGTGATGGAGAACTCGCGGAACAACGAGCCGACGATACCGCCCATGAACAGGATCGAGACGAACACCACCACCAGCGACAGGTTCATCGACAACAGGGTGAAGCCAACTTCCTTGGAGCCCAGGTAGGCAGCGCGCATCGGCGGCACGCCTTCGTCGATATGCCGGGAGATGTTCTCCAGCACCACGATGGCGTCGTCCACCACCAGGCCGGTGGCAAGGATCAGCGCCATCAGCGACATGTTGTTCAACGAGAAGCCGCACAGGTACATGGCCGCAAAGGTGCCGACCAGCGACACCGGCACCGCCAGGGTCGGAATCAGCGAGGCACGCAGGTTGCCGAGGAACAGGAACACCACGAGGATCACCAGCACCACGGCGATGATCAGGGTGTGCTCGGCTTCCTTGAGGGTCGCCTTGATCACCGGCGAGCGGTCCATGGCCACGTCCAGCTTGACGCTGGCCGGCATCAGCGACTCCAGGGCCGGCAGCTGCTCCTTGATCTTGTTCACGGTCTCGATGATGTTGGCGCCAGACTGGCGGTTGATCACCAGCAGCACCGCGTCCTGGTCATTGAAGAAGCCGCTGTTGTAGCGGTTCTCCACCGCGTCGGTGACCTTGGCCACATGGCTCAGGCGCAATACCGCACCGTCCTGGTAACGGATCACCAGCGGCTCGTAGTCCTTGGCCTTTTCCAGCTGGTCGTTGGCCTGCACCTGCCAGCTGCGCTGAGGGTCTTCGATAAAACCCTTGGGCCGGCGCTGGTTGGCGTTGGCGATGGTCTGGCGCACATCGTCCAGCGCCACGCCGTACTGATTGAGCAATTGCGGTTCGAGTTCGATGCGCACCGCCGGCAGCGAACTGCCGCCGATCTGCACCTCGCCTACCCCCGGCACCTGGGACAGACTCTGCGACAGGATGGTCGAGGCCAGGTCGTAGAGCTGGCCCTTCTGCAGCACGCTGGAGGTCAGCGCCAGGACCATGATCGGCGCCTGCGACGGATTGAACTTCTTGTAGGTCGGCATGCTGCGCATACCGCTGGGCAACAGGTTGCGCGAGGCGTTGATCGCCGCCTGCACTTCGCGCGCGGCCGCATCGATATCACGGCCCTGGTCAAAGCCGAGAATCACCCGGGTCGAGCCCTGGCTGGAATTGCTGGTGAGCGTAGTGACCCCGGATATCGCGCCCATGGAGCGCTCCAGTGGAGTCGCCACGGTTGAGGCCATCACCTCGGGGCTGGCCCCCGGCAGGTTGGCCTGGACCACGATCACCGGGAACTCGATCTGCGGCAGCGGCGCCACCGGCAACAGGCCGAAGCTGACACCACCCAGCAGCATGATCGCCAGGCTCAGGAGCATGGTCGCCACCGGGCGGCGGATAAAGGGTGCGGAGAGGTTCATGACAGGTCCTGCACCGCGGCGTCAGGTTGCGGGCGCATGCGCCGCGCCAGGCGATCGAAGTACAGGTAGATGACCGGCGTGGTGAACAGCGTCAGCACCTGGCTGACCAGCAGCCCGCCGACCATCACCAGACCCAGCGGCTGGCGCAGCTCGGCGCCGGAACCGGTGGCGAGCATCAGCGGGATGGCGCCAAACAGGGCCGCCAGGGTGGTCATCAGAATCGGCCGGAAGCGCAGCAGCGCCGCTTGGTAGATCGCCGCTTCCGGTGCCATGCCCTGGTTGCGCTCGGCCTCGAGGGCGAAGTCGATCATCATGATCGCGTTCTTCTTGACGATACCGATCAGCAGAATGATGCCGATGATGGCGATCATGCCCAGGTCGTTGCCGGACAGGATCAGCGCCAGCAAGGCGCCCACCGCCGCCGACGGCAGGGTCGAGAGGATGGTGACCGGATGGATGTAGCTCTCGTAGAGCACGCCAAGCACGATGTACATGGTCACCACCGCCGCCAGAATCAGCAGCAAGGTGCTCGACAGCGAGTTCTGGAACGCTTCGGCCGCGCCCTGGAAGCGGGTCTGCACGCCGACCGGCATGCCGATCTCCTGCTGCACCTGCTCGATCGCCTTGACCGCCTCACCGAGGGCCACGCCTTCGGCCAGGTTGAACGACATCATCACCGCCGGGAACTGGCCGATATGGGCAATTGCCAGCTGCGCCTGACGCTGTTCGATACGCGCCAGGCTCGACAGCCGCACCTGGCCGCCATCGGTGGCTTTGACGTGGATCTGCTCGAGCACCTGTGGCCCCAGGCTGGAAGCGGCTTCGGCCTGCAGCACCACGCGGTACTGGCTGGCCTGGGTGTAAATGGTCGAGATCTGGCGCTGGCCGAAGGCGTCGTACAGGGCGTTGGTGATGTCGGCGACGTTGATGCCCAGGCGGCTGGCGGCATCCCGGTCGATCACCAGGAATACTTGCAGGCCCTTGTCCTGCAGGTCGCTGGCGACATCGGTGAGTTCCGGGCGCTGTTGCAGGGCATCGACCAGCTTGCCGCTCCACAGCGCCAGCAGTTCGGCGTCCGGGGACGACAGGCTGAACTGGTACTGGGTGCGGCTGACCCGGTCTTCGATGCTCAGGTCTTGCACCGGCTGCATGAACAGACGGATGCCGACCAGCTTGTCGACCTGCGGCTGCAGCCGGGCGATCACCTGGGCGGCGGTCAGGTCGCGCTCGCCATGGGGCTTGAGGTTGATCAACAGACGCCCGCTGTTGAGCGTGGCGTTGTCACCGTCGACGCCGATGTAGGACGACAGGCTCTGCACCGCCGGATCCTGAAGGATCACCGCACTGAGCTGTTGCTGGCGCTCGCTCATGGCGGCAAAAGACACCGACTGCGGCGCTTCGGAAATACCCTGGATCACCCCGGTGTCCTGTGCCGGGAAGAAGCCCTTGGGCACCACCAGGTACAACAGCACGGTCAGGGCCAGGGTCGCCACCGCTACCAGCAAGGTCAGCGGCTGGCGCTTGAGCACCCACTGCAGGCCACGGCCATACCAGGCGATCATCCAGTCAATCCAGGCACCGCTGGCACGGTAGAAGCGCCCCTGCTCCTGCTCGGTGGGCTCGCGCTTGAGCAGGCGCGCGCACATCATCGGCGTCAAGGTCAGCGACACGACCAGGGAAATCAGGATCGCCACCGCCAGGGTGATGGCGAATTCACGGAACAGGCGCCCTACCACATCGGCCATGAACAGCAGCGGGATCAACACCGCGATCAGCGAGAAAGTCAGCGAGATCAGTGTGAAACCAATCTGCCGGGCACCCTTGAGCGCCGCCTGCATGGGGCTTTCGCCTTCCTCGATGTGCCGGGAAATGTTCTCCAGCATGACAATCGCATCGTCGACGACAAAACCGGTGGCGATGGTCAGCGCCATCAGGGTCAGGTTGTTGATCGAGAACCCGGCCAGGTGCATCACCGCAAAGGTGCCGATCAGCGACAGCGGCACGGCCACCGACGGAATGATCGTCGCGCTGAAGCGGCGCAGGAACACGAAGGTCACCATCACTACCAGGGCGATGGCCAGCAGCAGTTCGTGCTGAACATCCTTGACCGAGGCGCGGATGGTCTGAGTGCGGTCGGTGAGTACGCTGACATCAAGGCCGGCCGGCAGGTTGTCGGTGATCGACGGCAGCAGGGTCTTGATCCGGTCAACCACCTCGATAACGTTTGCGCCCGGCTGACGCTGGATGTTCAACAGCACTGCCTGGTTCTGGTTGGCCCAGGCCGCCAGGCGCTCGTTTTCGGCGCCGTCGACAATCTCGGCGACGTCCTTCAGGCGCAGCGGCGCACCGTTGTTGTACGCCAGGATCAGGTTGGCGTACTCCTCGGGGGAACGCAGTTGGTCGTTGGCGTCGAGCATCGACACCCGCGTCGGGCCGTCGAAGTTGCCTTTCGGCTGGTTGACGTTGGAGGCGCCGATCAGGGTGCGCACATCCGCAAGGTTGAGTCCGGCAGACGCCAGGGCATCAGGGTTGACCTTGATCCGCACCGCCTGGCGCTGACCGCCGGCGATGCTGACCATGCCGACGCCGCTGATCTGCGCGATTTTCTGCGCCACGCGGGTGTCGACCAGGTCGTTGAGCTTGGGCAGCGGCATGGTTTTCGACGAAATGGCCAGGGTCAGCACCGGGGTGTCGGCCGGGTTGACCTTGTTGTACACCGGCGGTGCTGGCAGGTCGCTGGGCAACAGGTTGCTGGCGGCGTTGATCGCCGCCTGGACCTGCTGCTCGGCAACGTCCATGTTCATGTCCAGGCTGAAGCGCAAGGTCAGCACCGAAGCGCCGCCGGAGCTGGTCGAGGCCATCTGGGTCAGGCCCGGCATCTGCCCGAACTGGCGCTCCAGCGGCGCAGTGACTGCGCTGGTCATTACTTGCGGGCTGGCACCCGGATACAGGGTCATGACCCGGATGGTCGGGTAATCGACCTGCGGCAACGCCGCCACAGGCAGCAAGGTGTAGGCGATCAGGCCGGCCAGGACAATGGCCAGCATGCTCAGGGTGGTCGCCACCGGGCGCAGGATGAACAGCCGCGAGAGGTTCATGCGCCGGCCTTGTCCTTGCGGTCCGCGGCAGCGGAAGCATCGTTGTTGTCCTGCCCCTGCAGGTGCTGGCCAGGGGTTTCCGGGACTTGCGAGCTGTCGTTGACCACTTCTACCTCACTGCCGTCACGCAAGCGGTCGGTACCTTCAAGCACCACCCGCTCGCCCTTGGCCAGGCCTGCGGTGACCACGGTGTGGTCGCCGTCGCTGGCGCCGAGGGTGAGTTTGCGGATGCGCACCTTGTTCTCGCCTTCCATGACATACACAAAGGAGCCGTCGGTGCCGAACTGGATGGCGGCCGAAGGCGCCAGCACCACGTTGGTCAAGGTGTCGGCCAGCAGGCGCACGTTGACGAACTGGTTGGGGAACAGCACTTCGTTCTGGTTCTCGAAGAACGCCTTGAACTTCAGGGTGCCAGTGGTGGTGTCGATCTGGTTGTCGAGGCTGCGCAACTCGCCGACGGCCTGCTGCTTGAGGTCGCCGCGGTCCCAAGCTTCAACCGGCAACTTGGCGCCGCTGCGGTAGCGGGCCAGCACGGTGCTGAGCTCCGACTCGGGCAAGGTAAAGGCCACGGTGATCGGCTGGGTCTGGGTAATCACCACCAGTGCCGTGGTGTCGTTGGCTGCCACCAGGTTGCCGACGTCGAGCTGACGCAGGCCCAGGCGGCCGGTGATCGGTGCGCGGATACGGGTGAAATCCAGGTTCAGCTTGGCATCGCCGACCGCCGCCTGGTTGGTCTTGATGGTGCCCTGGAACTGGCCGACCAGCGCCACCTGAGTGTCGAGGGTCTGCTTGGCGATACTGTCTTCGGCGTACAGGCCTTTATAGCGTTCCAGGTCGATCTGGGCGTTTTTCAGCTGCGCCAGGTTCTGTGCCAGGGTGCCTTCGGCCTGTTGCAGGGCGATCTGGTAGCTGCGCGGGTCGATCTCGGCGAGCAGGTCGCCGGCCTTGACCTTCTGCCCTTCCTGGAAGTTGACCTTGACCAGCTCGCCACCTACCCGGCTACGGACGTTGACGGTATTGGTCGCGGTCACCGTGCCCAGGGCCTTGAGGTAGACCGGGAAGTTGCCGACAGTAGCCGGTTCGACGCGCACCGGCACCGGCCCGGCAAAGGCCCCGAAGCCTGGTCGCCCGCCCTTGCCACCGGGTGCGCCGGCAGCCTTGTGCGCCGCTGGAGACGGCCACAGCCACCAGCACAGGCCGGCAACCAGCAGCAGGATCAGCAGGCCGACAAGCCAGCGACGAGGGGAACGGGAACGAGAAAGCATCGGTTGATCGACCATTGGACTGGAAAGAATTCTTTTGAGGAGGCTGAACGATAAGCACTGCAGCGGGATAAGCAAAGCGCCTTTACCGGCAATTTACCTTGAGCTTACGTTGCTAAGACAATGAACTATAAATAAAAACGGCCTGGACTATGTCCAGGCCGTAACAATTGCTAACACCTGTGGGAGCGGGCTTGCCCCGCGATTGCGAGCTGTCAGTGACATCGAATCGCGGGGCAAGCCCGCTCCCACAGGGGCAATCAGATCACTTCAACACTGCCAGAGCAGCATCATAGTTCGGCTCGTCGGCGATTTCGCCAACCAGCTCGCTGTGCAGGACGTTGTCATTTTCGTCCAGTACCACCACGGCACGGGCGGTCAGGCCGGCCAGTGGGCCGTCGGCGATGGCAACGCCGTAGTTCTCGATGAACTCGCGGCCACGCAGGGTCGACAGGTTCTGGACGTTTTCCAGGCCTTCAGCGCCACAGAAGCGTGCTTGCGCGAACGGCAGGTCAGCAGAGATGCACAGCACTACGGTGTTGTTCAGCTCGTTGGCCTTCTTGTTGAAGGTACGCACCGAGGTAGCGCAGGTCGGGGTGTCGACGCTTGGGAAGATGTTCAGCACTTTGCGCTTGCCGGCCAGGCTGGCCAGGGTCACGTCAGCCAGGCCTGCACCAACCAGGGAAAACGCTGGCGCTTTCGAGCCGACCTTCGGCAGTTCGCCGTTGACCTGAACAGGATTGCCTTTGAGAGTCACTTGAGCCATGAGCTGAGTCCTTTTGCGGGGTGAGTGGTAAAGGACCAGAGTTAATCATGAAAGTGCCCGGGCACCTATGGGGGAGCAACAAATTGTTGTATTGCCAGACAATTATTGTGGACAAAGCGGCCACCCGAAAGCAGACAATCCTGCTTGCGAGTGACCCGTCAATCCATCAGCTCAGCAGCGAGTAAACCAGCGCCGAGATCGCTACCAGGCCAACGGCCACGACGAAGACATTGGACATCTGCCCGCTGTATTTACGCATGGCCGGAACCTTGCGGATGGCGTACATCGGCATCAGGAACAGAATCGCCGCGATCACCGGGCCGCCAAGGGTCTCGATCATGCCGAGGATGCTCGGGTTGAGGGTGGCGACGATCCAGCAGATCACCAGCATGAAGGCTGCGGTCATGCGGTCCAGCGCCTTGGCGCCAGGGCGCTTGCCGGTCTTGACGATCAAGCCTTTGAGACCTTCGCTGGCACCGATGTAGTGGCCGAGGAACGACTTGGCAATGGCGATGAACGCAATCAGCGGCGCGGCAAACGCGATGGTCGGGTTGCTGAAGTGGTTGGCCAGGTACGACAGGATCGACAGGTTCTGCGCCTTGGCTTCGGCCAGTTGTGCCGGGGTCAGGGTCAGCACGCAGCTGAACACGAAGAACATCACCATCGCCACCATCAGCAGGTGGGCGCGGCGCAGAATCTGCCCGCTGCGCTCGTCGGCGTGCATGCCGTACTGGCGCTTCTGGTCAACGGCAAAGGCCGAGATGATCGGCGAATGGTTGAACGAGAACACCATGACCGGAATCGCCAGCCACAGGGTGTGCAGGAAGGCCGAACCCGACGGTACTTCAGTGGCGGTGCTGAGGATACCGCCGCTCCAGTGCGGAATCAGGAACACCGCCAGGAACGCCAGGGCCACGATGAACGGATAGACCAGCAGGCTCATGACCTTGACCGTGGCCTGCTCGCCGCAGCGCACAATGGCCAGCAAGCCGAGAATCAGCACGAACGACAGCACGGCGCGCGGTGGCGGCTCGATGTGCAGTTGGTGTTCCATGAAGCTGCCGACCGTGTTGGTCAGGGCCACGCTGTAGATCAGCAGGATCGGGAAGATGGCGAAGAAGTACAGCAAGGTGATCAGGGCACCGGCCTGGATGCCGAAGTGCTCTTCGACCACGTCGGTGATGTCGGCGCCATCGCGCCCGGACAGTACAAAGCGGGTCAGCCCACGGTGGGCGTAGTACGTCATCGGGAACGCCAGCAACGCCAGGATCAGCAGAGGCCAGAAGCCACCTAACCCGGCATTGATCGGCAGGAACAGGGTTCCGGCGCCGATGGCCGTGCCAAACAGGCCCAGCATCCAGGTGGTGTCCTGACGGGACCAACTGCCGAGGGCGGCTGGGGTCGATTCGAAGCGTTGTTCAACGCTCGGGGCCTGCTCATTCATCCGGGTGCAACTCCACTCGCAAGACTGCAACAGGGCTGAGAGTGGCGAAACAGACGCATCACCGCCCCTCAACCATATAAAGAGGGGCGCGATTGTGCGCCGATTGGTTGCACTTGAGAAGCCCTGTCCGACGGAGCGGTTGCACCTTTACCAAAGCATCGCGGGGCAAGCCCGCTCCCACAGGGTTAACACCAGTGGGAGCGGGCTTGCCCCGCGATCAGGTTTGCTTACTGAACCGCAGCAATCGCCTCAGCCACCTGCTGCAGGTTGTCCGGACGCAGCCCGGACATGCACACCCGGCCGCTGTCGATCAGGTATACCCCGAACTCGTCACGCAGGCGACGCACCTGCGCGACGCTCAAACCGGTGTAACTGAACATCCCGCGCTGACTCAGGAAGAACGAGAAGTCCTGGCCCGGCAGCAGCACCGCCAGGGCATCGACCAGCCCCTGACGCATGTCGAGGATGCGCAGACGCATCTGCTCCACTTCAGCCGCCCACTGCGCATTGAGCAGCGCATCGCCCAGCACTGCGGCCACCAGCTGTGCACCGAAAGCCGGTGGGCTGGAGTAGTTGCGGCGCACCGTGGCCTTGAGCTGGCCGAGTACGCTTTGCGCGGTGTCGGCATCGTCACAGACCACCGACAGGCCCCCTACCCGCTCGCCATACAGCGAGAAGATCTTCGAGAACGAGTTGCTTACCAGGCACGGCACACCGGCGCGGGCCGCTTCGCGGATGGCATAGGCATCCTCGACCAGACCTTCGCCGAAGCCTTGATAGGCGATATCGAGGAACGGGATCAGGTTGCGCGCCTTGACCACCTCGATTACCTGCTGCCATTGCGCCTGGCTCAGGTCGACACCGGTCGGGTTGTGGCAGCACGGATGCAGCAGCACAATGCTGTTGGCCGCCAGGCCCTGCAGGGTCGCGAGCATGCCGTCGAAGTCCAGGCCACGGGTGTCCTGGTTGAAGTACGGGTAGGTGTTGACCTTAAAGCCGGCACCTTCAAAGATCGCCCGGTGGTTGTCCCAGGTCGGATTGCTGACCCATACCTGCGATTCGGGGAAGTAACGCTTGAGGAAGTCGGCACCGACTTTCAGCGCGCCAGAACCACCCACAGTCTGCACGGTGGCTACACGGCCGCCCTGCACCGCCGGATGATCGGCACCGAACAGCAACGCCTGGATTGCCTGGCGATAGCTGTTCAGACCTTCCATCGGCAAGTACAGCGAAGCTTCATGCGGCTGGCCGGCCATGCGCTTCTCGGCTTCGCCGACCGCGGCCAGTTGCGGCACCACACCTGCGGCGTCGTAATACAGACCGATGCTCAGGTTGACCTTGTTGGCGCGCGGGTCGGCCTTGAAGGTTTCCATCAGGGAGAGAATCGGATCGCCGGCATAGGCATCGACATGTTTGAACACAGCGTGCAGCTCCTTGGGTCTGGGCAGTTCGGACTAAATGCTGTGCTGAGGATACCTGTACCTGAGGTAGAGGAACATTACCGATGCTGCAACTGATTAGTGCATGGATGCACAGTCATGCCATCGCGGGGCAAGCCCGCTCCTACAGAGCCCTGTGGGAGCGGGCTTGCCCCGCGATGACTTTTTACTGAGCCAACGCCTGCAACTGCTCCAGTTCCTGCACCGTCAACGTCACCCCCTGGCGCGCCGACAACTCGCGCTCACGATAACGCCGCTCACCCGGCATCCGCTGCAGGCCCACCGACTGCATCTGCCGTACCAGCTCATAGCTACGCTCGGCAAAGCGGCCCCCTTCAGCCTTGCTCGGGTCGATCACGATAATCAACTGTCCGGTCCAGGGGGTTTTCGCGCCCGGGTGCTGCGACCAGTCGAACTCCCAGGAGAAATTGCCTCCGGTCAGCGCCGCTGCCAGCAATTCGACCATCATCGACAGGGCCGAGCCCTTGTGCCCGCCGAACGGCAGCAATGCGCCGCCATCGAGAATCTTCTGCGGATCGCGGGTCGGCGCGCCCTGGCTGTCGACACCGATACCATCGGGCAGTTGCTCGCCTTTGCGCGCCGCGATCTGCACATCACCGTGGGCCATGGCGCTGGTGGCCATGTCGAAGACGATAGGATCACTCCCGGCGCACGGCGCGGCAAAAGCGATCGGGTTGGTGCCGAACAACGGCTGGCGGGCACCATGCGGCACCACGCAGGTCATGCTGTTGACCACACTCAAGGCCACCAGGCCTTCATCGGCGAAGGGCTCGACGTCCGGCCACAGGGCCGCGAAATGGTGCGAGTTGTGGATTGCCAGCACGGCGATCCCGGCACTGCGGGCCTTTTCCACCAGCAGCTCACGTGCGGCGGCCAGGGCCGGCTGGGCAAAACCGCCTTTGGCGTCAACCCGCAGGTAACCACTGGCAATATCGGCTACTTCAGGCACGGCCTTGCCGTCGACCCAGCCACTGGCCAGGGTCGACACATAACCGGGAATACGGAACACACCATGGCTATGGGCGCCGTCGCGCTGGGCACTGGCGCAGTTGAAGGCCAGGGCGCGAGCCACCGCTTCACTGGTGCCATGACGGATGAAAATACGCTGCAACAGGGCCTGCAGCTCGGCAAAAGCAATGTGCGCGGCAGCGGTGTCGGGGCGTGCGGACATCTGAAGCTCCCTTATTGGATTTGGAATGGGCAACAGCGATGAGCAATGGCGAAACTTTCCTCTTGTGACAGCAAACTGTCAAATGTTGACTTGATGACAGAAAACATTCATTTTCTGTTTCAACGTGCAACCGCCTTCGAGAATCGCCGTGAGCCAACCGATCAAACAACGCCTGGAAAACAGCCTGCACAGTGCCGCGGCTTCCGGGCGCAAGATCGCCAGCTACATGCTCGCCAACCTCACCGACCTGCCGTTCGAAACCTCGGCAAGTCTGGCGGCGAAAATCGGCGTCAGCGAATCCAGTGTCGGGCGTTTCTGCCGGGCCTTGGGTTACGAACACCTCAAGGCACTCAAACACGATCTCAAGGACGACCTGGGCGATGGCCCCTGGTTGGTCGGTGATCGTTTGCAAGAATTCCGCCAACAGCATGGTAAAGATGCCGCTGGCCTGGCGCGCAGCCTCGAACAGGAAGTCGGGGCGCTGGTGCGGGTCTACGAATACAGCCGCACCCCGGCCTGGGAAGTGGTCAGCCAGCGCCTGGCGCAGCGGCGCAAGGTGTTTGTCGCAGGGTTTCAGACCGAGCGCGGCATCGCCCAGTGCATGGCCCACCTGCTGCAATACCTGCGTGATGGTGTGCAGGTGGTCGATGGCAGCGCCGGGCATTTTGGCGAGGTGTTGCTCAGCGACCCGGCCAACTGCGCCCTGGTGGTGTTCGAAGCACGCCGTTATTCACGCCATGCCCTGACCCTGTGCCACAAAGCGCACGAAGCGGGCATCCCGGTAACGCTGGTTACCGACACCTTCTGTGACTGGGCTGATGCCAACGCCGCTGAGGTGTTTCGTATCCCCACCGAATTCAATCTGTTCTGGGAGTCCACCGCGACGATGCTGTCGTGGGTACACCTGATGGTCAACGAGGTCTGCAAGAAGCTTGGGCCGGATGTTGAAAAACGCTTGGAAGCAACTGCCGCTCTACACAATGAATTCGTTGGCTACACGTCAGCGAGCAAACAATAGCAAGAGTGCAAACAACAGATCGAGGTGTGACATGAAACCCGTTATCCGCTTTGCAGGTGCGTGCGCCCTGCTGCTGGCCGGTGCAACCATGGCTCAGGCCGAAACCCTGAAAATTGCTACCGAAGGCGCTTACCCGCCGTTCAACTATGTCGATTCGGATAACCAGCTACACGGCTTTGATGTGGACATCAGCAAAGCCCTGTGCGAACAGATGAAGGTGGAATGCACCCTGGTAGCCCAGGACTGGGAAGGCATCATCCCGGCCTTGATGGCGAAGAAATACGACGCGGTAGTGGCGTCGATGATCAACACCGAAGAGCGGCGCAAGAAAATCGCCTTCACCAACCACTACTACAAGACCCCACTGTCGGTGGCCGTGCCTAAAGACAGCGAGATTACCGACGCACAGACCGACTTCAAAGGCTTCACGGTTGGCGCCCAGGCCTCTTCGACCCAGGCAATCTACGCCGAGGACGTCTACGGCAAGGCCGGTGCCGACGTCAAACTCTATCCGACCCTCGACGAAGCCAACGCTGACCTCGCCGCCGGCCGTCTGGATGGCGTGATCGCCGACAAATTCCCGCTGACTGAATGGCTGGGCAAGGCCGGCAAGGACTGCTGCAAGATCCTTGGCGACGTCAACGGCACCAAGGCCGATGCTTCGATTGCCGTGCGCAAGGAAGACCAGGCGCTGCGCGAGCGCCTGAACAAGGCCCTGGACGAAATCGTTGCCAACGGCACCTACCAGAAGATCGCCAGTCGTTACTTCGACTTCGATATCTATCAGTGACTGATCGCGGGGCAAGCCCGCTCCCGCAGGTGATGAATTGCCACTGTGGGAGCGGGCTTGCCCCGCGATAACGCCCTCACAAGCACCACACACTCTTGAACCGAGAGGGTTCGCCCATGCTCGAACAACTGTCCCTGTTATCCTTCGCCAGCGGCGGCTGGGGCCAGGCCCTGCTGGCCGGCGCGCTGGTGACCATTTCCCTGGCCCTGGCCTGCCTGCCCATCGGTTTGCCCCTCGGTCTGGGCGTGGCCTTGATGGCGCGCTCGCGCAAGCGCTTTCCCCGCGCCGTGGCCACCGTCTTCTCTACGGTGTTCCGCGGTCTGCCTGAGCTGCTGACACTGTTGATCATCTACTACGGCTGCCAGATCGCCGCGCAGAAAATCCTCGCTGCCATGGGCTATGAAGGCGAAGTACTGATCAACACCTTCCTCGCCGCAATGATCGCCTTCAGCCTGGTATTTGCCGCGTTCTCCAGCGAAATCTGGCTGGGCGCGTTCAAAACCGTCGCCAAGGGCCAGTACGAAGCCTCCCAGGCCCTGGGCCTGAGCAAGGCCACGACCTTTCGCAAGGTGATCTTCCCGCAACTGGTGCGCATTGCCATGCCGGGTCTGTCGAACAACTGGCTGTCGCTGCTCAAGGACACCTCGCTGGTCTCGACCATTTCCCTGGTCGACCTGATGCGCCAGACCAACCTCGCGGTCAGCGTGACCAAGGAACCGATGTTCTTCTATGGCGTGGCCTGCCTCGGTTACCTGCTGTTCTCGGCGTTGTCGGGACGGGTCTTCGTGTTTATCGAGCAGTACTTCAGTCGTCACCTGCGGAGTGCCCGGACATGAGTTTCGATCAATTGCTGGCACTGGTTCTCGATCCCGACCTGCTGGAACGCTACGGCCCGCGTTTTGTCGACGGCCTGCTGGTAACCGGCAAGCTGGTGGCGATTTCCTTCACCCTCGGCGCCCTGCTCGGCATGCTGCTGGCCTTGGCGCGGCTGTCCAACAGCCTGCTGTTGCAACGCCTGAGTGCCGGTTACATCTACTTCTTCCGTGGCTCGCCACTGCTGGCCCAGCTGTTCTTGCTGTACTACGGCCTTGGATCGCTGAAAAGCTTCTGGCAGGACGTGGGAATGTGGTGGTTCTTCCGCGAAGCCTGGTACTGCACGCTGCTGGCCTTCGTCCTCAACACCGCGGCCTACCAGGCAGAGATCTTCCGTGGTGCCCTGCTGGCAGTCGCCCCCGGCCAGTATGAAGCGGCCAAGGCCCTGAGCCTGAAGCGCTCGACCACCTTCTTCAAGGTGATCCTGCCGCAATCGATGATCGTCGCCATCGGCCCGCTGGGCAACGAACTGATCCTGATGATCAAGGCCAGCGCGATTGCCTCGCTGGTGACCATCTACGACCTGATGGGCGTGACCAAACTGGCCTTCTCGCGCAGTTTCGATTTCCAGATTTACCTGTGGGCCGCCGTGCTCTACCTGCTGATCGTCGAGATCGTGCGCCGTAGCCTGAAACACATAGAAGCCCGACTGGGCCGCCATCTGCACTGATAGCCTGCCGTGAGGACCGTTCCAATGCATTGTCAAACCATCGTTCTGGGCGCCGGTATCGTCGGCGTCAGCACGGCCCTTCACCTGCAGGCCCGCGGTCGCAAGGTCATCCTCATCGACCGCGACGAGCCCGGCAGCGGCACCAGTCATGGCAACGCCGGTCTGATCGAGCGTTCCAGCGTGATTCCCTATGCCTTTCCGCGGGAGCTGTCGAGCCTGCTGCGCTACGGCCTCAATCGCCAGTCCGACGTGCGCTACAGCCTGACCCATGTACCGAAGATCGCGCCCTGGCTGTTCAAGTACTGGCAGAACTCCTCGGCCGCCGGTCTGCAGGTTGCCACCCAGGCCATGCTGCCGCTGGTGCAGCGTTGCGTGGAAGAACACGACGCCCTGATCGATGCCGCCGGGCTTGGCGATCTGGTCAAGGCCAATGGCTGGATCGAGGTGTTTCGCAACGACGACGCCTTCAGCAAAGCTAAAGCCGATGCCCATGCCCTGGCGCCCTACGGCCTGAGCTACGAGGTGCTTGATCGCCAGCAACTGCATCAACGCGAAACGGACCTTAGCGACAACGTGGTCGGTGGCATCCACTGGCTCGACCCCAAGACCGTCACCAACCCCGGCGGCCTGACCCGTGGCTACACCGCCCTGTTCGTCAAACGCGGCGGCCAGTTCATCCATGGCGATGCACGCACCCTGCGCCAGATCGACAGCGAATGGCAGGTCGACAGCCGCCAGGGCCCGATCACCGCCCCCGAGGTGGTAGTTGCCCTCGGCCCGCAATCGGCTGACCTGTTCAAGCCGCTGGGTTATCGCATTCCGCTGGAAATCAAACGCGGCTACCACATGCACTACCAGGGCCGTGACGGTGCCGAACTCAAGCATTCGATCTGCGATGGCCAGGGCGGCTATGTACTCGCGCCGATGGCCCAGGGTATCCGCCTGACCACCGGCATCGAATTCGCTGCCAGCGGTGACGCGGCCAACGAGATTCAGCTCAAGCGCTGTGAAGCCCTGGCGCGCAAGATTTTCCCCCTTGGCCAGCGCCTCGACGCCCAGCCGTGGCTGGGGCGACGCCCTTGCCTGCCGGACATGCGCCCGGTGATCGGCCCGGCGGCGCGGCACAAGGGCCTGTGGTTCAACTTCGGCCACGCCCATCATGGTCTGACGCTGGGGCCGGTCAGCGGCCGCCTGCTGGCCGAGATGATCACCGGCGAGGCGACCTTTACCGACCCCGCGCCCTACAGCGCGGCACGCTTCAATTGATCGCGGGAGAATAACAATATGACCGCTTCACTGAGCCTTGCAGCAACCAGCCCTGCCCCGCACGCCGACCCGCGCAAGATCGTGGTCAGCATCGAGGGTTTGAACAAACACTACGGCGCCTATCATGTGCTGCACGACATCAACCTGAATGTGCGCGAAGGCGAGCGCATTGTCCTGTGCGGGCCTTCGGGTTCGGGAAAGTCCACGCTGATCCGCTGCATCAACCGCCTGGAAATCGCCGAGAAGGGCCACATCCGCGTCAACGACACGGACCTGGCCCTGACCACCCGCCAGGCCGCCGATGTGCGCAGTGAAATCGGCATGGTGTTCCAGCACTTCAACCTGTTCCCGCACATGAGCGTGCTGGACAACTGCACGCTGGCGCCGATGAGTGTGCGCGGTCTGTCGCGCAAGGAAGCGGAGGAACGTGCGCGCTTCTACCTGAACAAGGTGGGTATCGAGAGCCAGGCCAACAAATACCCCAGCCAGCTCTCTGGCGGCCAGCAACAGCGTGTGGCGATTGCCCGGGCGCTGTGCATGAAACCGAAGATCATGCTGTTCGACGAGCCGACCTCGGCGCTCGACCCGGAAATGGTCGCCGAAGTGCTGGATGTGCTGGTGAAACTGGCGGACACCGGCATGACCATGCTCTGCGTCACCCACGAAATGGGCTTTGCCCGTCAGGTGGCCGAGCGGGTGCTGTTTCTCGATGGCGGGCAGATTATTGAAGATGCCAGCCCCGAGGCGTTTTTCAATAACCCGCAGACTGCGCGGGCCAAGGGCTTTCTCGCGCAGATTTTGCATTGATGCAATCGCGGGGCAAGCCCGCTCCCACAGGGATGGTGAACACCCGGTGGGAGCGGGCTTGCCCCGCGATAGATTCACCCCTATTGCGGATGCATCTTCGACTTGATCAAGCCAATGATGAAGGTCAGCACCGCGCCCCCGGCACCGCCGCCGATAATGCTGCTGATCAGCGCTGCCAGGTCCACTCCGCCCCCGGCGGCCGCAGCCGCAGGCTCACCGGTTACCGCCGCGATAATCTGCCCGAGCACTACCCCGCCGATACCACCGACGATCGAGTTGAGCCCAGGCCCCATGCTTTGTTTGCTCATGCCGACGGCATTGCCGCCCACTACCCCGGCAATGATCTGAACCACCAGACTGACAATATCCATGATCTGTACCCCTTGCAGCGTTGAGAGAGGACGACTCGCATCCGACGACTACAAAGGCACGACCACAGGATCAGAGGCGTCTTGACCCGGTCAACGACAGCAGGCTGTTGCCGATGGCATCAAGTATAGGTGGCCAGTGGCCGCCTGACTGTCAAATATAATTAACCGCGGAAAAACCCTCACAGTGCCGGCTGGCAAGGCATGCACAGCGATAATTGCACCGAAGCAATGACAAGCTTCGCCCGCGCAATCTGAAGTCGTTTGACATATTAAACGGCTCTGGCAAGCTGTATGACAGGTTTCGACCGGAAATACGGGCCCTCAGCGCCCTTCCGGCAGTGCTCGAAACCTCAGGTAGCGCAAAGGTTTCAGCAGCGCGCCTGCACAATAATGACAGGCCGCGCCTGTCCCAAGGTGACATATGCCCAACAGCAACATTGGCAATAAGAAACAAACCCTTCGCAAACCCGTCGTCCTGATGACCATGGGCGCCCAGGAGCGCAAAGGTCACGACTATCAGGTCATGACCCACAAATACATCGTGCCGCTGGTTGAACATGCCGGTTGCGTACCCGTCCTGGTACCGACCTGCTGCGGCATCGAAGACCTCGAAACCTACCTGGACATGGCTGACGGTGTGTACCTCACCGGTGCTGGCAGCAACATCGACCCAGCGCTCTACGGCCAGGAAAACCAGACCCCGGGCAAAGCCCAGGATCGTGACCGCGACCTGTTCGACCTGCCCCTGGTGAAAGCCGCCATCGCCCGTGGCCTGCCGATCTTCGGCATCTGCCGTGGCATGCAGGAAATCAACGTAGCCCTGGGTGGCGACATCTACCAGAAGGTCTACGCAGAAGCTGGCTTCAACGATCACCGGGAAAACTCCGAAGATCCGGTAGACGTGCAATACAGCGCTGTTCACAGCGTGCGTCTGGCGCAAGGCAGCTGGTTGCAGAAGCTGCTGCAAAGCGACGAGATCCGTGTCAACTCGCTGCACGGCCAGGGCCTGAAAAACCTCGGCAAAGGCATCGAGCCGCTGGCCCACGCTGAAGATGGCCTGGTAGAGGCTATCCACGCGCCAAGCCTGTCGCCCTTCCTGTTCGCCGTGCAATGGCACCCGGAATGGCAAGCAGCGAAGAACCCGGATTCGGTGAAGATGTTCCAGGCCTTTGGCGACGCCTGCCGCAAGCAGATGGTCAAGGCTCATGGTGGCAACAAACTGAGCTCGGCGGCCTGATCTAGCTCGTCAGCTCAATACCATCGCGGGGCAAGCCCGCTCCTACCAGGTTGAGGTAAAACCTGTGGGAGCGGGCTTGCCCCGCGATGCGTTTCCCCCTTCATATTGATCCTGATCACTGGCCTTACGCCCGCCAAACGCGCACCCTGAACGCAGACTGCACGCCCCAGCCACGCACACCTGTTCAGGAGAAATGGCCATGTCCCGCATGAAAGCGGCAATCTTCGTTGAAAAGAACCGCATTGTTCTGGATGAAAAACCCATCCCCGAAGTGGGGCCTTCCGACGCGCTGGTGCGCGTAACCACCACGACAATCTGCGGCACCGACGTGCACATCCTGCGCGGCGAGTACCCGGTCGCCAAAGGCCTGACCATCGGTCACGAACCGGTCGGCATCATTGAAAAGCTCGGCAGCCAGGTTCAAGGCTTCACTGAAGGTCAACGGGTCATCGCCGGGGCGATCACCCCCAGCGGCCACAGTTACGCCTGCCTGTGCGGCTGCGCCTCCCAGGACGGTCCAGGCACGCCACACGGTTTTCGCCCCGCAGGCGGCTGGAAGTTCGGCAATACCATCGATGGCTGCCAGGCCGAGTATGTATTGGTGCCAGACGCCATGGCCAACCTGTCACCAATCCCCGACGGTCTGAGTGATGAACAGGTGCTGATGTGCCCGGATATCATGTCCACCGGCTTTTCCGGGGCCGAACGCGGTGGCGTGCGGATCGGTGATACGGTCGCGGTGTTCGCCCTCGGGCCTATCGGCCTGTGCGCCGTGGCAGGTGCCCGGCTGATGGGCGCAACCACTATCATCGGTGTCGACACCGTTGCTGCGCGACTGACCGTTGCACGTCAGCTGGGGGCCACGCATGTGGTCGATTTCAAGCAGGGCAATGTGGTGGAGCAGATCATGGCCCTGA
The DNA here is from genome assembly GCF_000746525.1 of Pseudomonas alkylphenolica. Lineage (NCBI taxonomy): Bacteria > Pseudomonadati > Pseudomonadota > Gammaproteobacteria > Pseudomonadales > Pseudomonadaceae > Pseudomonas > Pseudomonas alkylphenolica. The sequence goes on from NZ_CP009048.1 coordinate 3,104,388, forward strand.
CCCATGGCCGCGGTGTAGATGTCGCCATCGAAGCGCTCGGCACCCAGTCGACCTTCGAATCGGCCCTGCGCATCCTGCGTCCGGGCGGCACCTTGTCGAGCCTGGGCGTGTATTCGTCCGACCTGACCATCCCGTTGTCGGCGTTTGCCGCAGGGCTGGGCGACTACAGCATCGTCAGCACCCTGTGCCCCGGTGGCAAGGAGCGCATGCGCCGGTTGATGGAAGTGGTCGGCAGTGGCAGCGTTGATCTGAAGCCGTTGGTCACCCACCGCTTCAAGCTGGACGATATCGAGGCCGCTTATGAGCTGTTTGCGCATCAGCGTGATGGGGTGATGAAAGTCGCGATTACGCCTTGAGTCTTTTCGCGGGGCAAGCCCGCTCCCACCGGGTTATCACAATCCTGGTGGGAGCGGGCTTGCCCCGCGATCAGTCTTACACCTGTGGCCCCTGCAGACGCGGGGCCCAGTCCTCCACTTCAGCCTGCTCCAGGCGCCGCGCCAGGGTTCGCTGCCAGTTCGGCACCAGCGGCAATTCCAGGCACTGGCGAATGATTTCACGATCCACGCGCTTGTCGAACAACACTGACGACAGCCGCGCTACCGACCACTGCGGATGAGGCCGTTCGAGCAGTTCGAAGGCCATCCCCGCTGCCAGCACGCCCTCCTCCAGCACCCGGTAATACCAACCGGTACGACCGCTTTGCTGGACGCGCAACGACATGTCCTTGACCCCGAAGCGATCATTGAGCTTCCAGCACGGCATACGTCCCTGGGAAACTTCCAGCACCGCCGTGCCCACGCGCAAACGATCGCCCAGACACACGCTCTGCTCGGTCCAGCCGTAGGTGCTGAGGTTCTCGCCAAAAGCACCGGGCGCCTGTAGCAACGGGTGCTCGCCCAGCTCTTCAGCCCACAGCGCATAGTGCTCGCGCGGGTAATGATGAATCGCTTTTTCCTTGCCGCCATGCACCCGCAGATCACCCTGTTCGTCGCCAGCCAGGCCGAGCTCTGTCACGGCCAGTTCGCCGTTGCGTGGCTGTTTGGCGATAGCACTACTGGAACCTGGCCGGGTGAAGGGTACGGCCTTACCGGTCAAAACAGCTTCAAGCTTCATCGGCATTACTCCGTCGGTTCGGCGAGTTGATGCTCGCGGCAAATCAGATCGCGCTCGCCTGTAGTCAGCGGCTCCTGGGTCAGCTCGCAAAAGCCGCCGCTGGCAGTCTTGCGATGAAACCGGCAGGTCTTGCACAAGCCGAATCCCGGCACGTTTTCGTTGCGCTGGACCGTACGCAGCAGGTCAGCCAGCAGGTTTTCCAGATCCTGGGCACGCGTGCCCATGCGCGCGCTCGCCGCCGCGAGAAAATCCGGCGGCATCACTGCATCGAGCAAGGCCCGGGCGGGTTCGGTCAGGCTCAGGTGCACGCTGCGTTTGTCCGCAGCATCCTGGGTCTTGACGATCAAGCCCTTGGCCTCCAGGGCCTTGAGCGATTGCGAGACCGTGCCCTTGGTCAGCCCCAGGTACTCGGTTACCGCCAGCGGGGTATTGGAATAACGGTTGCAGCGCGCCAGGTACAGCAAGGCGCTGAGCTGAATCGGCTGCAGATCGGCCAACAACGGGTGCTGGCGAAACCACACGCGGGTCAGGCTCGACAGCCTTTCCAACAGGTCGAATAGCACGGTGTGTAGCCTCGGTTGATCACGTCGATAGATAGTATCGAATAAAAACTATATTGACAAAGACCAGGATAAGCTTAGGCTATTTGGTATCGATTCGAAACCATAAACCCAGCAGGAGCCATCCAATGAAACGTACCCTGGCCTTCACCCTCAGCCTGTTCGCCACCCAGGTCTGGGCCCATGAAAACCCTGGCATCAGCAGTGCCAAAGGCAATGCCGAAGCCGCCTTCGACCTGGTCCAGACCCGCGTCTTCAAGCAAGGCGATAATCTGGTGTTCGAACAACTGGTCGACGGCAAGGCCGGCAGCCGCCTGCCGAGCGCCAAGGGCTCGTTTGCCGGGGCCGAGGTCTACAGCTATGTCTGGCCCACCAGCCTGGATAGCAGCAGCGTCGGCTTCGAAGCCAAGGCCGGTATTCTGGCCCTGGCCCTGACCTCGCACCCGGACTTCGATGACACCCCGCAGCTCGATGAAAACCGCGATGGCAAGACCGACAACGACGGTGGCCTGTGGCACTCCCACTGGGTGGTGTTGAGCAAAGATGAAAGCTGCGGCCCGAGCGGGCTCAAGGTGCGCGACATACCCAAAGGGGCAAAACCGAAATTGCCCGCCACCTGGCCGGGTGCGCCGATCTACATCGACTCTCCCGGTTACGCACTGAGCGTGGACAAGAACGCTGCACAGATCAGCGTACCGCTGGCGGCTGTAGGCTTCCCGCAGAGCTTCAATTACGACGGTGTAACCGCTGCGCTGAAGGTCAACGCCGACCTGCACGACCCGTTTCTGTGTGTCAGCAGCGTGTGGGACATCAGCTCCGGGAACCTGTCGTTGCCGGGCACCTGGAAACTCAAGCAGGATTAAGCGACAGCAGGCGAGCCTGCCCGACGACAGACTGCGGCTCGCCTCTGGGCAAAAGCCGGTTAGCGTCGCTATGCTGGAGGTCATGAACGCCTCCTTGCCCACCCGCTCCCCCTGCCCGCCCGGCGCCTGCAATTGCGGCCGTGAAACGCTGCAGGACATGCGCATCCTGCTGCTGACCCGCGAGGAAGAAAAGCGCCTGCTCGAGCGTCTGGAAAATCTGCAGAGCCTGGCAGACCTGGAGCACATGCAGCGCAAGCTCTTTGAGAACCTCGGCATACGCCTGCAGATCAGCCCCAGCGACAACGAAGTGCGGACCATGCGCGGCTTCAACATCCAGATCGAAGAACTACCAGGCCTGTGCCGCAAGACCCGGCAGAGCATCCCTGCCGCGATTCGCCGGGCGCTGGAGCGTCAGCCGCAGATTGCCTACCGGCTGCTGGATGCCCAGGATTTGCTGCGTGATGCTTGAGTGGCCATTCACGCTATTGAAGGACTTATCGTGGCACGCTTAAACCCAGTGCCTGCCCGAAAACCCCAGGCGGGGAATTTCGCGGGCGCGAAACTAGACCCTCTCCCTAAACAGGCGATCAAAAGCGCGGCTTAAAGCCCGATAGGCCGTTGGCCAAGCACCAAGCCTGAATTATCTGCACGACACCGTCAGGTGACTCATCAGTACCGTCTTCTGGATAATAAAGAAGATCCGATCCTGCGGGGTGAGGGACTACTTTATTAAAATGTTCTACTAACGCGTCTCGTTCTTCCTCAGTTCCCGAATCGTCGATAGCTTTGATCAGGGCCTTGAACTCCTGTTCAGTGTAATCCGCAAGGTTGGTCTTCAGCTTCATCACTTCATCCCTCGATGTATGTCTATATGGTGCTTGGATGTAACCGCTCTCAGGTTGTCCACGTCGTACACCGCACCACCATCTTTAATCAATTCGACGTGGTGCAGCTCGAAGGAGATACGCTTTCCTACATGCTCGCTCTTAGGTGCCGCCGGGGCAAAACCTTTCGCCATGTCTGAGAGATTGCGTGACTTGAATTGTCGGCTCAATTCTGGATCGGCAGCGATGGCCTGCCAAAACGCCTTCCTGAACGCATCGAAGCTAGAAAACTCAAGCCCTCTGAGCTGGTCGGCAATGCGCGTTGGGACTGGGGAACCCAGTCCGACACCTGCCCCAGCAAGCCAAATCCCCGTCACGTCTTGACCAACCCCTGTGACCACGCCCGGCGCACCACGCACATTAAGCGAGATATAGACCGGCAGGATTTGCGGCTGACTCGGGAACCAGATAATGGCGTCCCGGAAGTCGGGTGGGTTTGCCGGATGATCATAGCGTTGCTCGGCCTGTTCGGCTTCGGGAAAGACAAACACCGCAGGTAATTGCGGGGCACCTTCCAGCGCTGGAATACCTAGCAACCTGCTGGTATCGACGGCAGGTGTCCAGATCAGCTCTACGCCGTCGCCCAGATCTGCGACCAGTTGATCACCGCGTACGGTGGCAGCAATCACTGGGACACTTCGCCACGCGGAGTTGTTGCCGGTGTACACCCCGAACGCGCTGACCGACTCTCCGGGTAGGTGTTTGACGTTGACTCGTACACCGATGTTGGCCACAGCCAGATTGGCGAACTCCTCGATGCTGTAAAACGCGGTGTCCGACGCAAAGGTATTGGGCCAGAGCATAGCGACGGAGCCCGCAATGCCACCTGCGACAACGCCTGCGCTGACCGCAGAACCGGACAAACCCAGCGACAACGAGCCACCAACTCGTCCAGCCAAGGTCAGTGCCGTCGTTGAGCCACCGATCAGTTGAAGTGGTGTACCGGCCGAGGTGATGGCCTCACTGGTGCTGAGCACGGCGTAGGTGCCGTAATTACCCAACCCCTCAAATGGCGCTTGGCCATCGGGATGGCAGACCTGCCCACTAACCACGCTAATGGATTTGGCAAATGTGCAATCCTGGACAGCAGGTGATTTTAACTGTTCGGCTTTTTCGCGTTCTTCATATCGGCGATAGCCTTCATCTTGTCGAGCACGGTCGGCCTCTTGAGCTGCTTGATATCGGCGTATCTCTTCCTCTTGCGCCTGCTGATTGTGCAGAGCATTTTGCAATCTGGTAGTCGTAGTCGGTGTGCTGCGGGGCAATATGCCGATGACGTACGGCCATTCCTTGGAGCGTATCAATCCTCGGCGTTTGAGTGACTCATCACTTTCCTCAGACAGTTTCTGGGGCATTATCGGTCCTCTGCACAAGTCAAATCCATTTATGAGGGCCGTAGAATAACCATACTAGGTTTGCGGTCAATAAACGGCTTATCGCCATCTTGACTGAGAGTGCGCGGCTTCAACATCCAGATCGAAGAACTGCCAGGTCTGTGCCGCAAGACCCGGCAGAGCATCCCCGCCGCCATCCGCCGGGCGCTGGAGCGTCAGCCGGAGATCGCCTACCGGCTGCTGGATGCCCAGGATTTGCTGCATGATGCCTGAAGGGCTGCCACGGTACACTTTGCATTTACCGAGTTATTACCGATGCCCACCCTGCTCTCTCGTGAGGTCTACCAACAATTGCGCGACGCGGCCATGGGCGTGCGCACCCTGCAGCTTGTGCAACAGCATCAGCTCGACGGACAGCGATGGGTCGATATCGATGGCTGGCAACTGCTGCTGGATTTTGAAGGTGATCGCCTGCACCACTGCGAACACTGCAGGCACCCGGATGGCCGAGAGGGCTCGCTGGACACCTGGCAACGCTATGGCACCAACCCGGTCAGCCTGCTTAGCACCTGGGAGATGGCACAGATCGAGCAACTTCTGAGGCAGAAACCCACAGGCGCATGCGTGACACAACCTGCCTGAACAATATCAAAATGATATGATCCGTAGACTGCCCGCCCCTGGTTGAGCACCTGCACAAAGGATTGTTACGTATGCAAATCAAAAGGACATTCCACCCTATCGGCCAAGGGGGATTCTTCACCGAACAGCATCTGTTCGCCGGCGGCGATAGCTTTACGATCGTTTATGACTGCGGCGTTAGAGGTAACCGCAGGGATCGCGATTATGTTGTCCAGCATCCGGATCTCCTGGACATCGATATACTCTTTATTTCGCACTTTGATTCAGACCATGTGAGCATGTTGAGCGTGCTCAAAGACCATGTCAGGAAAATCAAAAAAGTGGTACTGCCGCTGCTACATGACGACGAAAGGATATTACTGACCAATCTTTTTCGTGCGCTGGGCCACAACATTCTCACCTTGATAAACCATCCGCAGAAGTTCTTTGATCCAGACACCCGGATCATTCAGATCGAACCCTCTGATGGCGTTGACGGTAACCCTCGGGACCCCATTACATTCACCGATCAAACACCGTCCGGGCAACTGCCCAGTGGTACCCGTATCAGAATCGGCCTGCCTTCGGCACCTGCTGGGCATGACTGGACCTTCATCCCTCACAACCACCGTTGCGCCTCCCGCCGAAACGCGTTGGAAACAGCACTGGTCGCCGCCCATTACGACCCGACCAGCCTGCGAACAAACCCGGGTTACACCCTGGACAGAGCGATATACAATCGCGCTCAACTCAAAACAATTTACAACGGTCTTCCAGGTGGCATAAACCAGAACTCGCTTTTTGTGTACTCTGGCCCGGAGCAGACGACAACATCGCTGAAGCTCATTTCTTACTGGGTGGCAAGACGCGAATTCTCAGCACTGTCCAGCACACCTCCTCGAAATCTGAATCACCTTCCCGTATTACCGTTCAATGGCTTTGCTGATTTCATTCATCCTCCACAGTCCCATGAACCGCGAACCATTGATTTCCCTTCGCTGCTATACCCCTGGCACTGGAGTTTCAATAAGCCTGGCTGTCTTTATACGGGTGACGGTGACCTGAACAGCGTCGCGGTACAGCAGGTGTTTTCCCGTGTCTGGGATCATGTAGGCACCCTGCAAATTCCACATCATGGTGCAAGCGCTTGCTTTCATGCCGGCGCATTGTTGCAACACCCCGTAATTTGTCCGATCGCGGTAGGTACCACCAACGGTCATGGACATCCTGCAGGTAATGTATTCAGTACCATTTACCGTCATAGATCCATTCCGGTATTGGTAACAGACAAGAGCTTCGAATATGTTCAACTTATCTGCTAGAAATGATGAGCGCTGAGTCAGATCTGGCAGTTGGGTTGTAGGCCTTATCGCGGGCCAAGCCCGCGCCTACAGCAACCAGCCGGCAGCGCCACACCCGATCACCACCAGCCATGGCGGCAGCTTCCAGGCCATCAACGCCACAAGCGCAACCAGTGCCAAGGCGAAGTCCATTGGCTGCAAGATGGCGCTGGTCCATACCGGTCGATACAGCGCCGCCAGCAGCAGGCCAACCACCGCCGCGTTGATGCCCAGCATCGCCGCTTGCATGCGCACATTACGCCGCAGTTGCTCCCAAAATGGCAGCGCGGCAAATACCAGCAGGAACGACGGCACAAAGATCGCGATCAGTCCCAGCACACCGCCGAGCCAGCCGGACTGCGGCCCGTGCATTGATGCACCGAGAAAAGCCGCGAACGTGAACAAGGGGCCCGGCATGGCCTGGGTAGCGCCGTAACCGGCCAGAAACGTCTCATTGCTGACCCAGCCCGAGGGCACGACCTCAGCCTGGAGCAATGGCAGGATGACATGGCCGCCGCCAAACACCAGCGAGCCTGTGCGGTAGAAAGCGTCCAGCATATTCAAGGTCTGGCTGGGCCAGAGTTCAGCCAGCAGCGGCAAGCCCAGCAGCAGGACAAAAAACAGCGTCAGCCAGCACACGCCTGCGCGATGGCTGATGCTGATCGACAGCGGATCGTGCTCCAGGGTTTGTACCGGTTTGAACATGAACAAACCGACAATGCCGGCCACGACAATCACCCCCACCTGCGCCCAGGCCGACGGCACCAACAGCACCAGGCAGGCCGCAACAGCCATCAGCGATATGCGTGGCGCATCCGGACAAAGGTTACGCGCCATGCCCCAGACTGCTTGCGCCACAATCGCCACCGCCACCACTTTCAGCCCCTGCAAAATGCCCGCGGGTATGGCCTCACCGAAGCTAGCGATACCCAGCGCAAAGAGCATCAGTGCCAAGGCCGAAGGCATAGTGAAACCAAGCCAGGCCGCCAGCGCGCCAGGGTAACCCGCGCGCGCCAGCCCCAGCGCGATACCGACCTGACTGCTGGCCGGGCCGGGCAGAAACTGGCAGAGCGTCACCAGATCGGCATAACTGCGCTCACTCAACCAGCCGCGACGGCAGACGAACTCATCGCGAAAGTAGCCAAGATGGGCAACCGGCCCACCAAAAGAGGTCAAACCCAGGCGCAGGAAAACCAGAAAGACCTGCAAAGGGCTGCGATCGTGGTTGAGGGGCATGAACAGTCTTCTGAAAGCAGTAGTTTGGAACAATACATGATTAAAGCCGCTATTGCCGTCGCTCACGAACAGCAAGAGCGAAGCGAATTGTGCCCTTGATCTTGATCTTGATCTGCTTTTGATCTGCTTGTGATCTTGATCCACCGGCCCCGTTAACCAGTAGGGCCGAGTGGAGGTGTCGTGGAGGGGCTAGCGCGCAGCGCCTTCGGCGTTAGCCGAAGTTGCGAAGCGTAGAGTTGCTTGCAACTCGTAGCTCGCAATGCCCCGTAGCGACACCGGAAGGAGGGAACCCGGAGCGCAGCGTAGGGCCCCTGGTGGGGCGAGACCTTTGCTTACTTTGGGGCGTCTGCCAAAGTAAGCCGCCGTAAGGGCGGAAAGGTGACTCAGCGCCACCGTCGCCAATGGATATGTTCAAAAAATGCGGGGCAATCGAAGGCCTCATCGCGGGTCAAGCCCGCTCCCACAGATCCCCCAACAGCCATCAAAACGTCTTGCTGGCACTGACCACCACCGTCGCCGAGCACAAATCATCATACCCATACCACCCAAAGCACTCGCTTTTCGACAGATCAGTGTCGACATAGCTCACCCCCCAGGTAACCCCGACAAACTCACGGCTAAGCTTCGCCTCCCACTCGTAATAAGCCTTACGGTCATCACCAGTGGCCGACCAGAACGCCGGATCTTTCACATCGTTGCGCCCTGCCCGCAACGCCAGCCCTACTTCGCCCGGCAGCGCAAAGGTATAGCCGAGGTAGGTGTAGAGCGTGTCCTGATCCTCACCAAAGACGTTCGGCGTGTCATTGGAGTAGTAGGCGCCCAGTTGCACCCCGTAAAGATCGAGGATGGCGTACACCTCACTCAGGTTGAATTGGCCTTCCTTGGGGTAATCATATTTGATGTAGCCCAGATCAAGGCTGATGGCATCGCTCGCCTGCCAGTACCAACCCGCGTAGTACTCCAGCTCCTGACGGGTCTTGAAGTCGTCGCCGAAATCGACGTTGGACGTCCAGCTGCCCAGATACAAACCGCTGCTGTGGATCAGCGTAGCGCCGCCCTGCAGGGCCGGATCGCCAAGGGTTTGCGAAACACCCCGGCTGCGATAGTCGCTGGCAGCGGTGAGTTCCAGCTCCAGGGAAAAGTCTTCGCTCAGCGTCAGCGCCTGACTGCTCAAAGGGGCCAGCAACAAGCTGGCGAGGGAAAAAATGGCACGTGCGTTCATACAAAACCCTTGTTGTTATCGATGTGCGGGTAGATTCGTGCAGGCGAAACCGGGCCCCTCGCGGTGCAAGGAACCAGGCTTCGTCAGAGAGAGCGGTCAGGACGCGGGGGCGTAGACCTGTTTGCCGGCGAAGAAAGTCTTCAGCACTTGAGTGTCGAACAACTCATCGTTGCTGACCTTGAACACATCCCGATCGAGGACGATCAGGTCAGCCTGCTTGCCGGGCGCCAATGAGCCGATCTGCTGGTCCAGGCGCAGGGTCTTGGCGGCATTGAGGGTATAGGCCTGGAACATGACCTGACGGTCGACACTTTCCTTGGCGTTGAGCACCCCCAACGGCCCCTTGCGGGTAATCGCCTGGGCAATGGCATTCCACGGGTTGGGGCTGGACACTGGCCAGTCGCTGGCGCCGGCAATCATTGCCCCGGCGTGTTGCAGGGAGTTGGCCGGGTACTGATAGCTGTACGCCGATGCACTGATGTAGGGTTTGACCAGCTCCACGGTGTAGCTCTCCCCTGTGGCCCAAAGCAGCTGCATCGAGGCGATCACCCCCAGTTGCTTGAAACGTGGGAAGTCCTTGGGGTCGACCAGTTGCAGATGACTGATGCTGTGCGCCTTGGCGCTGCTGTTGAGCTTGCGCGCGTACTCGACACCGTTCAGTGACTCGCGCACCGCCCGGTCGCCAACGGCGTGCATATGCACGATCCAGTCGCGCTGTTCCGCCGCAGCCACCAGTTCTCCAAAGTGTTCGGGCTCGATCAGCAACTGGCCGTTTTTCTGGCTGTTCTTGTAGGGCGCAAGCACCGCGGCAGTCTGCCCGGGATACTCCAGCACACCGTCAACGAAGACCTTGATCCCCGGAAAGCTCAAGTTGGGCACGCCCTGAAACTTGTTCATCACGCTGGCCAATACCTCAAGGTCCGCTGGCCGGCTCTTGGGGTTGGCAATCATCAAGGCGGCAACATGCGCGCTAAGCTCGCCCTTCTCGGCCAGCGTGCGATAAAGCGGCAGGACGCCGTAGCTCTGCTCGGTGGCTTTGAAATCAAACAGCGAATCGTCACTGCCAGCGTTGGCGGCGGCGTCCATCCAGGCGGTCACACCGTACTGATTGTTGATCCGCACCGCTTCACGGGCGGCCTTGAGCATGACCTCTTCACTGGCGGCAGGAATCTGGCTGCGCACCTGGTCCCATTGCGATTCGGAAAAATAGCCGTTCGGCGTGAAGTCAGCCTCGTGACCGACATAGCTGCGGTCTTGTTCTGACATGCCCTTGACCCGTGCGGCGTCAATCTTCAGCCGCTTGAGCATGGCGTTGTTGGCCCAGCCGGTGTGGCCATCGATGCCGTTGAGCACCAACGGCTGATCCGCCCAGCGGCCCTGGTTGAACAGCTGGCCCAGCTCGCGACTTTTCTCCCAATAGGCCGAACTCACGTTGGCGATACTGATGACATCAGCGGCACGCCCGCGCCCCTCCTTGACCTCGGCAAGTATCCATTGCTCCAGTTCCGCCAGCGGTTTGACCTGATCCTCAAGGTTAGCCCCCAGCGTGGCGAAGGCGCCCGCTACCGGATGACTGTGGGTATCGATCATGCCCGGCATCAGCACCTTGCCGGCCAGGTCGATGCGTTGCGTGTGGGCATCGGCCAGCGCATTGATCTGCGCGTCAGTGCCCACTTGCACAATCTTGCCATCCTTGACCGCCACCGCTTGCATCAGGGCCTGGCCGGGCTCGGCGGTGTATACCTTGCCGTTGACCAACACGAGGTCAGCGGCGGCCATGGCCTGCCAGGAAGAGAAGGCCAGGGTCGCGGCCAACAGGTTGGGGATCACTCGTTGCATCGGAACGCTCTCTTGTTTTTATCGGCTCTGGGCACACCCTATAGCGCGCGACAAAAGAACGGACCTCCGCAAATGAGGAGGGTCAGACGATTTTTCCACCACCGGTGCTGCCGAACGCAAGGCCGAGCCCAGCTCCACCTTGCTCTTGACCCCCAGTTGCGCATAGCAATTGCGCAGGTAGGTACGCACCGTGGCCGGGCTCAGCGACAGCATCCGGGCGATTTCCTTGTAGGAATGGCCAGCGGCGAACAACATCGCCGCCGTGCGTTCACGGGGCGCAAGCACAACGCCAGGATGCGGTGCTTCAAGTGACAGGATTACATGTTCGGCGTTGGGGCTCAGGGTTAGCGCACAGCGCCCCAGGCGCATCACACAGGGCACCTGGTGCAACTGCGCGGTGACTTCGGCCGGCAACACCGAGCCGCTCCAGCCCGGCACCTCACGCTGTATCGCCGCGCACAGCCGTGCCCCGACATACAGCAGGCTGCCATCCAGACGGGCGACACCGAAATCGCTGGCGCCGTTGCCGGTGTCGAGGCGGATCATGTCCTGTACCTGGAAACGCCACAATTGCAGCAGGTGGGCGCAGAAGGCGGCAAACAGCCCCTCCTCACTGGCGTTGAACGCTTGCTCTTCCTCGCCCCGGTACAAGCAGACGAAAAAGCTCAGACCGCTCTCCGGCAGTTCGAAGGTGATGCACATCAGGTGATAGAGGTCGTAGCGGCGGGCAAAGTCGTTGACCGCCTCGACCGGATCGGTGAACTCGCTGTCGCGAATCACCCTGCCCGGCTTGGCCAGGGTGTCGTGGGCGAAGCTGTCCAGGCCTGCGACGTGGCGCCACTCGGTAGCAAAGGATGCCGGCAGGTCGATGCGCCCGTGCATCCAGCTTTGCAGTGGCGCACTGGAAACGCTCGCAGACATTTCCCCCCACCAGGCCGAGGCAAATGGCACCAGTTGGCGGAAAGCCTGCAAGCCATCGGCGATGAAATGCGAGCTGCCTTGCTCACGGGCCAGGCTGGCCAGCTGCAGAACACACTGATTGAACGCTTCGAGCGTTGCCATCGACAGCTGTGGTCCATTTACTTCAACCGCCACCATTGTTCCCTCTCTTACTGGTTATGCCCCGCGATGCTCCTCAGAACACCGCCCCGACCGGATAAACAAAGGCATTCACGTCATAGAACGGCGTGCGCTGGTAAAACCATTGCAAGCGCGCGCTGGGGCTGGCGGCAAAGGTCTTGTCGGCCTTGAGCTTCTTGTCGAACTCGGCCTTCAGTTCAGGACTCTCGGCGAGCATCTTGCGCGCCATGGGCTCCATCACGTATTCCTCAGGCTCTTCCGCCACCACTAGGGTCGAGTTGAAGAACCCCCAGGCCCAGAACGAATCAGGGCTTTCGGGATACAGCAAATTGACCGCCAGCACACCCAACGGTTGATCAAGGTCGATCACCATCGAACCTGCCGGGAAGGTCTGCAACCGTTCGAATGGCTTGGCTACCCCGCTGACCAGCAGGCGTCCTTCGTAGCCAGGGATCTGGTTGGCTTGCGCTCGATCAGGCTCGAATCCGCCCGCCACCTTGACCTCGTCCATGCGGTACAGGGTGACCGCTATCGCCTTGGGTTTGTCCAGGGTGGTCATCTGGATGCCGTGGGCCTTGAGCCGGGCGATGACCTCGCGCCACTGGCCGGGCACGACGTACTGCTGTGGACGCTTGGTCACCAGGTCCGGCTCGGTGTTACCGGTCACCGGAACGGTCAGTTGCTTGGGTTTGTTGCTCCAGACAATGGTCTTGGCACCGGTGATCGGTGACTGTTCATAACGGTAGTCGCCGACACTGAACGGGGTGGTCTGGGCCTTGCCCGGCTTCCAGCTGAGGATCACCTCCTGCTGGCTCTCCAGCCGCTCACGGTCTTGGCGGATGGCTTCCGTGAGCGATACCGATTGCTCGCCAATCACCTGGAACATGCTTTTGAGCATCACATAGTTACCCAGTACCTGGGTTTGGTAGGGATGCAAGGCGTGCTGCTCGATGAGAATCGAGGGGACGTTGCGAATGTCACCGTACTGGTTGGAAAACCGCGCGTAGTCAGTGCGGTACGGGTAGTAGCCCTGGCTCGGGTCCTGGTTGTCGTTGAGGCTGATGCACTCATGCACCACATGGCCGTCGGCCTCCAGCGCCTTGTATACCGGCGCACGCATGACGTTATCCATCCACGCGCTGCTGGCTGGCGACCAGCCATTGCCGTTGTGGCAATAGGAGCTGTCGTAGGGGTACATGGCGCCATCGGTGGAATGGGTGTCGGCGAAGAAGCTCAGGTCGTAGGTGTTGAATACCCAGGCGACGTTGCGGATCTCGGCGCTGTCGAGCTTGGTGAAGTCACGGTTGAGGTTGTAGTTCAGGCCGTTGACCCGCCAACCGCTCTCCTGCGGACCGTTCTGGTTGATCCGCCCGTAGGCGCTGCGACGCAGGTCGCCATCGATGTTGACGGTGGGAATGAAGAGAATGTTGACCTTCTCCAGCACGCTGGCCAGTGGCTTGTCGCCGGTGGTCATGTCGCGCAGCAGCATGAACATGGCGTCTTTGCCGTTGGCCTCGCCGGGATGAATCTCAGCCTCGACGAAGATTGTCGGCTTGCCCGACTCGTTCAAGCCAGCCGGCGACTTGTCGACTTCCAGCGAGGCAATGGCCATGACCATCGGGTGGCCTTCGGCGCTTTTCTCCGGCAAATCGTGAAGCACGATACTGCCCCCGGACGCCGCAACCAGCTTGCTCAGGTAATCGCGCGTCTGTTGGTAATCGCTGGTCTGGGTGAAGCCGCTGGCTTCGGCCTGGGTGATCAGCGGGTTGTCCGCCTTGGCGATATAGCGGGTGCTGGCCAGGGTCTGCTCGAACATCGGCGGCAGGATGCGCTGCTTGGCCGCCGCCGGGTAGCCGCTATCATCGATGTAGGACGGCGCACCGGGCAATGCGGCCAAGGCAGGCAGGCAAGTGCTCATCAGCATCGCGACACACAGGGGCTGCAAAAGCGGGTGTTTCATGATGATTCCCTATCATGAGTGGCAGACGTCACCTTAAACCACAATGAGATGCCAGACGAGGGTCATGCAGCGATGTTCAACAACCTGTTCAATCCCCTTCCCGCCGCCGCCACGCAGGAACACTTCGATCAATTGCTGGCCCGCCCAGGCTTGCGTATAGAACGCATCGTCTCCCATGGCCAGGCGAGCCCTGCAGGTTTCTGGTACGACCAGCCGCAGGGGGAATGGGTGCTGGTACTGAGTGGCTCGGCCGGGCTGCGGCTTGAACATGAAAGCGCTGAGCGGGTGTTGAAGCCCGGTGACTTTGTCGAGATTCCGGCGCATTGCAAACACCGGGTCGAATGGACCGATAGCCAGCAAGCGACGGTGTGGCTGGCGGTGCATTTTGGTGAGGGTTGAATTCCGGTGGGAGCGGGCTTGCCCCGCGATCGGCTGCCGGGGCTACGCTAATCCCTGCTAGCCATCAAAAGCCTCTTCAAGGAGAAGCGCATGAGCAAAACCAAAGCCGGCGCCGTCAAGCTCCCCAAAGCCAAGCCCGCCATCAACCGCACCCCGATCGCAGGCCGGTTGTTCGACGCCCGCCCCGATCGCCTGGACTTTCGCGACCTGCCGTACCTGCCACCGTTGCGCTCTCTGCCGCCGTGTTCGCCGGCACAGGCTGACCTGGCGAAATACCTCAAGAGTTACGTCGCCCAAGGGCTGGTGCTAGATCAAGGCAGCGAAGGCGCCTGTACCGGATTCGGCTTGGCCTGCGTGGTCAATTACCTGCTCTGGCTCCAGCACCTGGCGCTAGGCAGCGCGAGTGCCTTCGAAGCGGTCAGCCCGCGCATGCTCTACGAACTGGCGCGTCGCTACGATGAATGGCCTGGTGACGACTATCAAGGCTCCAGTTGCCGCGGCGCCCTCAAAGGCTGGCACAAGCACGGCGTGTGCAGCGAGCAACACTGGCCGTTTTCCACCAAGGGCTTCATCCGCCCCCGACCCCGCTGGGATGCCGACGCGGCCACAAGGCCTCTGGGGGTTTACTACCGAATCAACCGCAACGCCGTGGTGGACCTGCAAGCGGCGATTCTGAACATTGGCGCGGTCTACGTTTCAGCCAGCGTGCATGACGGCTGGGAAACCCTCATGCACAAGCGGGCGACGGCCTTGCCAAAAAATCTCGACAGCCTGCCCGTGATCCCGCCGCCACAATCGCCAGGTTCGCTCGGCGGGCACGCGTTCGCCATCGTTGGCTACGACCACCGCGGATTCGTAGTGCAGAATTCCTGGGGGACCCGCTGGGGACGTTCGGGTTTCGCCGTGCTGCCCTATGAAGACTGGGTAGTCCACGGCACGGACGCCTGGGCCTGCGCACTGGGTGTGCCGCTGCAGCTTTCAGACCCGGGCAAACTCAAACCCGGCAAGGTCGATTTGCTCAATCAGGTGTCCTCGGCCTTTCGCGTCGGCTCGGGGCGTTCGCTGACCGGGCTTGATCGCTCGGCGCGGGTGCCGGCCAATCCGGTTGACGACCCGTGGCCTTTCGACCACCCCTTCAATGAACCGCGTTATCAGCCGATCAGCACACCCCGTGCCTACGAACTGACCCTGGTCACCGGCAATGATGGCGAGATCGTGCCTACGGATTTCACCCGTAGTCCGCTGGATCGCGCCGGCCTGGTGCAAGAGGTGGTGCATGATCGGCCGCTGGCCTGGCTGCAGACACAGTCGCAGAAAAAGACCCTGCGGCTGGTGCTCTACGCCCACGGCGGGCTGAACGCCGAAGACGAGTCGATTCAGCGTATCCGGGTATTGGCGCCCTACTTCCTGGCCAACGGTATCTACCCCTTGTTCATGACCTGGAAAACCGGGCCGGGAGAGACGCTGGCCAATATGGCAGAGGATTGGCTGCACAAGCTTTTTGGTCCCCTGGACCTGCGGGTCAGCGGCCTGGACGACACCCTCGGCGACGCCAGGGACCGCGCCGTAGAAGCGCTCGGCCATGTATTGGGTACCGGCATCTGGTCGCAGATGCGCAGCAATGCCCGTGACAGCAGCCTGCCTGGACACGGGCTCGACCTGCTGAGCAAGTCCCTGAAATCGCTCGCTGGGGACCTGCAAAGCCAAGGTGGCAAACTGGAGCTGCATTTGCTCGGCCACTCTGCCGGCTCGATTCTGCTCGGCCATCTGCTGGACCTGCTCGGTAAAACCACCGAGCAACCGCTACTGAAAGTGCAGAGCTGCGAGTTGTTTGCCGCCGCCTGCTCAAGTGACTTTGCGCTCAAGCATTACCTCAACGCACATGCCAACGGCGTACTCAGCCTGGAGCAGCTCTGGCTCGATGTCCTGAGCGATGACGATGAAAAGGCCGATGGCCTGCCGACCCCCGACTTTCCCGCGTATGGCAAGTCGCTGCTCTATCTGGTGTCGCGGGCGCTGGAAGATGTGCGCAAGCAGCCCCTGCTGGGCATGGCCCGGGCCCTGGATGCGAAGTATGCCAACGACAAGGACCAATGGGACGCCAGTACGCTGCCGGCGATTCAACGGTGGCTGGCCAACTGGCCGACGAAGCCTGATCGCTTGCGCATCTGGCCTAAACCCTGGGTGCGCAACACCCGGGATGGTCAGCAGATACCCTCGACCCATGGTTCTTTCGACAACAACATTGAGGTGCTCACCTTTGTGCTGATGCGCATCCTCAACAAACAGCTCATCGGACCGATTGAGTGGCTTGATTATTGACAGAAGGCAGGAACGGGGCCATCGACATGGCCCCACCGCCGCGCTACTTAACCTTGAGTAGCCTTGAGCATTCCACGCTCGACAATGAAATCGATCACCCGCTGCAAACCCTGCCCGGTCTTGAGGTTGGTAAACGCCCAGGGCCGCTCGGGACGCATGCGCTGGGTGTCCTTCTCCATCACCTCCAGTGACGCTCCCACATAGGGTGCCAGGTCAATCTTGTTGATCACCAGAAAATCCGACTTGGTGATCCCCGGTCCGCCCTTGCGCGGGATTTTCTCGCCTTCGGCCACATCAATCACATAGACCGTCAGGTCGGCCAGCTCGGGGCTGAAGGTGGCGCTGAGGTTATCGCCGCCGCTCTCGACAAAGATCACTTCGAGGCTACCGAACTTGCGCGCCAGATCCTCCACCGCCGCCAGGTTCATCGAGGCGTCTTCGCGTATGGCGGTGTGCGGGCAGCCGCCGGTTTCCACACCGACGATGCGCTCGGGGGCCAGGGCCCCGGCTTCGGTGAGGATGCGCTGGTCTTCCTTGGTGTAGATGTCGTTGGTCACCACGGCGATTTCATAGTGATCGCGCATGGCCTTGCACAGGGCTTCGAGCAGCGCGGTCTTGCCGGAGCCGACCGGGCCGCCGACACCGACGCGCAGGGGTTGCTGATAGCTTTGCATGGAGCGTTCCTCAGGATCGGAATAATCGGGTGTATTGGGTTTCGTGACGGGCCGAGGCAATCGCCAGCAGCGGCAAGCCACCGCCCAACTGCTCGTCGGGCAGTTGCAGGGCACGTTGCAGCACCTCGGGCAGTGCTTCACACAGGTCGCGCAACAGACTCTGGGCCGCCTGCTGACCAAAAGGCACCAGCTTGACCCCGGCCATCACTGCGCCTTCGAGCCAGGCGAAACCATGGCCCAGCGCCAGATCGCGCAGCGGGATATCCCAATGCACGCCTAGCCAGGCCATACCGCCCAACTGACTCAAACCCAGACGGGCTCGCCACTCAGGCGCCTGGCACAACTGCCAGCCGTCCAGCAGCCGCGCCAGTGCCATGCCTCGCTGGCGTTCTTCCAGGCGCAGCTCGGCGGTTTCGCGATTGGCCAGCAAGAACTGGCTCCAGCGCGCGAACGCCTCGGCATCATCGTCGCGGCACGCCTGGTACAGGCGCGCCAACAATGGCCAGTCGAGGTAACCGAGAGTGTCCTCCAGTTGCTGGCGTTGCCAGTTGCGAAAGCCTTCGGCGCCTTGCACCCAGCCGGCTTCCACCGCCCATTCCAGCCCCTGTGAGTAGGTGAAACCACCCACCGGCAGGTTCGGGCTGGCCAGCTGCAGCAGGCGCAGCAGCTTGAGATCGCTGCTCATCAACCGGCCAGCACCACTGCAGCGCCTGCCAGCAGGCCGCCGCCGAAGGCTTTTTGCAGGCCTCGGTGCCGGCGCAGCAGGCAGCCTGCGGTAAAGCCTGCCAGCAGCAACAGGCCGCTGACCGTGACAAAGCCTGCGCTGAACATCCAGAACGCGCCGGGGCTGGCTTCAACACCATGGGCCCAACCGTGGAACAGCGCGAACAGCGGCATGGCCAAGGCCAGCATCAGTTGCCGACCAGGCAACAACAAGGCTGCAGCGGCGACCAACAGCGAGCCGATGATCATCTGTTCCATACCGATTACGCCGCCGAACAGATGTCCGAGCAGCGCACCGCCGAACATGGCGCAGAGGGTCAGCAGCGGCAGCGCCAGGGTGCGCCCGGTCAAGGCCGCGAGGACACCGGTACCGAGCAGCATCAACAGGTGATCAAGGCCGGTCAGCGGATGCAGCAGACCATCCTGCAGCGGATTGGCATCGTGCCCGGGGTGAGCGAAAGCCGGTACGGCAACCAGCAACAAAGCGAGGGCCAGGGTGTTTTTCATGGTGATGCTCCTTATCAAAAATCAGTGCTGTGCCACACGTACAAAGAGATGGTCGCTATGCACATGGCTATGCGGCGCGCTCTGGTAGGCACCGGCTTCAGGCTCGAACGGCGCTTGCTCCACCGCCACCTGCAAGCCCAGGCCGCGAACCATCTCATCAAGTACGTGGTCGTGCTGATAGCGCAAAAAGCCGCCTTCGATCTGCAACGGCACATGGCGATTGCCCAGGTGATAGCTGGCGCGCGCCAACAGCAGTGGGTCATCGCAGCACACGGTGGAAACCTGCTCGGCCGCCGCCACCACGCGAACAACTTCAGCCCCCAGCTCATCACCCAACAGCTCACCGCCGCGCAACAACTGGCCGCGTTCAAGCATCAGGCCGGCCTCGCGACCGTCGTCGAGGGTGACGCGTACCCGGCTCTTGATCCGGGTGTCCAGGGTGAGGGTCACCGTGGTGCTTACCTCCTCGGCCTCATTCAGCCGACGCGTGAAGACAATCATGCTCGCTCCTTCAGAACAGAAAATAACGTTGCGCCATCGGCAGCACCGTGGCCGGTTCACACACCAGCAGTTCACCGTTGGCACGCACCTCGTAGGTATGCGAATCCACTTCGATCAGCGGCAGCAGGCCGTTATGCACCATGTCGCCCTTGCGCACCGTGCGACAGCCATCGACCACGCCGATCAGGCTGCGCAAACCTAACTGTTGATGGACGCCGCGTTCATGCGCCGACTGCGACAGGAAAGTCATGCGCGTGGCATTGCGCGCAGCGCCCAGGGCACCGAACATCGGCCGGTAATGCACCGGCTGCGGGGTCGGGATCGAGCCGTTGATATCGCCCATCGGTGCCATGGCGATCATCCCGCCCTTGATCACCAACGCTGGCTTGACCCCGAAAAAGGCTGGGGCCCAGAGCACCAGGTCGGCCAGTTTGCCGGCCTCCACCGAACCCACTTCATGGGCGATGCCATGGGTCAGCGCCGGATTGATGGTGTATTTGGCGATGTAGCGCTTGACCCGGAAGTTGTCGCTGTAGCTGCTGTCTGGCGCCAGCGGGCCACGGCGGCGCTTCATCTGGTCGGCGACCTGCCAGGTGCGCAGCACCACTTCACCGACCCGGCCCATGGCCTGCGAGTCGGATGAGGTCATGGAGAACGCACCGATGTCATGCAGGATGTCTTCGGCGGCGATGGTTTCGCGGCGAATGCGCGATTCGGCGAAGGCCACGTCTTCGGCAATGCTCGGGGCCAGGTGGTGGCAGACCATGAGCATGTCCAGGTGCTCATCCACGGTGTTGATGGTGTAGGGCAAGGTCGGGTTGGTCGACGATGGCAGCACGTTGGCAAAGGACGCCGCGCGGATGATGTCCGGGGCATGGCCGCCGCCCGCCCCTTCGGTGTGGAAGGTATGGATGGTGCGGTCACCGATGGCTGCCAGGGTGTCCTCGACACAGCCGGACTCGTTGAGGGTGTCGGTGTGAATGGCCACCTGCACATCGAGCTCTTCGGCCACCGTCAGGCAACAGTCGATGGCTGCCGGGGTCGAGCCCCAGTCCTCATGCAGTTTGAGGCCCACGGCGCCGGCATGAATCTGCTCGCGCAAGGCTTGTGGTTGCGAGGCGTTGCCCTTGCCGAGCAGGCCGATGTTGATCGGCAGCTCATCGGCCGCCTGGAGCATGCGCGCCAGGTACCAGGGCCCCGAGGTGCAGGTCGTGGCGTTGGTGCCGGTGGCAGGCCCGGTGCCGCCACCGATGAAAGTGGTGATGCCCGAGGTCAGCGCCTCCTCCACCTGCTGCGGACAGATGAAGTGGATGTGCGAGTCGATACCGCCAGCGGTGACGATCTTGCCTTCGGCGGCGATCACTTCGGTGCCCGCGCCGACAGGCAGGGTCACCCCGGGCTGCACATCGGGATTACCGGCTTTGCCGACGCCATGGATGCGCCCGTTCTTGATGCCGATGTCCGCCTTGACGATGCCCCAGTGGTCGATGATCAGCGCGTTGGTCAGCACCAGGTCCATGGCCTCGGCGGCGTGCATCTGGCCCTGGCCCATGCCGTCGCGGATCACCTTGCCGCCACCGAACTTGACCTCTTCGCCGTAGATCGTGAAGTCCTTTTCCACCTCGACCCACAACTCGGTGTCGGCCAGGCGCACCCGGTCGCCGACGGTGGGGCCGAACATGTCGGCGTAGGCCCTGCGGGAAATCCGGCTCATCCTTGCGCCTCCAGCTTGCCCATCACCCGCCCCTGGAAGCCATAGACCTCGCGCTTGCCGGCATACGGCACCAGGGTCACGGTGCGCGCCTGGCCCGGTTCGAAGCGCACGGCAGTGCCGGCGGCGATGTCCAGGCGCATGCCGCGGGTGGGCTCACGCTCAAACACCAGGGCGTTGTTGACCTCATAGAAGTGATAATGCGAGCCGACCTGCACCGGCCGGTCGCCATGGTTGGCCACCGTGACACTGAGGCGCGGGCAGCCGGCATTGAGTTCGATGTCGCCCTCGGCGACCTGTACTTCTCCGGGAATCATCCTGGGCTCCTAGACAATCGGGTCGTGCACGGTCACCAGCTTGGTGCCGTCGGGAAACGTCGCTTCGACCTGCACGTCGGGAATCATTTCGCTCACGCCGTCCATCACCTGCTCGCGGCTGAGCACTTCACGGCCCAGGTTCATCAGCTCGGCGACCGTGCGTCCATCACGCGCGCCCTCCATCACCGTGGCGCTGATCAGCGCGACCGCTTCCGGGTAGTTGAGCTTCAGGCCACGGGCCAAGCGGCGCTCGGCAAGCAGTGCGGCGGTGAACAGCAGCAGTTTGTCTTTCTCTCTCGGGGTCAGCTCCATTACGTTCTCTCAGGTAGCCCAGATACGCGGCGGGCATGGCGCCAGACCGACCACGGCCGGTCGCAAGGCATGCCAGAGCCGCTGCAGGGTGGATTGCAGGCGTTGGTTATCGTCATCGAGCAGACGCACTACCAGCAGTTGGCCGAGCAGGGTCGCTGCGGCGGGTACGCTTAAGTCGTCGATCAGGGCGCGGGTTTGTTCGAGCAGTGCTTCGCTGGCCGGGTAAGCGCAGAACGTGGCTTGCAACGGGTAGCCGCCGAGCTTCTGCAGCTGGCCACCTTCGATGCGCAGGCGTTCGTGCAGACCGGGGTCATCGGGCACATCGATCTGCAGGCGACTGTCCAGCGCGCCATGGCTGAACGGCTCATTCATCACCGGTCGTCCCAGGCACAGGGTTTCCCAGGCCAGCAGGCGCGCACCCGGCGACAGGCTGAAGCGGTTTTCCAGGCGAACACGGGCACCCGGAAAACAGATGCTGCCCTGGGGCAACCACTCCAGCACGCTGTCGGGTGCCAGATGAAAGTGCTGGGTCAGGGTCGAGGTGGCGCCGCCGCTGCGGTAAAACTTGGTCGCCCCGGGCATGGTCAGCAGTGCATGACTGCCTGCTTCCAGGTGTACATCGAGCACCAATTTGTCGCCGCCGACCACGCCACCGGGCGGATGCAGCACATAGACGTGACACGGCGCGCCTTCGGGGTAGAACGGCCGCTGCACCAAAAGAGGACCGAAATGCCGCCGCGCACCAATACAGGTCTTCGCTGCACGGCGGACAAAGCGCAGTCTCAACTCGGCACTCCAGCCGGTATCGCGGGCAGCGAGGTCGAGTGGTTGAGCAAGCGTCATGCAGCGGATCCCTGTAAACATGCAGTTCAAGGGGGTAAAGCACATAGCGGGCCAACCGACATCCGGTGGTGGGCACGGGCTTCGGTGGGAGCGGGCTTGCCCCGCGATTGCATTTTCTCAGTCACATTGCATCGCGGGGCAAGCCCGCTCCCACCGCGAGTCAATTACTGCACTGTGTGCAGCACTGATCTGCCTTTTCAGGTAATTGTTGAGCGTGCCATCAGTAAATATCCTCGCAGCCACCTACAACTGATCCGAGGCACTGAACATGGTCATGCACGTGCGCCTGGAGCAAACAGGCAACTCGCAAGTAATGCAGCTCGCCAACACCGATCCGCAAGCCCCCGGACCCGGCGAGGTGTGGCTGGAACAAGCGGCGATCGGCGTCAATCCACTGGACGTCAATCAGCGCAAGGGCGATGTGCCGATTGCGCTGCCTTCGGGACTGGGACTGGAGGGCGCCGGAACCGTAGCTGCAATCGGCCCCGGGGTGACCACGGTGCAAGTCGGTGACCGCGTGGGCTATGCCACCGGCCCCCTGGGTGGCTACGCCAGCGCCCGCCTGTTTCCCGCTGAACGCCTGGTAAAACTGCCAGCCAGCCTGTCGTTTGAAGACGCTGCAGCGGTACTGTTCAAAGGCATTACCGCCCAGTACCTGCTCAAGAGCACCTACCCGGTCGGCCCTGGCACCCGCGTGTTGATCTACGGCGCAGCTGGCGCGCTGGGTCAATTGCTGGTGCCTTGGGCCAAGCACCTGGGCGCGTTTGTGATCGGCGTGGTGTCAAAGCCGCAAAGCCTGGCCAGGGCCAGGGATGCTGGCTGTGACGAGGTGCTGGTGTTCGACGCCGATACGCTGGCGGCACAGGTACTGGAGGTGACCCAGGGACTGAAGGTGGATGTGGTCTACGATTCGGTTGGCCGGGTGTCGCTGCAGGCTTCGCTCGACAGCCTGCGGCCGCGCGGTGTGCTGGTGTCCTATGGCGCAACCTCCGGCGCGCCTGAACCGCTGGCCATGAGCACCCTCAATGCCAAGGGCTCGCTGTTTGTCACGCGGCCATCGCTCGCTGCGCATACCGCCAGCACGCAGGAGTACCAGCAACGTGCGCAGGACGTGCTGGCAGCGGTGACGGCAGGTATCATCCAGCCGCGGATCTGGCAACGCTATGCCCTGGCCGACGTGGCCAGCGCCCACGACGACCTGCAGCAAGGACGTTCCCAAGGCGCGATCATCCTCACCCCCTGACCGAACCTCTGCGAGGCGCAGCACCGACATGGATCCGTTCGACAGTCGCCAGGCCGATGAGCTGGCCACCCTCCTGGCCCTCTTCAGCCATGGCTCCTTTGCCGCGGCAGGCCGGCAGTTGCAACGCCATCCTTCGGTGCTGTCCAAACGCCTCGGCGCCATGGAGCAGCGCCTGGGTATCCGCCTGGTCGAACGCACTACCCGCCAGTTGCGTTTTACCGATGAGGGCTTGCGACTGGTAGAACGCTTGCAGCATGCCGCCAGCCTGATCAGTGACGCCGAACGCGAAGCCGCCCGGGGCGCCGTTGAGGTCAGAGGCCGCTTGCGCCTGGCGCTGCCCTCTTCCATGGGCAGGCTCTGGCTCAGCCCGATGCTCGCCGAGTTTGCCCTGGCCTTCCCGCAGGTGACGGTGGAAACCGAGTACTCGGAGCGTTTTGTCGACCTGATCGGCGAAGGCTTCGATGCCGCAATCCGCATCGGTGAACTGAGCGACAGTCGTTTGGTGGCGCGCAAGCTTTGCGATCACCAGCGCATTCTCTGCGCCGCTCCCGCTTACCTTGAACGACACGGGCAGCCGCAGTCACCGGCCGAACTTGGCGCACACAATTGCCTGGGCTTTAGCGGACTGCGCTCTTATCCGCAGTGGCATTTGTATCGCCAGGGTGAGCTGCAGACCATCAGGGTGCAGGGTTCGATGCAGAGCAACGATAACGAAGCGTTGCTTGGTGTGGCCCGGGCCGGCGTCGGCATCATCGCCGGTGGCGACTGGATGATGAAGAAGGACCTGGACTGCGGCAGCCTGCAGCGGGTGTTGCCAGAGTGGCAACTGGACAGTGATGCGGGCGTGTACCTGGTTCGTCCCGGTGCTCGTTTCAATACCGCGGCAACCACTGTGTTCAAGCAGTGGATCGAGCGGCAGTTCGCTAATGGTGCACCGTGGCGCTGAAATGCATCGCGGGGCAAGCCCGCTCCCACAGTAGCTCCTGTGGGAGCGGGCTTGCCCCGCGATAAAACGCCTTAGTAGTAGGCGTTCTCTTTCTGACTGTGGTCAGTCACGTCACGCACACCCTTGAGCTCAGGAATACGCTCGAGCAAGGTCCGCTCGATACCTTCCTTCAAGGTCACGTCGGCCTGGCCGCAACCCTGGCAGCCGCCACCGAACTGCAGTACGGCGATACCGTCTTCAACCACTTCGATCAGGCTCACCTGGCCGCCGTGGCTGGCCAGTCCCGGGTTGATCTCGGTTTGCAGGTAGTAGTTGATGCGCTCGTTGATCGGGCTGTCTTCGTTGACCATCGGCACTTTGGCGTTCGGCGCCTTGATGGTCAGCTGGCCACCCATGCGGTCGGTGGCGTAGTCGACGACTGCATCTTCAAGAAACGGCACACTGACCGCGTCCAGGTAGGCAGTAAAACTGGCCAGACCCACAGCAGTGTCTTCCGGCTTTTCTTCGCCCGGCTTGCAGTAGGCAATGCAGGTTTCGGCGTAAGTGGTGCCCGGCTGGGTGATAAAGATGCGAATGCCAATACCCGGGGTGTTCTGCTTGGACAGCAGATCAGCCAGGTAATCATGCGCGGCGTCGGTAATAGTTATGGCGCTCATGGAAGTTCCTCACAGACTTGTCGGCAGTTTACGCCAACCTGGCCGCCGAACAAAGTCCTAGTAATTCTGTCGGGAAAGCCTGGCAGCGCCGGGAAAGGTCAGGCGACCTTCCCGGCGACCCGGCTCAGAGGTTTTCGTAGCGGTTCATGTCAAGCACGCCCGCCTCCACTGCATCGGTTTCCTTGATGTAGCTGTTGAGGTCGTGGAAATACTGCCAGAACTGCGGATGGCTGCGCCGCACACCCCAACGCATGACCACGCGTTCAAAGCGGTCAGGGTCATCGCGGGCCGCTTCCAGGTCTTCGACGAACTCCGGAACATCGGCTACGGGGACGTTGAACATGAAGTTCGGGTAACTGCTCAGCACGCCAGGGACCAGGGTCAGGGTGTCCAGACCCGGCTGGTAGCGATACGCCTCGCCGAGCATGAAGGCCACGTTGCTGTGCGCCCGGTTGCGCAACAGGCTGTAGACCTGACGCTGACCGCCCTGCCCTTCGATCCGCAGCATGGTCGCCTCAGGCAACTGGCTGATGACCTTCAGCCCCGCAGCCGGACGCGACACCAGACGGCTCAGGGTCTGCTCGACGTCACGGAACTCTTCGTTCATCTGCGGGCGCGAGCAATAGGCACCCTGGCAACGGTTGATCGGGTCGGGCGCGGCATTGAGGCTTCCGGTGCGCTGGATCAGCTTGAGGCCGAAATCGCGTTTGGGATCATTGGCGGCAAGCTGCAATGCGCTCGGGGTATCGGTGTCGATCTCCTCGTAGTCCATCCACATCTTCACCTTGCCGCTGTTCTGGTACCAGTCGCTGAGAATCGCGCCGCGCTGCTCGGCCGGCATCAGGCGCAGGAAGTTGACCTCGGCGCCGTTGCGGATCAGGTCGAAGTACAAGCGCGTCTGCGCCTGGTGCGAAACGTTGCCGTAGACATCGAAGTTGACCGCCAGCTGATAGTAGGTGCGCTCGAACAGCGGGTAGTCGAACAGCCACATGGTTTTCGGCACGTCGCCGATCAGGCCCTTGGTTACCGAGGCGCTGTCGAAGTGGCGGAAGATGGTCAGCAATGCGTTGTCGTTACCGGCCCACAGGGTCGACCAGCTCGGCGCCGGCATGTCGGCATAGGCTTCGCGGCGCAGGCTTTCGTACTCGTTGCGCTTGTCGCGGTAGGCATGCCACAGGCTCAGGATGCTGCCCACGTCATCAATCTGCCCAGGCATGGCCAGTAGCGGCGTGGCCTGGCCACGGTACTCGGCATCGGTCAGGTAGCGGTCGTGAGCCGGCTCCTGGAACAGCGCCCAGAAGTTGTCGCGGATCACGTCGGTGGCGATCTGACCCCGGCACACCGGGCCGCGGATGAAGGTCCGCACAAAGTACTCGGCGTTATCCAGCATGAACTGGTAACGGGCCACGGCCGGGATCGCTTCGAAGGTTTCGAAAGGATTGGCGCGGTGACGCGGGCCGTAGCCTGGCAGCGCCTTGGCGTGCCAGTCGCCGCTGTAGAACAGCTGCTTGACGCGCTTGAGCTTCTGCGGGCCCATCGGGTAAGTGATGTGGGTTTTGTGCACGATCACGCCCTGCACCGGCATCAACCGGTAATAGAAGTCGGTACCCGGTGGATCGTTGGGGCGACGTGTCGCGATCAGGTCGATGGGCTGGCCGCTGGGCGTACGCGAGCGTACCCACTGGAAAAAGTGCCCCTGTTCGCCGCCGACAAAATGGATATGCGCAAGGAACAAGTGCTCGTACAGCCAGCGCCCGACCAGCGCCTCGGTCGAGCCCGGACGGTTGAGCAGCGCTTCCCAGTCGGCGATCTGCGCAGCTTCCGTGGCGCTCGGCTGGATCGGGTTGTGTTCCACCGGCGCACCGGCGGCAAGCCAGCGTTGCAGGGTCTGGTACTCGGCATCGGTGAGGCCGGTGACCGCCAGCGGCATGCCCTCCTTGGGATGTGCGCCGGCATAGGCGTCGAATTCGCCGGGCAACGGGCACAGGTTGTTGCGGTTCAGGCCCAGCACGATTTCTTCAGGCAACTTGGCGTTGGGTGTCAGCGGCGTCTTGTGGCCCAGTTCGAGCATCCGCGCCATCAGCGCCGCCTGGCTGCCCTGGTTGTCGAGTACCGAGTAAAAGCCTTTGCGCTGCCAGGCCTCGGTGCTGGTGGCGTCGTAGAACAAGCGGGTCGGGGCCACGGCCTTGCTGCGATCACCTTGGTACACCGGGACCTTGGACGCGCCCCGCGAAGCGCCCTCGGCACTGCCCAGGTTCAGTTGGCAGGCCGCGTCGTTGCAGGCGTGGCAGGCCACGCATTTCTCGGTGAAGATCGGTTGGATGTCCCGGGTATACGAAATAGCCGAGCTCGATTGAGGGGCTTGCCCCAACGCCACGCCGCTGATGAACAGAGCGAAAGCGCCGGCAAGTAAGCGATGCACCATGTGCCGAATGTCCTGGGTATTGATAGCTTCACGATTCTACCGGTGCTGGCGGCGCGCCAACATGAATGAAATTCATGTAAATGCTCGACACGTCTAAAAACCGCGCAGCTTTGTTATTATTCCGCAACTTTTGTTTTCGCCCGACCAGGTAGTCCTATGTCTGACCGCAGCGCTCGTTTCCAAGCACTTCAGCAAGCACTCAAAGAGCGCATCCTGATTCTCGATGGCGGCATGGGTACTATGATCCAAAGCTACCGCCTAGAGGAACACGACTATCGTGGCACGCGCTTCGCCGACTGGCCAAGCGATGTCAAAGGCAACAACGACCTGCTGCTGCTCTCGCGCCCGGATGTCATCGCCGCCATCGAGAAGGCCTATCTGGACGCTGGCGCCGATATTCTTGAAACCAACACCTTCAACGCCACACAGATTTCCCAGGCCGACTACGGCATGGAAGCGCTGGTGTATGAGCTGAACGTGCAAGGCGCACGCATCGCCCGCCAGGTCGCCGATGCCAAGACTCTGGAAACCCCGGACAAGCCGCGCTTCGTTGCCGGCGTACTCGGCCCGACCAGCCGTACCTGCTCGATCTCCCCGGACGTCAACGACCCCGGCTACCGCAACGTCACTTTCGACCTGCTGGTAGAAAACTACATCGAGGCTACCCGCGGCCTGATCGAGGGCGGCGCCGACCTGATCCTGATCGAGACCATCTTCGACACCCTCAACGCCAAGGCAGCGATCTTCGCCGTGCAGCAGGTGTTCGAGGAAGACGGCGTCGAATTGCCGATCATGATTTCCGGGACCATCACCGACGCCTCCGGCCGCACCCTGTCCGGGCAGACCACCGAAGCCTTCTGGAACTCGGTGCGGCATGCCAACCCGATCTCGGTGGGCCTGAACTGTGCACTCGGCGCCAAGGATCTGCGCCCGTACCTGGAAGAGTTGTCGGACAAGGCCGGCACCCATGTGTCTGCGCACCCGAACGCCGGCCTGCCAAACGCCTTCGGTGAATACGATGAAACCCCGGCCGAGATGGCCGTGGTGGTCGAGGAGTTCGCCGCCAGCGGTTTCCTCAACATCATCGGCGGTTGCTGCGGCACCACCCCGGGGCACATCCGGGCGATTGCCGAAGCGGTGGCCAAGCACCCGCCACGGGCGATTCCGGACATTCCCAAGGCCTGTCGCCTGTCGGGCCTTGAACCGTTCACCATCGATCGCAACTCGCTGTTCGTCAACGTCGGCGAGCGCACCAACATCACCGGTTCCGCCAAGTTCGCCAGGCTGATCCGTGAAGAGAACTACACCGAAGCACTGGAAGTCGCCCTGCAGCAGGTCGAGGCCGGTGCCCAGGTGATCGACATCAACATGGACGAAGGGATGCTCGATTCCCAGGCGGCCATGGTCAAGTTCCTCAACCTGATCGCCGGTGAGCCGGATATCTCGCGCGTACCGATCATGATCGACTCCTCCAAGTGGGAAGTGATCGAAGCCGGCCTCAAGTGCATCCAGGGCAAGGGCATCGTCAACTCGATCTCGATGAAAGAAGGCGTCGAGGCCTTCAAGCATCACGCCAAACTGTGCAAGCGCTACGGCGCCGCGGTGGTGGTGATGGCTTTCGACGAAGTCGGCCAGGCCGATACCGCCGCACGCAAGCGTGAGATCTGCAAGCGCAGCTACGACATCCTGGTCAACGAAGTCGGCTTCCCGCCGGAAGACATCATCTTCGACCCGAACATCTTCGCCGTGGCCACCGGCATCGAAGAGCACAACAACTACGCCGTCGACTTCATTGAAGCCTGCGCCTACATTCGCGAT
This sequence comes from Pseudomonas alkylphenolica, assembly GCF_000746525.1. Taxonomy (NCBI): domain Bacteria; kingdom Pseudomonadati; phylum Pseudomonadota; class Gammaproteobacteria; order Pseudomonadales; family Pseudomonadaceae; genus Pseudomonas; species Pseudomonas alkylphenolica. The sequence continues at coordinate 3,133,837 of NZ_CP009048.1, forward strand.
CACCTGCCCTACGCGCTGAGCTCGGGCGGGGTGTCCAACGTGTCGTTCTCGTTCCGCGGCAACAACCCGGTGCGCGAGGCGATTCACTCGGTGTTCCTCTACCACGCGATCCAGAATGGCCTGACCATGGGTATCGTCAACGCCGGCCAGCTGGAGATCTACGACGAGATCCCGCCTGCCCTGCGCGAGAAGGTCGAGGACGTGGTACTCAACCGCACCCCGGAAGGCACCGATGCCCTGCTGGCGATTGCCGACGACTACAAGGGCGGCGGCGCGGTCAAGGAAGTCGAAAACGAAGAGTGGCGTTCGCTGCCGGTCGGCAAGCGCCTGGAGCATGCGCTGGTCAAAGGCATCACCGCCTTTATCGTCGAAGACACCGAGGAGTGCCGCCAGCAGTGCGCACGTCCTATCGAAGTCATCGAAGGCCCGCTGATGAGCGGCATGAACGTGGTCGGTGACCTGTTCGGCGCCGGCAAGATGTTCCTGCCCCAGGTGGTCAAGTCCGCGCGGGTGATGAAGCAGGCGGTAGCCCACCTGATTCCGTTCATCGAGCTGGAAAAAGGCGACAAGCCCGAAGCCAAGGGCAAGATCCTCATGGCCACGGTCAAAGGCGACGTGCACGACATCGGCAAGAACATCGTCGGCGTGGTGCTCGGTTGCAACGGTTACGACATCGTCGACCTCGGCGTGATGGTCCCGGCCGAGAAGATCCTGCAGACCGCCCGCGAGCAGAAGTGCGACATCATTGGCCTGTCCGGCCTGATCACCCCGTCGCTGGACGAGATGGTCCATGTCGCCCGCGAAATGCAGCGCCAGGACTTCCACCTGCCGCTGATGATCGGTGGCGCGACCACCTCCAAGGCGCACACAGCGGTGAAGATCGAGCCCAAGTACAGCAATGACGCGGTGGTCTACGTCACTGACGCCTCGCGTGCAGTGGGCGTTGCCACACAATTGCTGTCCAAGGAACTCAAGCCGGGCTTTGTCGAGAAAACCCGCCTGGATTACATCGAAGTACGCGAGCGCACTGCCAACCGCAGCGCGCGCACCGAACGCCTGAGCTACGAGCAGTCGATTGCGGCCAAGCCGAAATATGACTGGGCCGGTTATCAGCCGGCAGTGCCGAGCTTTACCGGGGTCAAGGTCCTGGAGAACATCGACCTCAAGGTGCTGGCCGAATACATCGACTGGACGCCGTTCTTCATCTCCTGGGACCTGGCCGGCAAGTACCCGCGCATCCTCACCGACGAAGTGGTCGGAGAAGCGGCCACCGCGTTGTTCAAGGATGCCCAGGAAATGCTCGCCAAGCTGATCGACGAGAAGCTGATCAGCGCCCGGGCGGTGTTCGGTTTCTGGCCGGCCAACCAGGTCAACCACGACGACATCGAAGTCTATGGTGCCGACGGCCAGCCGCTGGCCCAGCTCCACCACCTGCGCCAGCAGACCATCAAGCCGGACAACAAGCCGAACTTCTCCCTGGCCGACTTCGTCGCGCCAAAGGAAACCGGCATCACTGACTATGTCGGCGGTTTCATCACCACCGCAGGCATCGGTGCCGAAGAAGTAGCCAAGGCTTACCAGGACAAGGGCGACGACTACAACTCGATCATGGTCAAAGCCCTCGCCGACCGCCTTGCCGAAGCCTGCGCCGAGTGGCTGCACGAACAGGTGCGTAAAGACTACTGGGGTTACGCCAAGGACGAGCACCTGAACAACGAAGCGCTGATCAAGGAGCAGTACTCGGGTATCCGCCCTGCCCCGGGCTACCCGGCCTGCCCGGACCACACCGAGAAGGAAACCCTGTTCCGCCTGCTCGATGGCACCGCCATTGGCGAAACCGGCCCCAGCGGCGTGTTCCTCACCGAGCACTTCGCGATGTTCCCGGCGGCGGCGGTCAGCGGCTGGTACTTCGCTCATCCGCAGGCGCAGTACTTTGCCGTGGGCAAGGTCGACAAGGATCAGGTGCAGAGCTACACCGCGCGTAAAGGCCAGGACCTGAGCGTAAGTGAGCGCTGGTTGGCGCCTAACCTTGGGTATGACAACTAACTGAAATCGCGGGGCAAGCCCGCTCCCACAGGGAGATCCTAAACCCTGTGGGAGCGGCGGTGCGGCGACCCGACTTGCCCCGCGATCCGGTCTACACTGAGGAGGATGCCTATCCCAAGGAGCCCCTCATGGACGACCCAGCCCAAGGCAAACCCCCAACTTTCTGGCAGATGCTGCAAAGCATTCTGGCGGCGGCGTTCGGCGTGCAAAGCGGCAAGAACCGCGCCCGCGACTTCACCTACGGCAAGGCCAGCCATTTCATTGCGCTGGGCACCGTCTTCACCTTGATCTTCATTCTGGTACTGGTGGGGCTGGTGCAACTGGCCATGCACCTCACCGCGCGCTGAAACGCAATCCGCCCGCAGATGTCCATTCTGCGGGCGGTTCATGATTGCCCATCGCGTGATATTACTGGTGGCTGACCCAATACACCGCGGTCACAACAACCAGGACGATCAGACAGAGTATCGCCCAGGCGTCGACACTGCTGTCACTCTTACCCGCTTTGGTCGAGTTTCCCATTGCATTGCCTCTTATTGGTGGTTATGGGAATGCATGTCACCCGTAGCAGTTAAGTCCAGCAATGCCCATTGCTCAAGCAGGGCTATTTCAATATTTGACCGGTGCACTCAAGAATGGATAGCGGTACTCGGCAGGATGGCCCTGAGCGCTGAAACGGTTGAAGTCCAGCCCGTAGTCGGCCTGGCCGTGAAGAGCCAACCAGCGCCGGGCACGCACCGGATCAATCAACTGCAGCACCGGCACCTGGTGATCGCGCTGCCCATCCCGATCAATTGGCAGATTCAGCGCATCATCGTGCAGCAACACCATGGCCCAGCCACCCAGAGAGAAGTGCCCGCCCATCAGCACGCTGAGACGCCCGTCGATTCGCGCCTGCAGTGCTTGCGGGGAACTGTTGACGGCACTGAACAGGACATCCTTGCCGGGCGTGCGGCCGGCTTCGACAAACGCCTGCATGGCACCAAAGGCCATCTCGTCGTTGGCCGACCAGACCAGTTCGATCTTCGGGTAGCGCTTCAACAATTGCTGCGCCTGCTCATAAGCCCGTTGCTGACCCCAGCCGCCATACACCACCTGACGCAAGCGTACCTGCGGATGTTCGGCCAGGGCCCGGCGCATACCCTGCTCGCGCAACTGCGCGGCGGGAGTGGTCTTGAGGCCGGAAAACGCCAGCAACTCGATCGGCTGCTGCGAGCCTTCACGCAGGTGCAGGGCAATCAGTTCCTTGAGCATCTGGTAACCGGCCTGTTCATCGTTACCCACCAACGTGCCAAGCATTGGCGGGTACTTGTCCGGGTTAGCGCGAATCAACTCGGCCTGGTCTTGGGTCAGACCGTTATTGACCAGAAACAGCTTGACCCCGCTCCCCCGTGACAGGCGAATGATTTCGGGGGCCACGTACTGCTCATTGACCAGCACCAGATAATCAGGACGCTGCTTGCCTTCAAGCACTTGCCGCGCCTGATTCAGCGCCAGCTCCGGTTGCCGCTCGCTGTATTCGATGCGCAACTGCATGCCCAGATCCTTGGCGGCGGCCTGCATGAAGTTCGAATAGCTGACCCAGAAAGTTTCATTGGAATACCCCGGATTGAGAAAAACCACCGACGCGGCTTGCGCGCTGGCAGCCAGCGGCAGACTCAGGCACAGGCTTTGGCACAAGGCCTTGAGCATGCGGATTCGCTCCTGCTATTCAAACCATTGATTATAAACACCGCAGAGGCTCGAACGGCGAAATGCCAGTCAGTCTCACTTAGTCCGAATGGTTCTTTTCATATGCAAAAACATCACTTTTGCGCATAAACGCAAACTGCTATCTTTCCTTCGCTCCGTTTAGGGAGTGCGCGGCCGTGCGCGCGATTAGCTGCAAGCAGCTTGAGAACAGGACCCCTATGTACGTATACGACGAGTACGATCAGCGGATCATCGAGGACCGCGTAAAGCAGTTCCGTGATCAGACCCGCCGCTACCTGGCCGGTGAGCTGAGCGAAGAAGAGTTCCGCCCCCTGCGCCTGCAAAATGGCCTCTATATCCAACGTTTTGCCCCGATGTTGCGGGTCGCCGTGCCTTATGGCCAGCTGACTTCGCGCCAGACTCGGATGCTGGCGAAGATCGCGCGCGACTACGACAAGGGCTATGCCCACATCAGCACCCGGCAGAACGTGCAGTACAACTGGCCTGCCCTGGAAGACATCCCGGAAATTCTGGCTGAGCTGGCCACCGTGCAGATGCACGCGATCCAGACCAGCGGCAACTGCCTGCGCAACGTCACCACCGACCAGTTCGCCGGTGTCGCTGCCGATGAAGTGATCGACCCACGCCCATGGTGTGAGATCGTTCGCCAGTGGACCACCTTCCACCCCGAATTCGCTTACCTGCCACGCAAGTTCAAAATTGCGATCAACGGCTCGAGCAGCGACCGTGCGGCCATCGAAGTGCACGATATCGGCCTGGAGCCGGTGTACAACGCCGCCGGCGAGCTGGGTTTCCGCGTCCTGGTCGGTGGCGGCCTGGGCCGTACCCCGGTGGTCGGTGCCTTCATCAATGAGTTCCTGCCGTGGCAGGACCTGCTCAGCTACCTGGACGCGATCCTGCGGGTTTACAACCGCTATGGCCGTCGCGACAACAAGTACAAGGCGCGGATCAAGATCCTGGTCAAAGCGCTCACGCCTGAAGTCTTCGCCGAGAAGGTCGAGGCCGAAATGGTCCACTTGCGCGGCGGCAGCAGCACGCTGACCGAAGCCGAAGTGCAGCGCGTGGCCAAGCACTTCGTCGACCCGGACTACAAGGCGCTGGACAACCTCGACTTCAGCGAACTCGAGCAACAGCACCCAGGCTTCGCCCGCTGGCGCACCCGCAACGTCCTGGCGCACAAAAAGCCGGGCTACGTTGCCGTGACCCTGTCGCTCAAGCCTACCGGCGTCGCCCCTGGCGACCTGACCGACAAACAGCTCGATGCCGTCGCCGATCTTGCCGAGCGCTACAGCTTCGGCCAGCTGCGCACCTCGCACGAACAGAACATCATCCTCGCCGATGTCGAGCAGAGCCAGCTGCACGCGCTGTGGCTGGAGCTGCGTGAAAACGGTTTCGCCACGCCGAACATCGGCCTGCTGACCGACATCATCTGCTGCCCTGGCGGTGACTTCTGCTCCCTGGCCAACGCCAAGTCGATCCCGATTGCCGAATCCATCCAGCGCCGTTTCGACGACCTGGACTACCTGTTCGACATCGGCGAACTGGACCTAAACATCTCCGGCTGCATGAACGCCTGTGGTCACCACCACGTCGGCCACATCGGCATTCTCGGGGTGGACAAGAAAGGCGAAGAGTTCTACCAGGTCTCCCTCGGTGGCAGCGCCAGCCGCGACGCCAGCCTGGGCAAGATCCTCGGCCCTTCCTTTGCCCAGGACGACATGCCGGATGTGATCGAGAAGCTGATTGACGTCTACGTTGAAAAACGTACCGAAGACGAGCGCTTCATCGACACCTACCAGCGTATTGGCATCGACCCTTTCAAGGAACGCGTCTATGCAGCGAATCATTAAGAACAACGAAATCGTCGACGAAACCTGGCACCTGCTGCCCAAGGACTTCAACATCGACGAAGTGACCAACTGCGACGACTACATCGTGCCATTGCAGTTGTGGCGTGAACACGGCCATATGCTCAAGGCCCGCGACGGCGGCCTGGGCGTATGGCTGGACGCCGACGAAGAGGCCGAAGAGATCGGCCACGTCGCCAACGAGTTCCAGGTTATCGCCCTGAACTTCCCGGCTTTCACTGACGGACGCAACTACTCCAATGCGCGTCTGCTGCGTGATCGCTACAAGTTCACCGGTGAGCTGCGCGCCATTGGCGACGTGCTGCGCGACCAGCTGTTCTACATGAAACGCTGCGGTTTCGACGCCTTCGCCCTGCGGGCCGACAAAGACCCGGTTGAAGCGCTGGAAAGTCTCAAGGACTTCTCGGTGACCTACCAGGCCGCAACCGACGAACCGCAACCGCTGTTCCGTCGCCGTTGAACAAACAAGGCCCCGCATGCGGGGCCTTGTTTTTTGTCACACCTCAGGTTCAACCTCTGTAGCCTGTGTCAACCTCAGTACCAGCGCGTCCTCAGCAACTTTCCTGGCGCTTTTCAGGGCATCGCTCGCCTGCTGATACTGCCCATCGTTGATTTCAATCTTGTGCAACGTACCCTCTGCGTTCATGGGTTCTGCGCCCAACGCAGTGCGCAGGAACGTCAACACCTCACTATCGAGCGCTTCAGGTCCCTCGTTGAACACACCAACGCAGAAGTCCAGGTACTCCTGCCCCTCAGCCCACATCTCCCGGAAACTATCGAATTGCGACACGTAACGCTGCTCCAGGTAACGCGTCCAATTGATATCCTCGACCATCCATGCTTGCCGGTTGGCGACCGTATCACGCGCCAAGACTGCACTTTTAACCCGCTGTGCCGTCTGCGGCGACAGATTGGCAGTGGCTTGATAAAGCATGCCCCTGGAAGGCTCCGGATAATCCAGCTCACTCGCCAGCTGCTGGCGCAAGGCCAGTCGAATTTCGATGTCATCGACTTCGTCACGCCTCAACAGGACATCAGTGATGTCATCCAGCGGATCCAGCGGGGTCAGCGCACCGTTCGCCCTCAAGGCTCGACGCCGCTGCTTGCGGGCCAATGACAGTACATCGGCCATACGCTGGACTTCATGGCGACGGAACAACTGTTTGTACAAAGCCAGCAATTCGGCACTGCGCTCACCGGTGATGGCTTCCTGGCTTCGTTCAAACACCAGCACCGCAATTTCCAGGGCGCTGAAAGCATCGGCACCGGCATCGCCACAAGTGACCGGAAAAGCTTCGGCAATTTCGAGCAGTTCCTCTCTTAGCTGCGTGTGCTGCGAGGCAAGCTGGAGCATTGACCACACCCGCTCGCGCACATCCGCCCCATTGCGTTGAAACTCCCGGGACGAGGCCAGCCGGTCAAGCATTTCACGCAGCGCCTCGTGCCCGTCATTCTGGAACAGGTCATGCCACAGGTCGCGTTGCGCCTGATCTGCGCCCTGCAGCCAGGGATCTTCAGGTTGTACGGGTACGGCAATTTCAGGCTGTACTTGTACGACGATTTCAGGCTCGAACCCTACCCTGATTACTTCCAGGCGGGCGATGCTCGCGACGTCCAGCGGGTTGAAGTACAGATTCAGCCCCTGCGCAGCATGTGAATTATCGCGCAGACCAGCGCCAAAACGCGTGGCAGCCAGGTCCGGCAACTCAATGATCTGGTTGCGACTGAGGTCGACTATTCGCAGCTCATAGGGATTCTGGTTCATCAGCGTGGTCAACTCGGCGGGCCATTCACTTACCCCGCACCCCTGAAGATCCAAATCCCGCAGCTGCACAAGGTTGCCAAGCTCGGGAAACCGCCTCAAGTAGTTGCCGCTTAACCTCAAACGCTGCAGGCGGACAAACCTTGAGAAGACCTGGGCGCCTGCTTCATCCAGCTCCAGCCCAGTCCTGCTCAAGTCCAGCTCCTGCAGGGGTAAACGAGCCAGGATTGCCAAGCCTTCGCTAGTCAAACTCACCTCGTTGTAGCGCAAGTTCAGATGGCTCAATGCAGGCAATGTGGCCAGCGTTTCCAGGGCTGCATCCGGGATGTTGACCAGTCCGTTACTTTGCAACTCCAGCCGCCGCAGGTTTACCAATGGCCTCAACGCATCAAACATTGTATCGCTGCTGTTCAGGGGGACTTCTCTCAAATTCAAATTGCGCAGGCCAACCAATGCGCTGATATCAGGCGGAATAATGCTCAACGGGTTACTTTCCAACGACAGGCGTTGCAGCCTTGGAAAGCACTGCAGGAACACTGTGGGCATTTGCTGCAGGTTCATTCGGCTCATGTTCAAGCTTCGGATATGCTCGAAGCGCGCCGTCAATACAGGAAGATGCCCAGCATCCCGCTCTTGCAGATTCAACTCCGATCTTCGGCGACCACCTAGTCGACGCCAGGCGTCCACCAATTGCCCCCTGGTTCTTGCGCGAGCAACGCGCTGAAAGGGGCCTTCACTGGCCTCGACCCACTCAGCAAGGGTTGTCTGGAGCACTCTTTGTTCGGTCTCTAGCCTGAGAACAACATCCCCCAACGTCTGATTGCGCTGCTGATAGGACCGAATGAACTCGTCAAGCTCCGCGCTCTCCAGCTCCGGGAACATTGCCCCGAGCTTTGCCTTGAGGGCCCAATTTCGCACTGATCCGCCCAGGGGGTACCCAACACGGCCATCGGCCAGGCGCAAGGGTGAGCGAAACCACGGTCTGATGGGCTGCTGGCCGAGCAGTTTCGCCGCCCTCACACGATCCTCAACAGCAAGCGCATACAGGGCGGTACGCAAGGATTGTGTGGCATGGATATCGAGGTTCAACGCCCTTCGCTCGCTATCGGGCAGGGCTTTGAGCAGAGAGACGATAATCTCCTGATCCTTGCTCAGCTCAAGCCCCTGAGCGTCATAGACGGTATAGCGCCCTCTCAGGCGCACCAGCACCTTCAGTTCGCCGCCAGGTTCGCCGGCGCTGGCCAGCAAGCGACCGGACAACACCTCCTCGCGCATTTCCACACGAACCGTGTTAGTCCAGCCAGGCAGTTCAGTCAACAGCCCCAAGGCCAGGCGGTCGCTGTCCAGACTTGCCAGGGTGGTTTTATGCACGCCCTGTATTGCCCGACTCAAGACAATCTGACGTTGATACACCCGAGCCTCTTCGGCCAAACGTAACGGCACCCGGCCATCACTGGCTTGCAATTGCAGACGCTCTGCAGAGTCCGCAGCGTCCACTATCTCCTGTGCAGCGGCGTCGGTCAGCATTGGAAAGTCGCGCAGCAGGCGTTGCTGTTCAGTCGAGCGAGGCGGATGTTGATGCTCGTACATGATCTTGAAAATATTGGCGCGGCGTTTTATCGCCTGATCTGCAATCAGGGCACGCAAAACCTCCAGTCGCTTATCTGGCTCGACACTGGACCCAAACAGCTCGAGCGCTTCGGTCTCGTTCAAATCCGCCAACACTTTTTCAGCCAGCTTGTTGGCATACAGCTCCTTTTCCGATATGCGAATCACCCGCCCGCTGGGCCAGCGCTTGGCACCATAGCGAACAGGCGCTCGGTCCGGCATGATCTCGTCAAAGACTTCGATGACCCGTTGCGGCCAGCGAGGCAATTCCTGGCTCAGGCTTGGCTCCAGGCCCAAGCCGTGCACACCGGGTACACCTTCTTTCAAGCTGTCGATCAAGCGGGTCACCCGGCGGTCAATCTGAAAACGCTGCAGTGTTTCTTTGAGCAATGGCGGCACCGCTAGCTGATCCAGATGCATGCGTCGCAGAACGTCGTCGTCAACGCCACTGATGCGCACGGCCTGCTCAAGCACCTCAGCAGGTAGTCCATCTGCTGCAACGCCAATGCGGCTGAGCAACGTTTCATGGCTCCACTGCATCGGTTGCTCACCGACTGCTTGCCAGGTGCCCTCCTGGTTATGCTTGAGGGTCGGCTGATAGGCATCCGGGTCATCCGGGTGGCGGATCGACCAGGCACCGTCAGCGTCTTCGAACACTTCGAAGACCTGGCCGTCGATGCGGATGTAGGATTTGCCATCAAGGCGGTACACCCCCATAGCATTCGGGGCGATGTCTGTCAGTTCGACACTGCGGGCATAGGGTGTCAGGTCAGGCTTCCACAAGCGCTGCTCGCCGCTGGGCAAGGTGACACGCACCAGGCTGTCCACACGCTCGCTTGCCTGCAACGGTGCGGCAACATGGCCTGCGGCACCCAAACCGACAGCCAGGACGACATTCAGAGCCACCGACTCAAAATGCGCCAACGCCTCATCCAGCTCACCAGCCTCCCAGGCATGAGCCCCGTCGACAATTTCTTTGACCAGTTGCCCAGCGGCGACCGCCGCCATTACTGCATCGAGCACAGGCACAAAGAACGCAGCGGCGTTGAGCAGATTGAAACCAATGCTTTCCCAGTAAGCCAGGCGTTGCTTCTTCGCCGCTTCATCCGCCTGCGCACTGGGTACGGCAAGGTCGCGGGCATTGGCCTTGATTCGTTTGAGCAGCTGGTCTTGTACATAGCCAAACAACTCACTTTCAATCGCCACATCACGCAGGTGCAGATTGGCCTCGGGTTTGAGTTGGCCACCGGCATCAAGGCTGCGGTCATACAGCGCCTCATCAAGCCGCTTGAAGAAATGTTCTTGCTCATGCCTGGGCACGAAAGATCGAAACAGCTCCAGGTAAGTAGACGTCAGCAGGTTTATGCGCAGGTCTTGCTTGAACGCCGCCACTGAAGCGTACTCTTTGAGCGGGTACAGCGGTGCACCTGGCAAGTAGACGACAATCGGCTCGACCTCGTCGCTGACAACCCGATTGGCACTGAACACCAGTACGCCGTCAAGCGCTGACTGGAACATGCTCAGTGATTGGCAGATGACAGGCTTGCCATGCAGAAGCGGGGCTCGCTCGCCTTTGAGCAAGTCGTTGAACATCTGCTGAGCCGGGGCAGAGATTTCGCCCTTCATCAGTGCTGTTTGCGCAACAAGGCGCAAATTGTCCTTGTAGGCGTTGATCGACAACGTACGAACGGCATCCCGAGTCGAAGGACTCTCGAACACTTCGCCCAAGTGCGTCTGATACTTGCCGCCCAGATCCAGCTCATGACACAAGGCGGCAAAGCGCGCGGGTTCGATGTCCAGCTGACGGATATAGCGGTATTGAAAGCGCGGGTAAGCACCTTCCTGCCCAGGTGCCAGCTCCAGCACAAAATCCCCCTTGGCGGCCAAGGCACTGCCCGACAGAAATTCGCTGTCGGCGGCAAAATTCTGCAATGCCGCCTGGAGCAGGCTTTGCTGGCGTGGCTTGATCCGTAGCATGCTACCCAGCAGTACAGACTCTTCATGAATCTCTACCAGCTCGGTGGTGTTGACGTCGAGTTCGACATCCAGGTCGGCTTTCAGTTTGGCCTTGAGCAAGGGCTCAGCGAAGGCGCCCAGGCCCTGAAAATCTTTCAATGCCGTGGCCAAGGCCCGCACTGAGCGGCGGCTGCTTTGCTGGGCGTCAAGCAACGCCTGGCGGGCGTCTTCGCTTGCGTCAAAAAACCAGGCGCTGGAACCGGAGGGATTCAACTGGGCCGGACGCAGGCTTTCGCGCCAGCGCTTGAGGTCGGCGACCGTGGCATGCTTGAGCCAGTCCGGCAGGCGGTCGACTAAAAAGCGGCCATGCAGGCCAGGGACCGCGATCGATTGAGAAGTCAGCATGGGGGGGTTCCTGTGGTCAATTGGACCCACAGGAAACCCGAGTTACCCCCATGCAGTGGTGTTACATATTGCTCAACGCCATTGGCCGAGCTTGCTCCAGAGCCCGAGCAAAGTGTTTTCGATCGAACCGCTGGCCGCCAGCCCTACCCGCTCTTGCAGGCTTTTGCGTTCGGCATAGTGCAGGTGGTACAGATTCGCCTCACGTGCGCGGTCGCCCAGGTACTCGTCGCTAGTCTTGAGCTCGTCAATCAACTGCTTGTTCAGTGCGGCGACGCCCAACCACACTTCGCCGGTGGCCACATCGTCGATATGCAGCTGCGGGCGATAGCGCGAGACGAAGTCCTTGAACAGCTGGTGGGTGACGTCCAGATCTTCCTGGAATTTTTCCCGGCCCTTTTCTGTATTTTCGCCAAACACCGTCACGGTGCGTTTGTATTCACCGGCAGTGAACACTTCGAAATCGACGTCATGCTTTTTCAGCAGACGGTTGACGTTAGGCAACTGCGCCACCACGCCGATCGAACCGAGAATGGCAAAAGGCGCACTGACGATCTTGTCGCCAATACAGGCCATCATGTAGCCGCCGCTGGCAGCGACTTTGTCGATACAGACGGTCAGCGGAATGCCCGCCTGACGAATACGTGCCAACTGCGAAGCGGCCAGACCGTAGCTGTGAACCATGCCACCGCCGCTCTCCAGGCGCAGCACCACTTCATCGCGCGGCGTCGCCAGGCTCAGCACGGCGGTGATCTCGTGACGCAGGCTTTCAGTGGCCGAAGCCTTGATGTCGCCGTCAAAATCGAGCACGAACACCCGCGGTTTGTCTTCGGGGGTTTTCTTCTGCTGCTTTTGCGCCTTGGCCTGCTGCTTGCGCAGGGCCTTGAGCTGGGCTTTGTCCAGCAGGCTGCTTTCCAGACGCTCGCGCAAGTCCTTGTAGAACTCGTTGAGCTTGTTGACCTGCAACTGGCCGCCAGCCTTGCGCCGGCCTTTGCCACGCAAACCGGCAATCGCCGAAAGAACAACCAGAATCGCGATCACCAGGGTCGCGGTCTTGGCGAGAAAGCTTGCGTACTCTGCAAGAAACTCCACAGTAACTCCTTAACATGCCGGCGCCCGAACGGCGCGAACCGATAGTCAAGCATACCGACGCGGCCTTGCCCCTGCCAGCGTAGGAAATCTCCAGCAATGCAGTTCAAACGCTCTTTTCAAACGCTTGTATGTTTTTTCGTTGACAGCCCGCCAGCGGCATCCTAACCTCGGCCTCATTCTTAGCGCAGGCGCACGACGTGGGCAGTATCTACCTGATTCGACATGGCCAGGCCTCATTCGGTGCAGACGACTACGACGTCCTCTCGCCGGTGGGCATGCGCCAGAGCGAAGCACTCGGCGAACACCTGGCCCAGCTGGGAGTACGCCTGGATCGTTGCCTGGCTGGCGACTTGCGCCGCCAGCAAGATACCGCGCGCCTGGCGTTGGCAGCCATGCACAACGCCGGCGGCAACGTGCCGCAGCTGGAAACCGATGCCGCTTTCAACGAGTTCGATGCCGACGCCGTAATCCGCAATCTGTTGCCCGGCTTGTTGCCCCAAGAGCCTGAAGCGCTGCATATCCTGCGCAACGGGGCGCAAAACCGCGCCGAGTTCCAGCGCCTGTTCGCGCTGCTTATCCAGCGTTGGCACGGCGGCGAGCACCAAAGTGACTGCCTGGAATCCTGGCAGGGGTTTGTCGAGCGTGTCGACGCAGGCCTGCAGCGGGTGCTGCAACAGGCCGGCAACGGCGACAACATTGCGATTTTCACCTCGGGCGGCACGATCACCGCCCTGCTCCACCTGGTTACCCGTATCACTGCCAGCCAGGCTTTCGAGCTGAACTGGCAGATCATCAACACCTCGCTCAGCCAACTGAAGTTTCGTGGCCGCGAGGTGGCCCTGGCTTCCTTCAACAGCCAAGCGCATGTGCAGCTGCTGAAGGTGCCGGAGCTCATCACCTACCGTTGAGCCCCGGCCCGTGGCAGCCTTCACCGGTTGCCGTAATCACTTAATAAGGAACACACCATGAGCGATGTAGCAAAAGCCGTCGAAGCGATGAAAGCCAAGTTCAACCCAGCCGCTGCTGCCGGTCTTGACCTGGTGTTCGGTTTCAACATCACCGACGAAGACAAGCACTACGCCCTGATCGTCAAGGATGGCACCTGCGAAATCCAGGAAGGCGAAAACGCCGACGCCAACTGCACCCTGGTACTGGACAGCGAAACCCTCAAAGGTATCGTCAGCGGCGACACCGATGGCATGCAAGCATTCATGGGCGGCAAGCTGCGCGTTGAAGGCGACATGATGCTGTCGATGAAGCTGAGCGAGCTGTTCCCGGCCTGAGCCCTGCGCTGATGCCAGACAAAACCGAAGCCTTGAACGGCTTCGGTTTTTTTTCGTCTGCTCTTCGGTGGGAGCGGGCTTGTCCCGCGATGCGATGTGACTGAGAGATCACGATCGCGGGGCAAGCCCGCTCCCACTGGCTGTCACCCATCAGGGGCGTTGATCGACCTGCAACACGCTGGCCTATAAGGCTGTGCCAGACTTGTTCGGGTCTGTCGCGAGAATTAGATTAGCCAATAGTCACTGGCTTCAATCATAAGGGAAAAGCATGACGCTCACCGATCAGTCCACCCAGGTCCGCCCCGGCGAAGAACTCGATGCCGCTGTCATCGACCCTTATCTGAAGGCGCATATTGCCGGCCTCAGCGGCACGCCGCACATCAGCCAGTTCCCCGGCGGCGCGTCCAATCTGACGTACCTGGTGCAATACCCCGAGCGCGAGTTCGTCCTGCGCCGTCCGCCGTTCGGCCACAAGGCCAAGTCGGCCCACGACATGGGGCGCGAGTTCCGCATCCTCAACCAGCTCAACAGCGGCTTCCCCTACTGCCCCAAGGCCTACGTGCATTGCACCGACGAGGCGCTGATCGGCGGCGAGTTTTACGTCATGGACCGGGTCAAGGGCATCATCCTGCGCTCGGACCTGCCACCGGAGCTGGGCCTGGATGCCACACATACCGAGGCGCTGTGCAAGAGCTTCATCGAACGCATGGTCGAACTGCACCAGGTGGACTACAACGCCTGCGGCCTGGGCGACCTGGGCAAGCCGGAAGGTTACGTGCAGCGCCAGATCGAGGGCTGGAGCAGTCGCTACGAGAAGGCCCTGACCCCGGACGCGCCGCGCTGGGAAAAGGTCATCGCCTGGCTGCGTGAGAAGATGCCGGCCGATCATCCCAAGCCTGCCATCGTGCACAACGACTATCGCTTCGACAACGTCATCCTCGATGCCGACAACCCGATGCGCATCATCGGTGTGCTCGACTGGGAAATGACCACCATCGGCGACCCGTTGATGGATCTGGGCAACACCCTGGCCTACTGGATCGAAGCCAGCGACCCGGCACCGGTGCAGCTGATGCGCCGTCAGCCAAGCAACGCCCCGGGCATGCTCACCCGCCAGCAGTTTGTCGACTACTACGCCGAACGCGCCGGAATCAGCATCGACAACTACGACTTTTATTACACCTACGGCCTGTTCCGTCTGGCCGGTATCGTCCAGCAGATCTACTACCGCTTCTTCCACGGCCAGACCCAGGACAAGCGCTTCGCCCAGTTCATTCACATGAACAAACTGCTGGAGCACATGAGCCTGCAGGTCATCGCCAAGTCCAGCCTCTGACGACTACAACAAGGAAAAGACCATGTCCAAGACCCAACTGTTCGACCTCGACGGCAAGATCGCCTTTGTTTCCGGTGCCAGTCGCGGCATCGGCGAGGCGATTGCCCACCTGCTGGCCCAGCAAGGCGCCCATGTGATCGTTTCCAGCCGCAAGCTCGATGGCTGCCAGCAAGTCGCCGACGCCATCGTCGCCGCCGGCGGCCAGGCCACGGCGATTGCCTGCCATATCGGCGAGATGGAACAGATCAACGCCGTGTTTGCAGCTATCCGCGAGCAGTTCGGGCGCCTGGATATCCTGGTCAACAACGCCGCGACCAACCCGCAGTTCTGCAACGTGCTGGACACCGACCTTGGCGCCTTCCAGAAGACCGTCGATGTGAACATCCGCGGCTACTTCTTCATGTCGGTCGAAGCCGGCAAGCTGATGCGCGAAAACGGCGGCGGCAGCATCATCAACGTCGCTTCGATCAACGGCGTATCGCCAGGCGTGTTCCAGGGCATCTACTCGGTGACCAAGGCAGCGGTGATCAACATGACCAAGGTCTTCGCCAAGGAATGCGCACCCTTCGGCATTCGCTGCAACGCCCTGCTGCCTGGCCTGACCGACACCAAATTCGCCTCGGCACTGGTCAAGAACGACGCCATCCTCAACACCGCGCTGCAGCAGATCCCGCTCAAGCGCGTAGCCGACCCGAAAGAGATGGCCGGTGCAGTGCTGTACCTGGCCAGTGACGCCTCGAGCTACACCACCGGTGTGGCATTGAACGTGGACGGCGGCTTCCTCTCCTGATTGCTGGGCGGCATCAAGGGGCAAGCCCGCGCTGCTCTGCCAGCAGCTGCTGGATCACTTGCTCCTGGGTGTCATAGGCGCCCTCGCCGAAATGCACAAAGCGTACCTGGCCCCGGGCATCGACAAAGTAGTGCGCCGGCCAGAACTGATTGCCGAAGGCATTCCAGATGGCATAACGGTTGTCGATGGCCACCGGGTACTCGATGCCCAGCTTGGCGACTTGCCCTCGCACGTTGTCGATGTCGTTTTCGTAGTCGTACTCCGGGGTGTGCACGCCGATCACCACCAGGCCCTGGTCAGCGTAGCGCTTGGCCCAGTTGTTGACGTACGGCAGGCTACGCTGGCAATTGATACAGTCGTAGGTCCAGAAATCCACCAGCACCACCTTACCCTTGAGCGCTTCGCGATCCAGCGCTGGCGAGTTGAGCCACTGCACTGCGCCGCTCAATTCAGGCATGGGTCCGAGGGTGTCCAGCTGCGAAGGACCGGCCAGCAAGCGGCCGCCCAGGCCTACAGCAATCAGGGAAAGGGCCAGCGCAGCGGCGATGCCAACCTTGCGCCGGGTTGGATTCAGGCGGCGCAAGGCGCCGCCCAGCGTTGTGGACAATGACATGCTCGGCTCTCTGCGTGAGGGTGCTTAACCGCCTTCGTGGCAGGCACCGGTGGCGTAGGTCTGGTATTGCAGGCTGTGCGGCTGGCCCTTGGAGTCCAGGTAGTCCATCTTCGCGGTGACCACGCCACAGGCCTCGCCATTGTTGTTTTCGTGGATGGACAGGACTTTCTTCACGTCCAGATGCTGGCCGTAATGATAGTTCTGCACGGGTATGCTGCTGTCGGCAAAGGCACTGAAGGCACCGAAACCGAAAAGGGCGAACAGGCTGATGCGAGCCAGGGTCTTGATAGTCATGTCGAGTCTCCCGGGTGAAAATCTCACCCTCTGCCGGAGAGGAAGGGCCCTCCCCGTTGAGACCTATTTGAGGCGCCCAAGGTATCGCCGATATGTCCGGATCACGCCGGATTGCCTCTTCAGGTATCTGCCGGCACAACAGATACACTGCAATACAAACCCCGGCAGGCAAGCGCCACCGGGCTCTGTACACTTCAGGCCAATGCGCTTGAACAGGAGCCGGGCATGGATCATATCGATCATGTGCTGATCGTCGACGATGATCGCGAAATCAGAGAACTGGTAGGCAACTACCTGAAGAAGAACGGGCTGCGCACCAGCATCGTTGCTGACGGTCGGCAGATGCGCGCCTTTCTGGAATCCAACGTGGTCGACCTGATCGTCCTCGACATCATGATGCCCGGCGACGACGGCCTGTTGCTGTGTCGCGAGCTGCGTGCCGGTAAACACAAGGCTACCCCGGTGCTGATGTTGACCGCGCGCAACGACGAAACCGACCGCATCATCGGCCTGGAGATGGGCGCCGACGACTACCTGACCAAACCCTTCTCGGCGCGCGAACTGCTGGCACGCATCAATGCCGTGCTGCGCCGTACGCGGATGCTGCCGCCGAACCTGACCCTCAGCGAAAGCAGCCGTTTGATCGCGTTTGGCCAATGGCGCCTGGATACCACCGCCCGTCACCTGCTCGACCGCGACGGCACCCTGGTGGCCCTCAGTGGTGCCGAGTACCGTTTGCTACGGGTGTTCCTCGACCACCCACAGCGAGTACTCAGCCGCGAGCAGTTGCTCAACCTCACTCAAGGCCGCGAAGCGGATATCTTCGACCGCTCCATCGATCTGCTGGTCAGCCGCCTGCGCCAACGCCTGCAGGACGATGCCCGCGAGCCGGCCTATATAAAGACCGTGCGCAGTGAGGGCTATGTGTTCTCGCTGCCCGTACACATGGTCGAGCCGCAGTCATGAGTGCAACACTGCGCTGGCCGCGCACCCTGGCCTCGCGCCTGGCACTGATCTTTTTCACCGGGCTGGTGCTGGCCTATGGATTGTCGTTCAGCTTTCAGTTCTACGAGCGCTACATCAGTTCACGCTCGATGATGCTCGGTAACCTGGAGCAGGACGTGTCCACCTCGGTAGCCATCCTCGACCGCCTGCCCGCCGCGGAACGCGAGGCCTGGCTGCCGCGCCTGGAGCGGCGTACCTACCGTTACCGGCTAGATGAAGGCCAGCCGGGGCAGCCGCTGTCATTGGCCGACGCGCCGATGGCGGCCCAGTCCATCGACAAAGCCATCGGCCATCAGTACCCGTTGATTTTCAACAACCTCCCCGGCGCGAATCCGCACTTTCAGGTGCACCTGCGCCTGACCGACGGCAAACCGCTGACAGTGGATGTCACGCCGGCGCCGATACCGTTATCGACCTGGTTGCCGGTGGTGTTGCTGATTCAACTGGCACTGTTGCTGCTGTGCACGTGGCTGGCGGTGAAGACCGCCATCAGCCCGCTGACCCGCCTGGCCCACGCCGTCGACAGCCTCGACCCCAATGCACCGGGCCCGCTGCTGGATGAAAGCGGCCCGCGCGAAGTGCGCTACGCCGCCGTGGCCTTCAACTCATTGCAAGCGCGCATCGCCGCCTACCTCAAGGAGCGCATGCAGCTGCTGGCGGCGATATCCCATGATCTGCAAACCCCCATCACGCGCATGAAGCTGCGGGTCGAAGTGATGGACCCATCGCACGAGAAAGACAAACTCTGGAGCGATCTGGAAGCCATGGAGCACCTGGTGCGCGAGGGCGTAGCCTATGCCCGCAGCATCGACGGCAGCACCGAAGCCAGTTGCCGGGTCAACCTCGACGCCTTTCTCGACAGCCTGGTGCTCGACTACCAGGACAGCGGTCAGCAGGTACTGCTTGAGGCCAGCACCGGCGCGGTGATCGACACCCGCCCGCATGCCTTGCGCCGCGTGCTGGTCAACCTGATCGACAATGCCCTCAAGTTCGCTGGTGCCGCGCAACTGGAAGTGGAGTCAGGTGCAGGCCGGCGTACCTTGATCCGGGTGCTGGACAATGGTCCCGGCATTCCCGTCGATGAACTTGAGGAGGTGCTCAAGCCGTTCTACCGTGTCGAAGGCTCACGCAACCGCACTACCGGCGGCACCGGCCTGGGCCTGGCCATCGCCCATCAACTGACCCAGGCCATCGGCGGCAGTCTGAGCCTGAGCAATCGCGACGGCGGTGGCCTGTGCGCACAGATCGAGTTGCCCGCGCGTGGCGTCTGAAGCTTTCAGTACATAGCGATACATAAGTGGCGGTGGACGACACACTGCAGATAACTGCCCTTGCAACACTCCCGGACAGATAAGGCGCCGCCACCCCGACGGTGCCCTCTGCCTCTGGAGCCCTTGATGAAACTGCCCCCTTTGCCCTCCGGCTGGAAACTGTTCGGCCTGCTGGCCGTGTTGACCCTGGCGATGACCACGCTGATCCTGGCCGCCCAGCCGCTGGCCGCGGACGGCCTGCGCAGTGCTATCCGCGCCACCGCCCGCAGCTCGTTCGCCTTGTTCCTGCTGACCTTCCTGGCCTCGTCCCTGGCCATTCTGCTGCCGGGTGACGCAACGCGTCGGCTGCTGCGCGAGCGGCGCTACCTGGGCCTGGCATTTGCCTTCTCGCACACCGTGCACGGGATGTTGATCTACCGCTATTCGCAGCAGTTTCCAGCGCTTTTCTGGGCTGGGCGCACGGTCACTTCAAGCCTGCCCGGCACCTTCGGTTACCTGTTCATCCTGTTGCTGACCTTGACCTCGTTCAAAGCACCGATGCGCCTGCTCGGGTCGCGGGCCTGGAAGCAACTGCACAGTGTCGGTACCTGGGTCATTGCCCTGGTGTTCTGCCTGTCGTTCTACAAACGCATTCCCATGGGCGCCTGGTATGTGCTGGCTTTCTCGACAATGTTCGCCGCCATTGCCCTCAAACTCACCGCCAAGCTGGCTCTGCGTGTGCGCCGCGCAGCAGTGGCCTTTGCGTCCTGATCGAGGAACTTGTCATGACCGCTATCACTACCCCGTTCGCGCCCCTGGACCGTCTTGGCGCCTGGAGCGCCGACCTCGCCTTGCGAGTGTTTCTGGCCTGGGAATTTTTCGAATCAGGCTGGCAAAAATGGAATGGCGCGAACTGGTTCGAACAACTCCAGTCGGCCTTTCCTTTCCCGTTCAACCAGCTGTCGGCCAGCTTCAACTGGCAGCTGTCGATGTGGGCAGAATTGCTGTGCGCGTTGTTGCTGTTGATCGGCCTGGCGACGCGCTTCTCTGCGCTGGTGCTGTTCATCGTCACCGTGGTGGCCATTGCCGCGGTACATTGGCCGGCGCACTGGTCGGGACTGGCAGAGCTGGCGCAGGGCTACTCGATCAGTGACCATGGCTTTGGCAATTACAAGCTGCCGTTGATCTACCTGGTGGCATTGGTGCCGCTGATGCTCAATGGCGCCGGGAAACTGAGCCTGGATAATCTGCTGCAGCGCTGGCGGCGTTGAGATGATCGCGGGGCAAGCCTGCTCCCACAGTGTTAACCCAACCTTGTGGGAGCGGGCTTGCCCCGCGATGCTCCTGCGCCGGCAACACCGCCGGCTTGTCGGCATCCTTGAGCAGAAACACCACAAACTTCGCCGGTTTGTCCTGGCTGGCATTGCGCCCGACCGTGTGAATATCGGCCGGGCCTTCATGGAAGGTCTGACCAGGCATCAAGGTGACTTCCTTGCCACCCTTCACCCCCATGACCACCGAGCCCTCCAGCACATAGACAAAGCCATGCGCGTCATGACGGTGCACCGGGTCGGCGCCCCCTGGCGGATACGCCACCTCCAGGATCAGTACTTCCTTGCCCGGGTAGTCGGGCAGCGCCTGGGTCATCACCGGGGTTACGGTGGGCGGCGGCGCGCTGGTTGTCGGGGATTGGCCATGAACAGCCGTGACGCCCATCAAAGGTACAAGCACAAGCAATGACTGGATGCGCATAGGGCTCTCCTGGTCTTGTGTGTCAGTGTTGGACAGGTGTGTTTTTCAACCACGTCTGGAAATGCAGACCGCCGATGATCACATCGACGTCGGGCGTCAGCGAGCGATCATCAATCGGTGCGCCGAAATAAGCGGCCTGGGGATCGGCGATCACTTCGCGGGGATCCTGTTGGTGCTGCAGATAACTGCGCACGAACTGGTCCAGCGGCTGACGGTCAGGCCCCGCTACCTCGAAAGTGCGATTGGCCGCAGGCTTGTCGACAAGGTCGGCCAGTACCTGGGCAACGTCGGATGAGGCCACCGGCTGCAGTGCAGCGGTGGTCACGCGCACACAGTTGCCGTCGGCACCGGAGTAGGCAATCGCGCCCATGAACTCGAAAAACTGCGTGGCCCGCAGGATGGTATAGGGCACACCGGCGTGTTTGATCAGCTCCTCCTGAGCCATCTTGGCGCGGAAGTACCCGCTTTCCAGCATGCGCTCGGTGCCCACAACGCAGAGTGCGATGTGATGCTTCACCCCGCGGGCCTTTTCGGCGGCAAACAGATTGCGCCCGCAGGTTTCGAAGAACCGTAACACTGCACTGTCTTCAAACGACGGCGAGTTAGCCACATCCACCACCACATCAGCGCCTTCCAGTGCCAGCTCCAGGCCTTCGCCGGTCAGGGCATTGACGCCGGTTTGCGGCGATGCGGCAAGCACCGCATGCCCCTTCGCACGCAGGTTGTTGCACAACTGGGTACCGATCAGGCCGGTACCGCCGATCACAACGACTTTCATGGCAGAGTCTCCCGCAAAGTGGGCGGCGAGCGTGTCCGACGCCACGGGATGACTGCATTAAGTGGTAAGGGGCCCGCTCGTTGGTAGCGTTGCAACAATCCATGATAGTGCTTCGTGCCCTGGCGAGCGCAGGGGCGGATCAGTGGTGATCTCCTGTGGGAGCGGCGGTGCGACGTCTCGACTTGCCCCGCGATAGCGATATGACTGACAAACCGCTATCGCGGGGCAAGCCCGCTCCTACAGGTCAGAAGCGCTCGTCCAGTATCGCCGGCAAGGTCAGTTCCCTGACAAAACTGGCCGACGACAGGCTCAGGGCCATGCGCACCACCTGGACCACATCGTGTACCGGGATCAACTGCCCCTCACCCTGCTGCTCAGCCACCTCACGCGGGATAGCCAGGGCGTCATCGGTGTTCAGATAACCCAGGTTCAGGCAGGTAACCCCCAGGTGCTGCTGGCGATAGCCCTCGCGCAAGGCATCGGCAATGCCTCGCAGGGCGAACTTGGACGCGCCGAAAGTGACTTCCGGACGCCCGCTGCGGGCAAGTCCAGAGGTTGAGCCGGTGAGAATGATACGCGGGCGGGTGCTTTGCAGCAGGGTCGGCAGCAGGCGCTTGATGACCAGCAGGGTCGCGGTGATGTTGCAGCTGACAATGGCTTCGATCTGCTCCTCGTCATCTTCGAGAAAGTCGTAGTCGGGGCCAAAAGCACGCTGTTCCCAGATCCCCAGGTTGTAGATCAAGGTGTCCAGTCCCTGTTCAGCCACCGCCTGCTCCAGCTGCTGCGCGGCTTGTCGGGGATGGGTCAGGTCGGCCGCAACCCATTGAACCTGCACTCCGGGTTGGGCGTCGAGCCCTTGCGGCTTGCTGCGCGACACGCCGATCAGGGTGTCGCCCACCTCTCCCAAGCCCTCGATCAACGCCTTGCCCAAGCCTTTGCTGGCACCTACCACCATGGTTCTCATCGCCTGTCTCCTGACGTGGCTTGCTGTTTGAGGCGGACATGCCAGCAGAACGATGAGGGCTTGGCAAAGCGTCGACTGTATCCAGATGTGTAGCTGTCAGCCGCTATGCCAGGTAGCGCCGGAACCAATCCAGGGTCCGCTCCCAGGCCAGCTTCGCCGCCGCTTCGTCGTAGCGCGGCGTGGTGTCGTTGTGAAAGCCGTGATTGGCGCCGGGATAAAAATAGGCTTCGAAGGTCTTGCCCGTCGCTTTCAGCGCCCGCTCGTAGGCTGGCCAGCCCTCATTGATGCGGGTGTCCAGCTCGCCGTAATGCAGCAACACCGGCGCCTTGATCTTCGCGACATCCTTGGTGTCCGGCTGACGTCCGTAGAAAGACACCGCCGCCCCCAGCTCCGGATAGGCCACCGCTGCCGCGTTGGCCACACCACCGCCGTAGCAAAAGCCGGTGATGCCGACCTTGCCGGTGGTGTATTCGTTCTTCATCAACCATTCGATGGCGGCGAAGAAGTCATTCATCAGCTTTTGCGGGTCGACCTTTTCCTGCAGTGCACGGCCCTTGTCGTCATCGCCCGGATAGCCGCCAACCGAGGTCAGTCCATCGGGCGCCAAGGCAACAAAACCGGCTTTGGCCAGACGCCGTGCGACATCTTCGATATAGGGGTTCAGGCCGCGATTCTCATGCACCACCACAACCCCCGGCACTTTGCCCTGTACCTTGGCCGGGCGCACCAGATAACCACGGACCTGACCATGGCCCCTGGGTGAAGGATAAGTGACATATTCGGCGATGATGTCCGGATCGTTGGCCGCTACTTGTTGGGCCAGCGCGTAGTTGGGGCTCAAGGAGGCCAACAAGGCACTGGCGGTCATCCCCGCCAGGGTGAACGCCGCTGCGCGGTCGAGAAACTCACGGCGGTTGATCTGGCCGTGGGCGTAGTAGTCATAGAGTTCGAGCAGTTCAGGGGCAAAGTCTTTGGCAGTGAGACGTTCCATGGGCGCATGCTCTGTGAAGTGAGTCAGGGGCACGAAGGTCTGATTCATTAAAGCAGGCTTGCCGGTTCATGGCTGCGGGCGTGATGAGTGCGTATCGTCGTTGTGCAACAGGAAATCGATCATTGCCCTGACCCGCGACGGCACATGCCGGGCATGCGGATAGATAAGCATGAACGGTCGCGAGGCACCGCCGAAGTCGCTGAGCACCTCCACCAACTGCCCGTTGTCCAGTTCCTGTTGCACGGTGAATCGATAGGCCTGCATCAACCCGGCGCCGCTTTTCACCAGGGTGACGGTTGCCAGAAAGTCCTCCAGACAGGTGTAACTACCTGAGGTTTGCAGCTCCATCGGTTTACCGCCAACGCGAAAAGACCAGGTGCTGGGACGACCGCTGCTGGGCAGCTCGAACTGGATGCATTGATGATCGAGCAAGTCCTGCGGCGTCCCTGGCGTCCCCGCGCGGCGCAGGTAGTCGGGTGTCGCCACCACCACCAGCTCGGCATCCTCCAGGCGGCGGGCGATCAGGTTCGAATCGGCAGGTTCGCGCCCGCGGATCGCCAGGTCATAGCCCTCATCGGCAAAGTCGATGTTGCGGTTGCTGACGTGCACATCGATCCGCACCTGCGGATAGCGCTGACGAAACAATGGCAGGCGCGGCAGCAGTCGGTAATGGGCGTAGGGTGTCGGCATGCTGATGCGCAACAAACCGGACGGCACCACCTGCGAACCGCTGACCTCTCGCTCGGCATCGGCCAGTTGCGTCAGGGCCTGACGGCATTGTTCGTAGTATCCGCGCCCACCTTCGGTCAGGCGCATCTGGCGGGTGGTACGTACGAACAGACGCACGCCCAGCCGTTCTTCCAGACGCGCCACCGAGCGGCTCACCGCCGCCGGAGTGATCCCGGCCTGGGTTGCGGCACCGGTGAAACTGCTGGTTTCAGCCGCCAGACAGAACAGCTCGATACTGCCCAGTTGAAAATCATCGAAAAGGCGCGTCATGGTCGCTCGATTAGTTACATGGAGTATCTATTCAAGTTCCATGAGCAGCATTTTTCAAGTGATGCTTGCCAATTACAGTGAGCTCCACCTACCGGGCCTACCGCCCGGCCTTTTGGAGACATCGATCATGCAAGCCAGCAAAACCGTCATCGTCACCGGCGCTTCCAGCGGTCTGGGTTTCGCCATCGCCAAAGCCTACCTTGAGCGCGGCGACAATGTAGTCGGCAACGCCCGTACCCTGGCGCGCTTGCAGGAAGCCGCGGATAAATTGGGCAATCCGGCAAATTTCCTCCTGGTGGAAGGCGACATTTCCCAGCCGCAAACGGCCGAAAGACTGTTCGCCCAGGCCATTGAAGCCTTCGGCAAGGTCGACGTGCTGGTCAACAATGCCGGTATCTTCATCGCCAAGCCGGTGGCCGAGTACACCCCGGCTGACATCGAGGCCATCGTCGACACCAACCTCAAAGGCTTCGTTTATCCCGCCCAGGCGGCTGCACGGCACATGACTCAAAACGGCGCCGGGCAGATCATCGCCATCACCGCCTCCATCGCCCTGCAACCCAATACCAAGGTACCGGCGCTGCTGCCGGTACTGATCAAGGGCGGCTTGAACCAGGCGGTACGCGCCCTGGCGCTGGAACTGGCGTCTGCGCAAGTACAGGTCAATGGCGTGGCACCGGGGATCATCGATACCCCACTGCATGGCGATGACCCGCAGGTGCGCAACGCGCTCAAGGCCCTGGCCCCGACCGGACAGATCGGTACTCCTCAGGACGTTGTCGATGCTGTGCTTTACTTGAGCGACTCGCGTTTCGTCACCGGAACCGTCATGGCGGTGGATGGTGGTTCGGCTACAGGTGTCTGGTAAGCAATCGGAGGAAAACCGTCATGCCCTATGTTCATATTCGGGTCACCCAGGAAGGCGTCAGCGCCGAGCAAAAGCGCGCACTGATCGAAGGAACTACCGAGCTGTTGTTTCAGGTGCTGAACAAGCCACCGGCCTCGACCTTTGTGGTAATCGAGGAAGTGCCGACCGACAACTGGGGGGTCGGCGGTGAGACGGTGACAGCGCTGCGCGAACGTGAAAGACAAACCTCGGGCTGACCAGGACTCGCGCTGCTGACTACCGATCCGCTCATGGCGGATCAGTAGCTCAGCATCATCGACTCGGAATGGCCAGCGGTGAAACAGCACTTGCAGCGCTTGCTCAACCGCGGATGAGGCGGTTCGGACAAGCCGATTGAACGCCCACTTCGGTAAAGGCGTTTGCCGAGCAGATGATCAAGGATCACACTAAAACCAATCAGTTGCCGAACCTGCAGCATCACCTCGAAGTGGCCAGGCAACTACAGAACACGCACCGCAAGCACTGAAGGAGGTGTCTGACATGAGAAAGGTCAGCCCGGCGTGCCCGACCTGCCTGCGGCTCGATTTTGTCCAGGACACATTGTTCGGCCCTGTCGCCCATAGTGCCGAGTGCCAGGTGCAAGTGGCGCCGTTGAACCTCAATGGCCTGCCTGGCCTACGGATGCAAGTCCGGGCGCCAGTACCGGCCAAGCTTGAGCGCTCGCATAGCGTGGCGTTTGTCTGGGAAGGTCGTACTTATCGCGGGATCATTCACTATCACAGACGATGTGAAGACGGCGGATTGCAGTTGCAGCTTGAGTTGCAATAGCGGGCAAGCGCTTCGAGACAGATCGTAGCCACTGCCCAGGCACAGAGCGTGAACAGATCCGTCTCGACCTCGCCTTCAGGAGACCAGCATGCCAGCCCTCTTCAACCTCCAGCGCTTCGTCGACGCCCAGGACCCTTTCCTTGACCGGGTCCTGGCTGAACTCCAGGCCGGGCGGAAAACCAGCCACTGGATATGGTTCATCTTTCCCCAACTGGAGGGCCTGGGTCACAGCGAAATGGCCGAACGCTATGCCCTGCAATCTGCTGACGAAGCCCGTGCGTATCTGCGCCATGAGGTTTTACGTGCCCGCCTGGAACAATGCATCGCCGCAATCTTGCAGCACACGGACAAAAGCGCTGTGCAAATCCTTGGTCACACTGACGATCTGAAGCTGCGCTCCTGCCTCACCTTGTTTGCCAGCGTCGAACCCGATCATCCCTTGTTCAAGGCCGCGCTGGAGCAGTTCTATGACGCGCAACCCGATCCCAGGACCTTGCAGTTGCTGCAAACCTGAGTTCGCTTATTGCTTTCTCTATCAACCTCGACGGCGAACGGATACAGCTGAGCCCGGCCAGTCAGGGTCGGGCAACAGCAACGGTTCAGGCAGTAGTCTGGGACTGGAACGGAATGTGACTGCGTCCCAGGCGTTGCTCTTCACGCACCTGCGCAACCAGGGCCGCCAGTTCGTGACAAGTGGTCAGGCTATGCACACCAATGCCGGTGACCGTCAGGCAATCATCCAGGCTGTCCCCCTGCCCTAACTGGATGGTCAAGTGTTCACCGTCGGTGCAGGACACCACACAACGGTCAGGCAGAAACGCCTGCTCGATAAGCTGGCGTAATTCAAGGTTGGAAACGCCAATCAGTGACATCGTTCGATCCTCGTGTCGGAGGCTCCGACTGCTCAGTTACTACCGAACGGGCCCTCACCGCCAATTGAAAATGCTGATCCGGCGCCAGCACCTTCATGCAGTGCAGCAATCAACCAGAGGCTAACTGCCTTGAGCCTTACCTGGAGCGAAGTTAAACGCCCCAGCGGTTGCAATCCGATGGAATTTTTCCAGCCTTGTAGGACTCACTAACAACATTGAAGGGATGTTCTCGGTCACTGCACTGAAAGGATCTTTAAAGCCTTATGAACAACGCAAAACTTTTCGTCATCGACTATCAACTGCACGGCGATCACAAGTCATTCATCATCCGCGCCGAAACGATGGACAGCGCCGAAGCCTGGCATTGGGCAAGTTGCGACGCCGGGGTTGGCCGTATCGGTCGCTACGGGCGCGAGAAGGTGAAGAAAGTCAGTCAGCCGCTGGCCGAACGTCATGGCATTACCGAAGTTAAATGGCGCCAGTCCAGTTGAATCAGCTCAATGACGCCCACAGGTGCTGGGCCGCATAAGCACGCCATGGGCGCCAGGCCCGGGCGCGATCCGCCAGTTGCACTTCGGGCCCTTCCAGCAGGCGCAAGGCCTTGACCAGAGCGACGTCACCCAACGGCAAGGCATCGCTGGCACCCAGTTGACGCAAGGCCAGGTACTGAGCGCTCCACGGGCCGATCCCGCGCAATTGGCACAGGCGCTGCACCCAGCTGTCCAGGTCGGCGCCCGGGCGCAACAGATTCGGTTCATCGAGTAATGCCCGGGCCAGGGTCGACAATGTCACGGCGCGCGAACGGGGCATGCCGAGAACACTCAGATCCTCATCGACCACGGCTGCAGGTACCGGAAACACATGGCTCAGCCCTGCTGCTTCAGCGACCGGCGACGACAACGGCTGGCCATAGCGAGCCACCATCCGCGCAGCCAGGGTCATCGCCCCGGCCACGCTGATCTGCTGACCCAATACGGTACGCATGGCCTGCTCGAAACCGTCCCAACCCTGGGGCACACGCAATCCTGGCCGAACAGCGATCAGCCTCGCCATCAACGGATCCGTGCCCAGTTGCGCCTCGATCCGCGCAGGTTGCGCATTCAGGTCAAACACCCGCCGCACCCGGGCGATCAAACCGGGTAGCGCCGCTGCAGGCACACCGCTAAGCGTCAGTTTCAAGCGATGCCCGCGCGCCTTGCTGACCTGAATCACCGCGTGGCGACCAGCCACGACGACACTGCGCGCATACACACCGGTTTGCACCGTCTCGATACCGGCAATACAGCGTGCAGACAGAAATCCCAGCAGCGAAGGCCAGTGCAAAGGCGGCTGGTAGTTCAGCCAGAAAGTCAGCAAACAGTCGGGCCGTAAACGGCGCCGGTAACCGTGCATGGCAGGGACATGATTCATTGGTGGATCATCGCCCGATTGCCGCAGGCTTTGCCAGTATCGATTTCAGCAGGCAGAAACGACAACAGCCAGGCAACGCAAGTGCCCGGCCGCTGACAGGTGAAACGGCGTTACTTGCCGTTGGTGAGGGTGTTGTAGCTGGTGATCAGGTTGCGGTAGTCCGGGATGTGGTTGGAGAACAGCGTGCCCAGGCCTTCGATGTCGTTGCGCCAGTCGCGGTGCAGCTCACAGGCCAGGCCGAACCAGGTCATCAGCTGGGCGCCGGCTTGCGACATGCGGTCCCAGGCCGAATCGCGGGTCAGCGCGTTGAAGGTACCCGAAGCGTCGGTGACCACGAATACTTCAAAACCTTCGGCCAGGGCCGACAGTGCCGGGAAGGCCACGCACACCTCTGTCACCACGCCAGCGATGATCAGTTGCTTCTTGCCGGTGGCCTTGACCGCCTTGACGAAATCTTCGTTGTCCCAGGCGTTGATCTGGCCTGGACGGGCGATGTACGGCGCCTCCGGGAACTGCGCCTTGAGCTCGGGTACCAGCGGGCCGTTGGGGCCGGTTTCAAAGCTGGTGGTGAGGATGGTGGGCAGGTTGAAATACTTGGCCAGGTCACCCACAGCCAGCACGTTGTTCTTGAACTTGTCCGGATCGATGTCGCGCACCAGCGACAGCAGACCGGTCTGGTGATCGACCAGCAAAACAGCAGCGTTGTTTTTGTCCAGACGAACGTAGGGCTTGCTCATGGTGTTACTCCTTGCGTGGGTAGACCGGCACCCAGTGGCACCGGACATGAGGGATCAGCGTGCCGAATCCAGTTGTTCGTTTTCTTTGGCGACCTGTTGCGCCTTGAGGTAGCTTTCGATCAGCAGTTGGTAGTGCGGGAACACTGCGCTATAGGCTTCAGCCCACTGTTGTGCGTCCGGGCGGTTCCAGGTGCGCTGGACTTCCGAGCACACCGCAGCGGTGTCCATCGGTACTACACCGGCCTGCATGATGCGCGACAGGGTGATTTCCTGAGCCATCTTCGAATAGGTGCCGCTGGCGTCGATCACCGCAAATACCTGGTAACCGGCACTGACCGCGCTGATGCTCGGGAAGGCCATGCACACACTGGTGATGGTGCCAGCGATGATCAGTTGCTTTTTGCCGGTAGCCTCGACCGCCTTGACGAACTCCGGATTGTCCCAGGCGTTGATTTCACCTTTGCGCGCAACATATTTGGCATGCGGCGCAGCTTCATGGATTTCCGGAATCAGCGGGCCGTTGGGGCCTTGCGGCACAGAGGCCGTGGTAATCACCGGGATCTTGGCCAGGCTGGCGACCTTGGCCAGGGTAATGGCGTTGGCCCGCAGTTCAGTCATGGGCATGTCCTTGACCGTCTGGAACAGACCACTCTGGTGGTCGATCAGCAGCATCGCGGCGTTATCAGGATCGATACGCGGGACCTGGCCATTGAAATTGGCAACGTTGGCAAATGTACTCATGACACATTCTCCTTGGGGGCTGGCTGCAAGTTGTGCTCGCAGCCGGGTCGAAGGCCACCCGTCGGGCGACCTTCGGGTTATTGATACTAGTTGTCGTGACGAGAACCGCCCGACCCATTCATCTGGCCGAAACGACCGGCACGGAAGTCGTCGAAGGCCTCGGCAATCTCCGCCTCGCTGTTCATCACGAACGGGCCGTAACCGACGATCGGCTCGTCCAGTGGCTCGCCGCTGAGCAGCAGCACCGACACTTCGGTCTGCGCTTCCAGCAACAGTTCGTCACCGGCACGGTCGAATAGCACCAGCTGCGCCGGGCCGACGGCCCGCTCGCCATTGACCAGCAGCTTGCCGCGCAACACCACCAATGCCGTGCTGCGCCCTGCCGCGCTGGGCAGGCGCACCGGTGCGCCAGGTTTGAGCTGCAGGTCCCAGACGTCCATCGGCGAAAAGGTCTGCGCCGGGCCCTGGTGGCCACGGAATTCACCGGCGATCACCCGCAGGCTGCCGCTACCGGCGCCCAGGGGCACGACAGGAATGTCGCTGCTGAGCAGGGTCTGGTAACCGGCTGCTGCCGATTTGTCCTTGGCCGGCAGGTTGACCCACAGCTGGACCATCTCCAGGGTGCCGCCCTTGGCGGCGAACGCCGGCGAGTGGAACTCTTCATGGAGGATGCCGTTGGCCGCGGTCATCCACTGCACATCGCCCGGGCCGATCAGGCCACCGGCACCGGTAGAGTCGCGGTGCTCCAGTTCGCCCTGGTAGACGATGGTCACGGTTTCAAAGCCGCGATGCGGGTGCTGGCCGACACCACGACGCGCCGTGGTCGGGGTGAAGTCGTGGGGGCCGGCATAGTCCAACAACAAGAACGGACTGATGTGCTGAGCCAGGTTGTCGTAGGTGAACAGGCTGCGTACCGGGAAGCCATCGCCGACCCAGTGCGGGTTGGGGCTGCTGTAGACGCCTTGGATCTTTTTCATGAGATGTCTCCTCTCGTGGATGGCTATAACCATACGAGCGCAACGACATCGGCGGTAGATCAGTTAAACTGTCTTCAGCGTTCCATATGGAGAACACTGGTGGAAGACCTCAACGACCTTTACTACTTTGCCCAGGTCGTCGATCACGGTGGCTTTGCCCCTGCTGGTCGTGCCCTGGACATGCCCAAGTCAAAACTCAGCCGGCGTATCGCCGGGCTGGAAGAACGTCTCGGCGTGCGCCTGATCCAGCGCTCGACCCGACACTTTTCGGTCACCGAAATCGGCCAGGCCTATTACCGCCACTGTGTGGCGATGCTGGTGGAAGCCGAAGGCGCCGCCGAGTTGATCGAGCGCAACCGTGCCGAACCCCAGGGCATCGTGCGCCTGAGCTGCCCGACTGCCCTGCTGGATTTCTGGGTGGGCGCCATGCTGACCCGCTTCATGGTCCAGTGCCCGTTGGTGCAACTGCACATTGAAAGCACCAACCGCCAGGTCGACCTGATTCAGGAAGGCATCGACATCGCCTTGCGGGTGCGCGTGCCGCCGCTGGAAAGCAGTGACCTGGTGATGAAAACCCTGGCCCACAGCACCCAGTGCCTGGTGGCCTCACCCGAGCTGCGCGAGCGCCTGCCGACACGTCCGGTACCAGCCGACCTTGCCAGCCTGCCGAGTTTGCACTGGGGCAAACCGCAGCGGGACTATCACTGGGAGCTGGTCGGTCCTGATGGCGCTCGCGCCAGCCTGCGCCATCAACCGCGACTGGTTACCGACGATCTGCTGATGTTGCGCGAGGCAGCAGTGGCTGGCGTTGGTGTGGTTCATGTGCCGTTGGTGGTGGTGCGTGATGAACTCGATAGCGGCCAACTGGTCAGGGTCACTCCTGAGTGGGCACCGGAGTGCGGCGTGCTGCACGCGGTATTCGCCTCGCGCCGGGGGTTGCTGCCAGGCGTGCGCAGCTTGCTGGATTTTCTGGCGAAAGAATTTGAGGTCAGTGATATCACCTGATATCGCGGGGCGAGCCCCCCCACCGGGTGCTCGCTCACACCTTGAAATGCGTAGTTTTTGAGTCCACCATGGACAATCCAGCTACGACGTCGCGACCTCAAATCGTCTTCAGTGCACAGCCACTCAACTATCTGAATCAATCAGTCAGCTAACTAATGAAGAACATCGAAAACTACAAGGTTGTGGCTGACAGTATTGCAACGTTGCTGTTCCCCCATGCGGAAGTCATCGTTCATGAAGTGCAGAGCCAGACGGTCGTGCACATAGCGAACAATTTCTCCAAGCGTAAACTCGGCGATGACTCGGCACTGGACCAGGAGCTGGGCGATTTTCGCAGCACGCCAAGCATCGGCCCCTATGAAAAAATCAATTGGAACGGGCAGAAAATCCGCTCCATCACCAGTGTGCTCTATGACCAGCAGGGCAACGCTGAGTATCTGCTCTGTATCAACCTGAATTTCTCTGTTCTGGAACAGGCACACCTGGCGCTGGAAGCATTCTTCCAGGTTCACCGCCTGATTCCGCAGCCCGACACGCTGTTCAAGGATGATTGGCAGGAACGTATCAATACCTTCCTGCATGCCTGGCTTCAACAACACAACCTGTCGCTGCGCACCCTGAAGATCAAGGACAAGCGCAACCTGGTGGAAGCGCTCTTTGCCGAAGGTGCGTTTGACGGGCGCAGCGGCGCCGATTACGTCGCCAATGTACTCAACATGGGGCGTGCGACCGTTTACAAGTATCTGAAAGCGCTACGGGGCTAGCGCACACCGCAGCAGCCGAAGGAGTTACTCACTTCTACAACATTGGTAGACAAAATTTTTTCCACACAAGAATTTTAGTCTACCCCCTGCCCCGGCAGTCCCAGCCTCCACTCAGCCAGCGATTTAGAGCCTTTTCTCTGTTTTTACGTGCCTCTGACTCCCAGCAAGTTGGCGGTTTACGGCTCAGTACGTTCTCTTGCCACAAGGAGATATTAAGTCTACGGTAGACACCAATTCCACAAATGTGATGCTACACCCATGCCTATTCAGACCCGCTTCACGGACTTGCCGCCGCTCGGGCCGAGTAACACGGTCCGCCTGCACACCCATGAATTCAGCGGGGCTGGATGTCGGCGTAGCGCCTACATCCAGGCAGGCCTGCACGCCGATGAACATCCCGGCTTGCTGGTCATCCAGCATCTCCAGGAGATGCTGGTGGAACTTCACCAGCAGGGCAGGATTCTCGGCCGCATCGTGCTGTGTCCATTTGCCAACCCGGTCGGCATGACCCAGAACGTGCTGGGGTTCTGGACAGGGCGTTTCAACCTGGCAAACGGTGAAAACTTCAACCGCAACTTCCCGGACCTGGTGCCCTTGCTGGAAGCACAGTCCAGCGCCCCTGAAACTGCGGCGAAGACACCTGCACAACGGCTCAAACACGCTCTGGCAGCACTGACACCGTCCGATACGGTGAGCGCCGTTCGCCAGTCGTTGCTGGGCGAAGCACTGCAGCACGACCTGGTCCTGGACCTGCATTGCGACACAGCCGGTGTACTTCACCTCTACGCCAATCAGGCCCAGCGCAATCAAGCCCTGAAGCTGGCCGAGTGCATGGACATCAAGGTCGTGTTTCTTGAGGCGTCAGCAGGTGGCCAGCCGTTCGATGAATCGTGCAATCGCCCGTGGGACTGGCTCATTGAGAAAGGCCTGTGCAGCGCTGAGGAGCGGCCGTTTGCAGCAAGCATCGAGTTGCGAGGGCAAGCGGATGTGAATGATCAACTCGCCCGCGAAGATGCCCTGGGCATTCTCGATTTCCTCGCCAGCGAGGGATTGCTTCGCCTCGACGCCCCGGTACGCGCGCGGTGCGTGCCACAGGTGTATCCGCTAGAGGGAGCAAGTCACTTGCCGTCTCCAGGGCATGGACTGCTGGTCTGGAAGAAGCGGCCCGGCGAGTCGATTTCCAAAGGGGAATTGATCGCTGAGCTGGTGCCGGTGGATGCAGCAATCGGCACACCTCGAGTGCCCATCTTCAGTGATGTGGATGGGGTGGTCGTGGTTCAGCCGCTGTTCAAGCTGGTTCGCGCGGGACAACGCGTGGGACTGCTCGCTGGCGTTGAACCGCTACCCAATCGCCGATCCGGCCAGCTTCTCAATCACTTCTGATTCACCAAGGAGATTCGATATGTCCGTTGATGCCAACAGTCTGCCGTCGTTGTATGAAGCAATCGCCCAAGCGCATAAGGCCCTGCGTCCCGAAGTAGCGGTTACGCCTCTGACCTACAGCGCACGGCTTTGCGCCCTGACAGGGTGCGAGGTCTACCTCAAGTGCGAACACCTGCAACATACCGGCTCGTTCAAGTTCCGCGGTGCCAGCAACAAGATCCGCCTGCTACCGCAAGTGCAGCGTCAGCTGGGGGTAATCACGGCTTCCTCTGGCAACCACGGCCAAGGCCTCGCGCTTGCCGGCAAGGTGCTGGGGGTTCCCGTAACCGTCTACACCACAACTTCAGCCTCTGCTTACAAGCTGGATGCCATGCGCGCCCTCGGCGCAGAAGTAATCAGCCTGGACCTTGATCCGCTGAGTGTGGAACTGGAAGCCGCACGCCAGGCGTCTGTGCAAGGCAAACCCTTCGTTTCCCCCTACAACGACGCAGACATCATTGCCGGCCAGGGCACCATAGGGATCGAACTGTTCGAACAGGCCCCAGACCTTGATGCGGTTTTCGTGGCGGTAGGTGGCGGCGGCATGATCTCCGGCATTGGTGCAGCGCTGCGAACCCTGAACCCCAAGATCGACATCATCGGTTGCTGGCCAGCGAACGCGCCGACCCTGCAACGCTCTCTCGAAGCCGGCGAAATCATCGAGATCGAAGAAAAAGACACTATCTCCGATGGCACGGCCGGTGGCATCGAGCCAGGCAGCATCACCTTTGCGCTTTGCCAAGCCTTGTTGACCCGCACGGTGCTGGTCAGCGAGCAAGAGATCAAATCGGCGATGCGCGATGTCGCAGCCTGCGAACGCTGGATCATCGAGGGCGCCGCCGGTGTCGCGGTGGCCGGCATGAAGAAACTGGCGCAGGAATACCGCGGCAAGCGTGTGGCGGTGGTCATTTGCGGTCGCAACATCCTCCTCGAAAAATTCCTCGGAGCCATTCAATGAAAGTCTTCGGCAAGCAGCAGATCGTTTCACAGCTCGACCTGGAACTGGCGGTAAAGCGCCTGGAAGAAGGCTTTATCGCTTTCTCCAACGGCAAGGTGCAGGTACCGCCTGTACAGGCATTTTCGTTTGCTGAAGCAAACGGCGACTGCTGCGTCAAATCTGCCTATGTCCAGGGCAGCGATACTTTCACCGTGAAAATCTCCACGGGCTTCTATGACAATCCAGCCAAAGGTCTGGAAAGTAACGACGGCTTGATGATGGTGTTGTCTGCCACCACTGGGCAGCCACTGGCACTGCTGCAGGATGAGGGTTGGCTGACTTGTATCCGCACGGCACTGACCGGGCGGATCGCCGCCCGCCTGCTGGCGCCTCGCCATGTGAAGGCAATTGGCATCCTGGGTGCCGGCATGCAGGCCCGTATGCAGCTTGAGCATCTGCAGGCTGTCACGGACTGCCGCGAAGTCGTTGTGTGGGGTCGTGACGATGCCGAACTTCAAGCATACCAATCCTTTGCCAGTGCTCTGGGCTATGAAGTCCAGAAGACCCGTAACCCGGAAGATCTTGCCCGGGCCGCCAACCTGATTGTCTGCGCTACTCCATCGCGTGAGCCGCTAATCAAGAGCGAGTGGGTCCAGCCTGGCACCCACATTACGGCCGTAGGCGCTGACGCACCGGGCAAGCAAGAACTGGACGCAGCGTTGGTCGCACGTGCCGACCGTATCGTCGTCGACTCCCTCTATCAGTGCAGTCAGTACGGCGAGATCTCGCATGCTCTGAAAGCAGGTTTGATCCGCGACAGCCAGCTGGCCGAGCTTGGCGCCTTGCTGGCCGGCCGCGCGCAGGGCCGTGACAACGACGAGCAGATCACGCTGGTCGACCTGACCGGTGTGGCTGTACAGGATGCACAGATCTCCAGCTGTGCTCTGGCATCAATGCAAGGCTAATCACCTGATTCTCCCCTGCTCTCGCGCCGCCACTGCGAGTGTGCGAGATGTGCATCACCCGGAGCGAAATCATGAAAATAAAAAAGCTTTCCGTTCTGCTATCCAGCACTGCATTTGCGCTTCTGCTGTCTTCACAAGTAAACGCCGTCGACAGCCTTCGAATAGGCATCGAAGCGGCTTATCCGCCCTTCGCCTCAAAAACCGATAGCGGTGACATCACCGGATTTGATTACGACATCGGCAACGCGCTGTGCGCGCAAATGCAGGTCAAATGCCAGTGGATCGAGCAGGAATTCGATGGACTGATCCCCTCGCTGAGGGTGAGGAAAGTCGACGCCATCATTTCTTCGCTGACCATCAGTGAGGAACGGAAAAAGTCCGTCGATTTCACCAATCGTTACTATCAGGCAGCTGGCCGCCTGGTGATGCGCGAAGGTGCCGACCTGGGTAGCAATTTCTCGGGCTTGGCTGGCAAACGAGTTGGTGTACAGCGCGCGGGAATTCACGACCGGTTTGCCACGCAAGTCCTCGCGCCCGCAGGCGCTGAGGTGGTCCGTTACACATCACTCAACGAAGCCTACCTGGACCTGATTGCCGGCCGTCTCGAAGCAGTTCAGGGTGACGACGTCGCCGTTCAGTTCGGATTTCTCGACACCCCCGGCGCTTCGGGCTATGCCTTTGCAGGCCACCCCTTAAGAGACCCTAAATACTTCGGTGACGGCGTCGGCATTGCAGTCCGCAAGGGCGACAAAACCTTGGTCGAGCGTTTCAACAAGGCTCTGCTAGCCATCCGCGAAAACGGCGAATACAAACGTATTCAGGATCACTACTTCAAATTTGACATCTACGGCGAATAAATCCGTCCGATATATGACATCTAACCCGGTGGTAGCGGGCTTGCCCCGCGATCGGCCTCACCCTATTGCTGCAGCAAGAATGCCGTGACCCGCTCGCTGCAGGCCGCAGGATCTTCCTGCATGAAGCAGTGTCCGCCCGGCACTTGCTCGGCGCTGACCTGCCGATTGTCCTGCGCCCAGCGCTGCACCGACTGTGGCACGAAGGGATAGGTGGTTTCGCCGTAGAGTACCTGGCTCGGGGTCTTCACCCGGGTCAGCGAAGCCCACATGCGCCGCGGGAATGAACTGAAAATCTCCACTTCACGGCTTGGCCTGCACTTGAGCACCACGCCTTCGCCACAATCGCCGATGGCATGTTCGATATACGACTGCAACGCATGCTCGTTCCAGCCCTTGAAGATCCCCCGCCCCTCCAGCGAGGCACGTGCGGCGCTACGGTCCGGCCAATGACTGCGGCGGGTCGCGGCCTTGCGCGCCAAGGCGTGACGACGGTGCAGGCCAACCA
The DNA here is from genome assembly GCF_000746525.1 of Pseudomonas alkylphenolica. NCBI lineage: Bacteria > Pseudomonadati > Pseudomonadota > Gammaproteobacteria > Pseudomonadales > Pseudomonadaceae > Pseudomonas > Pseudomonas alkylphenolica. The sequence continues at coordinate 3,171,206 of NZ_CP009048.1, forward strand.
GCGCAGCGGCGCCCATAATGCCCATCATCGAGCGGCTGAACAGCACCGGATCGAGCAGGACCGCGCGCTGGAACAACTGTGGCCGATACGCCAGCATCAACCCTGTAAGCACCCCGCCAAAACTGTGGCCGACGGCAAAGCGCGGCACCTCGGCGTATTCGCCACGGCCCGCCTCGAAGGCCTCGATAGCCAGTTCTGCGGTACGGTTCCAGCCCTGAAACGGGCCGCCATGGTCACTGTCGCCGTGGCCCTGGACATCACACAGCCAGAGGTCGAAGTGTTCTGCCAGGCGCGCCAGCATTGGCTGGTAGACCAGACAGCAAAAGCCGTTGCCGTGGAGAAAATGCAGCAAGGGTTTGCCGCTGGCGGGTGAGCGCCAGCCGCGCAAGGTAAAGCCGGCACTTGTGTCATGGGACCAGGGAATCAACTGCATGTGCCAGCGTACTCATTCAGGAAAAACTCGATTCTACAAAGAGCAGTGGGTAAAGGGATATCACCAGCAACGCCGCCATCAGGACATTGAACAGCATTAACCAGCGCGGGTTCTGCAGCACTGTACGCAAAGCGCTGCCGAACATCACCCAGACGCACACGCTGGGCAGGTTGACCAGGGCGAACACGGTGGCGATGACGATTACGTTGGTGACGTAGCCCTGGGCTGGCGTGTAGGTAGTGATTGCCCCCACCGCCATGACCCAGGCCTTGGGGTTGACCCATTGAAACGCCGCCGCGCCCCAGAAGCCGAGCGGTTTGCGGCTCTCGGGGTTGCTGACCGACAAAGGCCCGGAGGTGGCGATTTTCCACGCCAGGTACAGCAAGTAGGCCGCGCCGACATAGCGCAGCACGGTATAGATCGGCGGATAGGCCTTGAACACTTCACCGAGGCCAAAGCCCACCGCCAGCACCATGACCATGAAGCCCACGCTGATGCCCAAGGCGTGCGGAATCGAACGGCGCACGCCAAAGTTCACCCCGGAGGCCAGCAACATGGTGTTGTTGGGCCCCGGGGTGATCGAAGACACGAAGGCGAACAGCACGAAGGCGGTTATCAGGTCGATTGAGCTGAGCATGGCAGGCATCCAGATTTTTTCTTGTGGGCTGCACTGACACTAGCGGAGTCCTGCTCTAGGCCGACCATACAGTTACTGAAAATAATACCGTATCACTTGACTGTACCCATTCAAGCCAATGCCGCTTCAACGAACTCCAGGCGGTCCTGACCGAAGAACATCTGCTCACCGACAAAGAATGTGGGTGCGCCGAACGTGCCACGGCGCACGGCCTCTTCGGTGGCCTCCTTGAGTGCCGCCTTGACCTTTGGATCTGCGCTCCAGGCTTGATACTGCTCGGGATCGAAGCCTGCTTCGCGCAACACCGTTGCCAACACCTGCGGATCGCCCAGGTTGCGTTGCTGCACCCACATCGCCGGAAACAGCGCATCGAGGTAAGCCTCGAAGCGCTCAGGTTGAAACAATTGCACAGCCATGGTGCCGCGCATCAGCCCCAGGGTATTGACCGGAAAGCCCGGCGGGAACGCCAGGGTCACGCCATAGCGCTTGGCATAGCGCTGAAAATCGGCAAACACGTAGCGCGCCTTGGCCGGCACCATTGCTGGCGAAGCATTGCCGGTGGCCTGGAACACCCCGCCCAGCAGCATCGGCCGGTACAGCAGTTGCGCATCGTGGCGGGCACACAGCGCCGGCAGTTGGGTCCAGGCCAGGTAACTGGCCGGGCTGCCCAGGTCAAAGAAGAATTCGACGGTTTTGCTCATGGTTCAGAGTCCTTGTTGTTATCGGAGGCTTACCAGCGTTCCATCCACGGCCGCAGATCGAGTTCGAAGGTCCAGGCATCACGCGGCTGTGCGTGCAGGAACCAGTAGCTGTCGGCAATGTGTGCGGGGTCAAGGATGCCGTCCTGCTCCTTGAGCGCATAACGCTCGGGGAAGCTGTCGCGGATGAACGCGGTGTCGATGGCGCCGTCCACCACCACATGGGCGACATGAATATTACGCGGCCCAAGCTCGCGGGCCATGCTCTGCGCCAGGGCGCGAATGCCATGTTTGGCCCCGGCGAACGCGGCAAAGCCGGCAGCGCCGCGCAGGCCGGCGGTAGCGCCGGTGAACAGAATGGTTCCGCGCTCACGGGTCACCATGCGCCGGGCCACGGCCTGACTGGTCAGGAAGCCGGCGAAGCAGGCCATTTCCCAGATCTTGAAGTACTTTCGTGCGGTCTCGTCGAGAATGCTGCACGGCACGTTGGCGCCAATATTGAACACGAACGCCTCGATCGGGCCGAGGGTAGTTTCGATCTGTTCAACCAGCGCCGCCACCTCCTCTTCCTTGCGTGCATCGGAGGCAAAGCCATGCGCCTCGCCACCCGCGGCACGAATCTCGTCCACCAGCGGCTGCAGCTTGTCGGCGCTGCGCCGGGTCACGCAGGCGATGTAGCCCTCGCGGGCAAAACGCTTGGCAATCGCTCCGCCGGTGGCATCACCGGCCCCTACTACCAACACCACTTTCTTGCCCTGGGTCATCCATCGCCTCCATTGGTAAACGATCATTTAGTAAACGAACGCTATGCTATGATCCAGGCTTCGTCAAGTCAGTGCTACGGAGAAGGTCGGCGTGCGCTACTCCACCACCCACAAGGAACAAACCCGGCAGAAACTGCTGGAGAGCAGCGGCGCCCTGGCCAAGCGCGGCGGCTTCAATGCCACTGGCGTCGCTGGCCTGATGAAGGCCATCGGCCTGACCGGGGGGGCGTTCTACAACCACTTCCCGTCCAAGGACGACCTGTTCACCGAAGTGGTGCGCCGCGAACTGTCGCTGAGCCCCATGGCCCAGCAACCGATGAACCGCCAGCGCCTTGAACGCTGCCTGGACCATTACCTGAGCCTGGCCCACGTGCACAACCCCGAAGGCGGTTGCGCCATTCCAGCCCTGGGTGCCGAGATCGCCCAGGCGCCGCTGCCGGTGCGTGAAGAGGCCGAACACTGGCTGCGCACCCTGCAACAAGCCTGGGCCGACACCCTCGAAGACCCGGACCTGGCCTGGGCCCTGCTCAGCCAGTGCGTGGGTGCGCTGGTGATCGCGCGCATGCTGGCCAACCCATCCAGCCAGCAGGAAGTGCTCAAGGCCTCCCGTGAGTTTCTCGCCGGGGCCTTGCATGAGAGTCCTTGAACCGCTGTTGCTTGGTCTGGCCCTGCTCGCCCCGCTCAACGCCCTCGCCGCCTGCCCTGCTGGCCAGTACGAAATCTGCCTGGGCAGTTGCATCTGCTCGCCGATCGATCCGGGCGAGGCCCGTAGCGTGCTCGACGATCTCGGACGCATCGCCAGCAGTTCCCTGGCCATGGCCCTGCAACAGGCACGCGACACCGCGGCGGCCGGTACGGTGCTGCCGATTCCCCTGCACATCCGCGCCCAGCTTGAGCCGTACTACGACTTCCAGGTGCTGGATGCGGCGCGCTACAAAGTCGGCGACCAGCAGGCCCTGGACAGCGCCAACGCCCTGCTGCAGAACCCCGACGTCAATGCCGTGACCCTGATCGACATCATCGTCTTTCGCAACGAAACCGATGCCCAGGACAACGCCGCGCTCTGGGCCCATGAACTGCACCACGTGCAGCAATACCAGCAATGGGGCGTGGAAGAATTCGCCCGGCGCTACTCGCGCGACTTCGATGCGGTCGAGGCACCGGCTTACGAGATCCAGTCGAAAGTCAGCAAAGCCCTGCGCGAACGCTCATCCGGCCAGGCACGCTGAACTAGACTTAATGATTGCCCCACGAGAAATGGCCCGAGGTCGTCGCCTGGCGTGACGACCCCGTTGACGTTGGACTTCTTGCAGGAGAACACGCAATGGACGAAGCCAAGCTGAACGACTTCATGGGAAAGCTGGTCAACGACATGGGCGCCGCCGCCCTGCTCGCCAACCTGATCCTCGGCGATGAACTGGGCCTGTACCGGGCCATGGCCGACAGTCAATTCATCAGCCCCGAACAACTGGCACAAAAGACCGGCTGCAATGCCCGGCTGCTGCGCGAATGGCTCAGCGCCCAGGCCGCGTCGGGCTATATGGAGCACAAGGACGGCCGTTTTCGCCTACCCGAGGAACAGGCCATGGCCCTGGCTATCGAGGACTCACCGGTGTACGCGGCAGGCGGTGCTTCGGTGATTGCCGCCCTGTATCACGACAAAGACAAACTGGTAGCCGCCATGCGCGGCGATGGCGGCCTGGCCTGGGGCGATCATCATCCGTGCATGTTCAGTGGCACTGAGCGCTTCTTCAGACCCGGCTATCGCGCCCATCTGGTCAGCGAATGGCTGCCAACCCTGACCGGAGTGCTCGATAAACTGCAGGCCGGGGCCAAGGTCGCCGACGTCGGTTGCGGGCATGGTGCCTCGACGGTGATCCTGGCCCAGGCCTTTCCGGCTTCGCAGTTCTACGGTTTCGACTACCACGCGCCGTCGATCACGGTGTCGAACCAGCGCGCTACCGAAGGCGGTGTGGCCGACCGCACGCAGTTCATCCAGGCCAGTGCCAAGGATTTCCCCGGCAAGGATTACGACCTGATCTGCTACTTTGATTGCCTGCACGACATGGGCGGCCCGGTTGGCGCTGCCCGCCATGCCTATAACGCGCTGAAGGCCGACGGTACGGTGCTGCTGGTCGAGCCCTTTGCCAACGACAGTCTGGATGAAAACAGCACACCCGTTGGTCGGCTGTTTTATGCCGCTTCGACCTTTATCTGCACGCCCAACTCGCTGTCCCAGGAAGTCGGTTTGGGGCTCGGTGCCCAGGCAGGGGAAGCGCGCTTGCGCGCGGTGTTCGCGGAGGCTGGCTTCAAACATTTTCGCCGGGCCACGGAGACGCCTTTCAATTTGATTCTGGAAGCTCGCAAGTAGTCGCTTTTCGCGGGGCAAGCCCGCTCCCACCGGGTGTCTGTGGGAGCGGGCTTGCCCCGCGAAATTCGTATACCATATCCACAAAGAACTTCGGACGACGCCACCGTGACCGTACCTCGCCTCAACGCCCCGGATCTGGGCAATACGCCTTCGACCTCGGAAATCATCACCCATCACCTGCGCGATGCGATCATTGCCGGGCACTTCGCCGAAGACGAACCGATCCGCCAGGACGACATCGCCCGCCAGTTCAACGTCAGCAAGATCCCCGTGCGCGAGGCGCTCAAGCGCCTGGAGGCCGAGGGGCTGGTGATGTTCCAGCGCAATCGCGGGGCGATGGTCACGCGCATCTCCGAACCGGAGCTGGCGCAGATGTTCGAAGTACGCATGCTGCTCGAAGACAAGGCGCTGCGTCTGGCAATCCCGAACATGACCGAAGCAACCTTCGCGCGTGCCGAACGGATCTGCCAGGAGTTCGTCGGCGAGAACGACGTCGGGCGCTGGGCCGAGCTGAACTGGGAGCTGCACGCCTGTTTGTACGAGCCGGCGCAGCGGCCCTTTCTGGTCAATATGATCCGCTCGGTGAACGACAAGCTGGAGCGCTACCTGCGCATGCAGATGAGCCTGTCGGCGGGCAAGGAACGCGCCGATCATGAACACCGCGAGATCCTCGATGCCTGCCGGGCCAAGGATGTCGAACGTGCCGTCACGCTGCTCGACGAGCACATCGCCGGCGTCTGCAAGACCCTCTTCGAGCACCTGCCGCAGAGCAAGTGACGGGAACCCGGTGGGAGCGGGCTTGCCCCGCGATTGCGGACTCACAGTCACATCGCATCGCGGGGCAAGCCCGCTCCCACCGGGGTTCGGTCGCTGTGCTGATTTCGTCGTTCTCATGGCTTAAAGGCATCAAGCCTGCAAGCCAGGCGACAAGCCACTCTGTCGTTCACTTCCCTGAACGGACGCGGCCTGCCCATGAAACGCATCAGCGTGATCGACTCCCACACCGGCGGCGAACCCACCCGCCTGGTCACCGACGGATTCCCAGCACTCGGCAACGGCAGCATGGCCGAACGCCGCCAGCGCCTGGCCGAGCAACACGATCCATGGCGCAGCGCCTGCATGCTGGAGCCGCGTGGCAGTGACGTGCTGGTTGGCGCGCTGCTGTGCGAGCCGGTCGATCCCGGCGCCTGTGCCGGGGTGATCTTCTTCAACAACACCGGCTACCTGGGCATGTGTGGCCACGGCACCATCGGCCTGGTGGTGTCACTGGCGCACCTGGGCCGCATCGGGCCGGGTGTGCACCGTATCGAAACCCCGGTCGGCACCGTGCAGGCGACCCTGCACGAAGACCACTCGGTCAGCGTGCGCAACGTACCGGCCTACCGTTACCGCAAGGACCTGACACTGGAGGTGCCGGGCATCGGCCGGGTGGTCGGCGATGTCGCCTGGGGCGGCAACTGGTTCTTCCTGATCGCCGATCACGGCCTGAACGTCGCCGGCGACAACATCGAGGCGCTGACCGCCTATACCTACGCCGTGCAACAGGCGCTGGAGAACCAAGGCATTCGCGGCGAAGATGGCGGCCTGATCGACCATATCGAACTGTTCGCCGACGACCCCGACGCCGACAGCCGCAACTTCGTGCTTTGCCCCGGCAAAGCCTACGACCGTTCGCCCTGCGGCACCGGCACCAGCGCCAAGCTCGCGTGTCTGGCCGCCGACGGCAAGCTGCAACCCGGCCAGGTGTGGCGTCAGGCCAGCGTGATCGGTAGCCAGTTCGAAGGCTCGTTCGAGGCCGACGGCGAGCGCATCGTGCCAACCATTCGCGGCCGCGCGCACATCAGCGCCGAAGCCACGCTGATCCTGCAGGAAGACGACCCGTTCGCCTGGGGCATCCGCCCGTGAACCGTGGTGCCGTGGCCGATGTGATCGTGATCGGCGCCGGGATCATCGGTGCCGCCTGTGCGCAGTCGCTGGCTGCGCGGGGGCTGCAAGTGCTGGTGCTCGATGCCGGTCTGCACGGTGCCACGGCCGCTGGCATGGGCCACCTGCTGGTGCTCGACGACAATGCCGCAGAGTTGGCGCTCAGCCAGCATTCGCTGCAACGCTGGCGTGAACTGGCCCCCCGGCTCCCCGAAGACTGCGCCTACCGCAGCAACGGCACCTTGTGGCTGGCGGCCAACGCTGAAGAGATGGCCGTGGCCGAACACAAATTCAACGTGCTGCAAGCCCGGGGCGTGGCCTGCGAGCTGGTTGCCGGACACGCCCTGCGCCAGCGCGAACCGGCGCTGCGTGAGGGGCTGGAAGGTGGTCTGCTGATCAACGGCGACGGCATCCTTTACGCCCCGGCCACCGCCCGCTGGATGCTGCAATCGCCGCGTATCGAACAGCGCCGGGCGCAAGTCACCACGGTGCAAGGCAACCGTGTGCGCCTGGACGACGGCCAGTGGCTGAGCGCCGATGCCGTGGTGCTGGCCAACGGCATCCAGGCCACCGACCTGTGCCCGGAGCTGCCGATCGAGCCGAAAAAAGGCCACCTGCTGATCACCGACCGCTACCCCGGCACCGTCACCCATACCTTGGTGGAACTGGGCTATGTCACCAGCGCGCATAACGCCAGCGGCCCATCCACCGCCTGCAATATCCAGCCGCGCCCGACCGGCCAGCTGTTCATCGGCGCTTCGCGTCAGTTCGGCACCACCGACCCGGCCGTTGAAGGCTGGATGTTGGCACGCATGCTCAAGCGCGCCACTGAATACATGCCAGACCTCGCCCACTTGAACGGCATCCGCGCCTGGACCGGCTTTCGCGCCGCCAGCCCCGACGGCCTGCCATTGGTGGGCCGCCATCCGCAGCAGGATGGCCTGTGGCTCGCGGTCGGTCACGAGGGCCTCGGCGTCACCACCGCCCCGGCGACCGCCGACCTGCTGACCGCGCAACTGTTCGACGAAACGCCACCGCTGGCGGCCCAACCCTATCTGCCTGAACGCTTCCTCGGAGCACTTGCCCATGCCTGACCTGACCCTCGATGGCCGCCCGCTGCATGTGGCCGACGGCACCAGCGTGGCCGCCGCCCTGGCGTTGGCCGGCGACGGTAGCTCACGCACTTCGGTCAGCGGCCAGCGCCGCGCACCGCTGTGCGGCATGGGCATTTGCCAGGAATGCCGGGTACACATCGACGGCCGCCGGCGTCTGGCCTGCCAGACCCTGTGCCGCGACGGCATGCAAGTGGAGACCCGGCCATGAGCGAACACACCAATCTGTTGATCATCGGCGCCGGTCCCGCCGGCCTGGCCGCTGCACTGGCCGCCGCCCCCCGTGCCGCACGCATCGTGCTGCTCGACGACAACCCGCTGCCAGGCGGACAGATCTGGCGCGACGGCCCGCAGGCCAAGGTGCCTGCCAAGGCGCGTCAACTGCGCGAGCAGGTACTCGCCTGCCGCAATGTGCACTGCTACAGCGGCACACGGGTGATCGCCCAGCCAGGCCCAGACACCCTGCTGGTGGAAGACGCCGAGCGTGGCTGGCAGATCCGCTACGACCGGCTGATTCTCTGCACCGGCGCCCGAGAACTGCTGCTGCCCTTCCCCGGCTGGACCCTGCCCGGCGTCACCGGTGCCGGCGGTTTGCAGGCACTGATCAAGGCCGGCCTGCCGGTGCGCAACCAACGTATCGTCATCGCCGGCAGCGGGCCATTGCTGCTGGCCAGTGCCGCCACCGCCAAAGCCAACGGCGCCCGGGTGCTGCGCATTGCCGAACAGGCTTCGCCCGCCGCCGTCGCCGGCTTCGCCGCACAATTGCCGCGCTGGCCGCAAAAACTCCTGCAGTCCTTCAGCCTGTTCGACCGCCAGTACCGCAGCGCCAGCCATGTACTTGCCGCACTGGGTAGCGATCGCCTGGAGGGTGTGCGCTTGATGCAAAACGGCAAGCTCGTGGAAATCGCCTGTGACCGGCTGGCCTGCGGCTTCGGCCTGATCCCCAACATCCAGCTGGCCCAGGCCCTGGGCTGCGCCATGGCGCATGACGCAGTTGCCGTGGACAACTGGCAGGAGACGACGCTGCCCGGCGTTTACGCCGCAGGTGAATGCACCGGCTTCGGCGGCAGCGAGCGGGCCCTGGTGGAAGGTGCGATTGCTGGCCATGCCGCAGTCGGCAATCGCCAGGCGGCGCAGCGGCTGTTGCGCCAACGCGCCCGCTGGCATGGGTTCGCCGATGCCCTGAACAAAGCCTTCGCCCTCGACCCGGCGCTCAAGTCGCTGGCGACTGCCGACACCCTGGTGTGCCGCTGCGAAGATGTCGCCTATTCCGCCCTCGCCGGACACGGCAGCTGGCGCGAAGCCAAGCTCGCCAGCCGCTGCGGCATGGGCGCCTGTCAGGGCCGGGTCTGCGGCGCGGCCACCCGCCACCTGTTCGGCTGGCAACCCTCGGCGCCGCGCCCGCCGTTCAGCCCGGCGCGCATCGAAACCCTGCTGTGCCTGGACGAAACGCCCGGCGCTTGAGATAAGCGCCGGGGACACTCTATGATCCCGACGGTCGCCCCCGGACCGTCAGCGCCATGCACGCCACGCTCAACCACTTCGCCCCCTGCGATCTGCCGACCCTGCTGAGCAGCCTGCAGCCGATCGCGCCGCTGCTCGACACCCTCAACGACGTGGTGTTCTTCATCAAGGACCGCGAAGCGCGTTACGCCTTCGTCAACCAGACCCTGGCCCGGCGCTGCGGCCGCAAGCACTGTGACGAGCTGCTCGGGCTTACCGCCGAACACGTATTCCCCGCCCGTTTCGGCCCGCTCTACACCGAGCAGGACCGCCGCGTGCTGAGCAGTGGCCGGGAACTGGCCGACCAGCTTGAACTGCACCTTTATTTCGGCAACCAGCCGGTCTGGTGCCTGACCCACAAACGCCCGCTCAAGGATGCCGACGGCAGCATCGTTGGCCTCGCCGGGATCTCTCGTGACCTGCAATTGCCGCAGTCCAACCACCCGGCGTTCCAGAAACTCGCCGCCGTCGATGCGCATATCCGCAGCCACTTCAGCCGCCCCATCAGCCTTGCCGAACTGACCGCCATCGCCGGGCTTTCGATCGCGCAACTGGAGCGCCATTGCAAACGGATCTTCCAGCTCACGCCGCGGCAGATGATCCACAAAGCACGCCTGGAAGAAGCCTCGCGCTTGCTGCAGGACCTCGACCTGCCGATCACCGACATCGCCCTGCGCTGCGGTTACACCGACCACAGCGCCTTCAGCCGCCAGTTCCGCGCCCTCACCGGGCTTTCGCCGAGCCAGTACCGCGACAGCCAGCGCTGAGTGTTCCTTTCCGGGGCGCTGCGCACGCGCAGTGCTCCCATATGTAACACCCGTCATACACCCGGCCAGGCACGCTGAAACCTCCCACAGCAGCCGTCCTTTCTGTCAGACGCCCTAGTGCAAGGGCTGAAGAACAATTCCTGCAACAACACAAAAACAGGCACGGCCATTGCACTTAAAAATATCGTATACGAAATCTCAGCTACGATATTTAACAGCACTCACCCACCACGAGGCATCTATGAAAAACCGCACATTTGCCGTAGCCCTCAGCGCTGTTCTCAGTACCACCTTTATTGCCAACGCCCAGGCCGACAAACTCGACGACATCATCGGCTCCGGCAAGCTGCGCTGCGCCGTAACCCTGGACTTCCCACCGATGGGTTTTCGCGACGAAGCCAACAAGCCCGCCGGCTTCGACGTCGACTACTGCAACGACCTGGCTAAGATCCTCGGGGTCGAGCCCGAAGTGGTCGAAACGCCCTTCCCTGATCGCATCCCGGCCCTGGTTTCCGGGCGCGCCGACGTGATCGTAGCGTCCACCTCCGACACCCTGGAGCGGGCCAAGACGGTCGGTTTGACCGTGCCGTACTTCGCCTTCCAGATGGTCGTACTGACCCGCGACAACACCGGTATCAACAGCTTCGAGGACCTCAAGGGCAAGGCGCTGGGCAACACCAGCGGCACCTATGAAGCCATCGCCCTGGAGAAAGACGTGAAGAGCTGGGGCAGCGGCACCTTCCGCGCCTACCAGTCGCAGAACGACACCCTGCTCGCAGTCGCCCAAGGGCATATCGACGCCACTGTGGTCACCAACACCGTTGCCGCTGCCACCCTCAAGTCCGGCAAGTACAAGAACCTCAAGGTCGCCGGTAATGCGCCTTACGTGATCGACTACGTATCGCTGGGCGCCAAGCGCAACGAGTACGGTCTGCTGCGTTACCTTGACCTGTTCGTCAACCAGCAGGTGCGCACCGGGCGCTACAAGGAGCTGTTCACCAAGTGGGTGGGCACCGAAATCGCCCCGACCGACCTGACCGTGCCACAGGTTTACTACTGAGGTGGGCAGCATGACCAGCACTCCCAAACCCCTGGCCGGGCGTAGCCTGGTCGAGGGCGCGGCCCAGGGCGAACTGCTGTTCGCCGACACCGGGCTGAGCTTCTGGGGCGGGGTCGACCCGTTCAGCGGCGAAGTGATCGACCGCCATCATCCGCTCAGCGGCCAGTGCATCGCCGGGCGTGTGCTGGCGATCCCCAGCGGACGCGGCTCGTGCACCGGCAGCAGCGTGATGATGGAACTGATCAGCAACGGCCACGCACCGGCAGCACTGGTGCTGGCCGAGGCCGACGAAATCCTGACCCTCGGCGTGCTGGTCGCGCAGACCCTGTTCGGGCGCTCCTTGCCGGTGCTGTGCATCGGCAAGGAGGCTTTCGCCGGATTGCGCGGCGCAGGCTTTGCGCGGGTCGAAGGCGAGCGCCTGAGCCTGTTTGCCCAGGCGCCCGCCGCCGACTGGCAAGCCCCGTCGTTTACCCCGGCTGACCGGCCATTCAACAGCGCCCTGAACCTGAGCCCGCAGGACCAGGCGCTACTTGATGGCAGCCATGGCAAAGCGGCGCAGCTGGCGATGCAGATCGTCCTGCGCATGGCCGAGCTGCAAGGCGCCGAGCAGTTGCTGGACGTGACCCAGGCGCATATCGACGGCTGCATCTACACCGGCCCCGCCAGCCTGCGCTTTGCCGAACAGCTGGTACAGTGGGGCGCGAAGGTACGGGTACCGACCACGCTCAATTCCATTTCGGTCGACCAGCGCCGCTGGCGCGAACTGGGCATCGACCCGGCGCTCGGCGAGCCGGCCAGTGCCCTGGGCGATGCCTACATGGCCATGGGCGCGCAATTGAGCTTCACCTGCGCGCCTTACCTGCTCGACAGCGCGCCAACCCTGGGCGAACAGGTGGTCTGGGCCGAATCCAACGCGGTGGTCTACGCCAACAGTGTGTTGGGGGCGCGCACGCTCAAGTACCCGGACTACCTCGACATCTGCATCGCCCTCACCGGTCGGGCTCCGAGCATCGGCTGTCACCTCGACAGCCAGCGCAAGGCCCAACTGATTGTTGAAGTGCCGCCGCTGGACGGCCTCGACGACAGCTTCTACCCCCTGCTCGGCTACCACATCGGCGCCCTCTCCGGTTCGCGGATTCCTCTGGTGCGCGGGCTGGAACAGGCGCAACCCAGCCTGGACGATCTCAAGGCGTTCGGCGCCGCCTTTGCCACCACCTCTGCCGCGCCGCTGTTTCATATCGCCGGGGTTACACCCGAAGCCCTGGACCCGGCGCAAGTGCTCGAACCCGGCGCAACCCTGCCGACCGAGCGCCTGCACCTGAAGGATCTGCTGCACAGCTGGCGCGAGCTCAACAGCGCCCGCGAGCCGCAGGTCGATGTGGTGTCGCTGGGCAATCCGCATTTCTCGCTCAGCGAGTTCGCCGCACTTGCCCGCCTGTGCCAGGGCCGGCACAAACACCCGGACGTAGTGGTGGCGATCACTTGCGGTCGCGCAGTGCTCGAACAGGCCCGCGCCGCCGGCCATATCGCCGGGCTCGAACGCTTCGGCGTGACCCTGGTGACCGACACTTGCTGGTGCATGCTCGGTGAGCCGGTGATCCCGCCGGCGGCGCGCACGCTGATGACCAACTCGGGCAAATACGCCCACTACGGGCCGGGCCTGGCCGGTCGCCCGGTGCATTTCGCCAGCCTCGCCGAATGTGTCGAATCGGCCTGTAGCGGCCAGGCCAGCGGTCGCCTGCCAACCTGGCTGCAACCTGCCGCCTGCAAGGAGAGCCCCGCGCATGTTTGACTACACCTTCCAATGGCGTTCGGCCCTGCGCGCCCTGCCGGACATGTTGAGCGGTGCCTGGGTCACCTTCGAGACCGCCGCGTTGTCGATGATCTTCGGGGTGTTGATTGCCCTGGCCCTGACCGTGATGCGCGAAGGAAAACAGCCGTTGCTGCGCGGCTTTGCCAATGGCTGGGTGTCGATCGCGCGCAACACCCCTTCGCTGTTCCAGATCTACATCCTGTACTTCGGCCTCGGCTCGATGGGCCTGCATGTCAGTTCGTGGATCGCCCTGCTGGCGGGGATCACCTTCAACAACGCCGGGTACCTGGCGGAGAACTTTCGCGGCGGCCTCAAGGCCGTGCCGACCACGCAGATGCGTGCGGCGCGCTCGCTGGGCATGAGCGCCTTCCAGACCTACCGGATGATCGTCATTCCGCAATTGCTGCGGGTGGTGTTCTACCCGTTGACCAACCAGATGGTCTGGGCGGTGCTGATGACTTCGCTGGGGGTGATCGTCGGCCTGAACAACGACCTCACCGGCGTGACCCAGGACTACAACGTCAAGACCTTCCGCACCTTCGAATACTTCGCCCTGGCGGCGGCGCTCTACTACGTGATCGCCAAGGCGATCGTCGCAGTTGCGCGGCTGATGGCCTGGCGCTTGTTCCGCTACTGAGGAGCCCGGCATGTTCTCTACCAGCTTTACCTGGAACGACTTCATGTTCCTGCTCGACGGGGCCAGGGTCACCGTGCAACTGACCTTCTGGGCCATCCTCCTGGGCACCTTCGCCGGCTTGCTGTTCGGCCTCGCCCGCGCCCTCTGGCCACGGCTCAGCCTGCCACTGGCGTGGGTGCTGGATGTGTTTCGCAGCGTGCCGTTGCTGATCCAGTTCGTGCTGTTCAACTCGTTCAAAAGCATCGTCGGACTGAACATCAGCGCCTTCAGCGTTGGCTGCATCGTGCTCGGCGTGTACACCGCCGCGTACTTCACCGAGATCGTCCGCGGCGGTGTGCTGGCGGTGTCGCTGAGCGTGCGTCGAGCCAGCCGCTCGCTGGGCATGAGCTACCTGCAGGATTTGCGCTGGATCGTCCTGCCGATGGCCACCCGGGTGGCGTTTCCCGGATGGCTGAACCTGGTGCTGGGGGTGATGAAAGACACCGCGCTGGTGATGTGGATCGGCATTGTCGAACTGCTGCGCGCCTCGCAAACCATCGTTACACGGATTCAGGAACCCCTGCTGGTGCTGTGCATCGCAGGCCTCATTTACTACGTCATGAGCCTGGTGGTTGCCCGCCTTGGCGCCCGTCTGGAAAGAAGGTGGCAAGAAAATGATTGAGATCCAGAACGTACACAAATCCTTCGGCAACCTCGAAGTCGTCAAGGGCGTGAGCCTGACCGTGGACAAGGGCGAAGTGGTGTCGATCATCGGCGGCTCGGGTTCCGGCAAGTCGACCTTGCTGATGTGCATCAACGGCCTTGAGGAGATCCAGAAAGGCAGCATCCGCGTCGACGGCGTCGAGGTGCACGACCGCGCCACCGACCTGAACCGCTTGCGGCAGAAGATCGGCATCGTCTTCCAGCAGTGGAACGCCTTTCCGCACCTGACGGTGCTGGAAAACGTGATGCTGGCGCCGCGCAAGGTGCTGGGCAAGAGCAAAGAGCAGGCCGAAGAACTGGCGGTCAAGCAATTGACCCACGTCGGCCTTGGCGACAAGCTCAAGACCTTCCCCGGCAAGCTGTCGGGCGGGCAGCAACAGCGCATGGCGATTGCCCGGGCGCTGGCGATGTCGCCGGATTACATGCTGTTCGACGAAGCCACCTCGGCGCTCGATCCGCAGCTGGTGGGTGAAGTGCTGGACACCATGCGCATGCTCGCCGAAGACGGCATGACCATGGTGCTGGTGACCCATGAGATCCGTTTTGCCCGCGATGTATCGGACCGCGTGGCGTTCTTCCGTAACGGCCTGGTGCACGAGATCGGCGCGCCGGACCAGGTGATCGGCAACCCGTTGCAGCCGGAGACGGCGGCATTCCTCAAGTCGGTGAAATAACAGCATCGCGGGGCAAGCCCGCTCCCACCGAGGTCACACTGTGGGAGCGGGCTTGCCCCGCGATAAGGCCCTCCAATCAAACACAAGGAGTCCCGTGTATGCGTTCATCAAAGATCATCCACATCGTCAATTGCCATGCCGAAGGTGAAGTCGGCGACGTCATCGTCGGTGGCGTCGCCCCGCCGCCCGGCGCCACCGTCTGGGAGCAATCGCGCTGGATCGCCCGCGACGAGACCCTGCGCAACTTCGTCCTCAACGAGCCGCGCGGCGGCGTGTTCCGCCACGTCAACCTGCTGGTCCCGCCGAAGGACCCACGCGCGCAGATGGCCTGGATCATCATGGAGCCGGCCGACACCCCGCCGATGTCCGGTTCCAATTCATTGTGCGTGTCCACCGTGTTGCTCGACAGCGGCATCCTGCCGATGACCGAACCGGAAACCCGCCTGGTGCTCGAAGCCCCTGGCGGTCTGATCGAAGCGGTCGCCGAATGCCGTGACGGCAAAGTGCAGCGGGTGGAAGTGAAGAACGTGCCGTCGTTCGCCGACCGCCTCGACGCCTGGATCGAAGTCGAAGGCTACGGCTCGCTGCAGGTCGACACGGCCTACGGCGGCGACAGCTTCGTCATCGCCGATGCCCGGCAACTGGGTTTCGCCATTCGCCCGGACGAAGCCCGGGAGATTGTCGAGATCGGCCTGAAGATTACCCACGCCGCCAACGAGCAGCTGGGTTTTCGTCACCCGCTGAACCCGGACTGGTCGCACATCTCCTTCTGCCAGATCGCCGCGCCCGTCGAGTACGAGAACGGTGTCGCCACCGGCGCCAACGCCGTGGTCATCCGTCCTGGCAAGATCGACCGCTCGCCCTGCGGCACCGGTTGCTCGGCACGCATGGCGGTGATGCAGGCCAAAGGCTTGCTCAAGGTCGGCGATCGCTTTATCGGTCGCTCGATCATCGGCTCGGAGTTCCACTGCCGCATCGATTCGCAGACCGAAATTGCCGGGCGGGAAGCCATCTACCCGTGCATTTCCGGGCGTGCCTGGATCACCGGCACCCACCAATTGCTCCTCGATCCGAGCGATCCATGGCCACAAGGCTACCGGCTGTCGGACACCTGGCCCGGTGCCTGATCACTAACCCATTGATTTACAAACACCCTTAAAACCCGATCCGCGACACACGAAAAAAACACTGGTCGACATCACACACTTTTAATATCGTATACGAAATACAATAAACAACCGGAGAACACCATGAGCAAGCACGTAAACTGGAGCGGCGTCTTCCCTGCAGTCACCACTCAATTCAACGACGACTTCTCGATCAACCTGGAGAAAACCCACGAGGTGATTTCCAACGTGATCCGCGATGGCGTCTCGGGCCTGGTGGTGTGTGGTTCGGTGGGTGAAAACACCTCGCTGACCGCCGAAGAAAAGATCGCCGTTACCGAAGTCGCCGTCGACGCCTCGCGCGGCCGGGTTCCGGTGATCTGCGGCGTCGCCGAGTTCACCAGCGTACAGGCGGCCAAGGTGGCCAACGCGGTGCACAAGGCCGGCGTCGACGGGGTGATGCTGATGCCGGCGCTGGTCTACGGCTCCAAGCCGTTCGAGACTGCCGAGCACTACCGCTACGTGGCCAAGCACGCCGACGTGCCGCTGATGGTCTACAACAACCCGCCGATCTACAAAAACGACGTCACCCCGGACATCCTGATTTCCCTGGCCGACTGCGACAACGTGGTGTGCTTCAAGGACTCCTCCGGCGACACCCGGCGCTTTATCGACGTGCGCAATGAAGTCGGCGACCGCTTCGTGCTGTTCGCGGGCCTCGACGACGTGGTCCTGGAAAGCATCGCCGTCGGCGCCCAGGGCTGGGTCTCGGGCATGTCCAACGTGTTCCCGAAAGAAGGCGAAACGATCTTCCGCCTGGCCAAGGCCGGTCGCTTCGCCGAGGCCCTGCCGATCTATGAATGGCTGATGCCGATCCTGCACCTGGATGCCCGCGCAGATCTCGTGCAGTGCATCAAGCTGTGCGAAGCCATCGCCGGTCGCGGCAGCGCGCTGACCCGTCCGCCGCGCCTGGCCCTGCCGGAAGCGGATCGGGTGTTCGTCGAGCAGATCATGGCCAAGGCCCTGGCCAACCGTCCGCAGCTGCCGGACGTCGGCCTCTGATGTGATGACCGGGCCGGCTCCGACGTGGAGGCCGGCCCGCCTGTTTTGCGCCCATACAGGAACCGCCAGCATGTCCAGTCACCCTTCCAGCGCAACCACCCCTGCGGGATTGAAACGTGTCGTCGCCGCGGCCATGGCCGGGACCGTCGCCGAATGGTATGAATTCTTCCTTTACGGCACCGCCTCGGCACTGGTCTTCGGCCAGTTGTTCTTCCGCCAGACCGACAGCCCCATCGACGGCATCATCGCCGCCTTCGCCCTGTATGCCGTGGGCTTTCTCGCCCGTCCTCTGGGCGGGCTGGTGTTCGGTCACTACGGTGACAAATTCGGCCGCAAGCGCCTGCTGCAACTGAGCCTGGTGGTAGTCGGCATCACCACCTTCCTGATGGGTTGCCTGCCCGGATTCGACAGCATCGGCTATGCCGCACCGGTGTTGCTGGTGCTGTTACGGCTGATCCAGGGCTTTGCCTTTGGCGGCGAATGGGGCGGTGCCATCCTGCTAGTGTCCGAGCACTGCCCGGACAACCGTCGCGGTTTCTGGGCCAGCTGGCCGCAAGCCGGGGTGCCGGCGGGCAACCTGATCGCGACCCTGGCCTTGCTCCTGCTGTCGAGCACCCTTGCCGAAGAGCAGTTCCTCGCCTGGGGCTGGCGTGTGGCGTTCTGGTTCTCAGCCGTGGTGGTGCTGATCGGCTACTGGATCCGCACCAGCGTCGACGACGCGCCGATCTTCAAGGAGGCCCAGGCTCGCCAGGCACAGAAGGCCGAACAGCAACTGGGCGTGGTCGAAGTCTTGCGCCATCACTGGCGGGCAGTGCTGGTGGGGATCGGTGCGCGTTTTGCCGAGAACATCCTCTACTACACCGTGGTGACCTTCTCGATCACCTACCTCAAGCTGGTGGTGCACAAGGACACCTCGCAGATCCTCCTGCTGATGTTCGGTGCGCACCTGTTGCACTTCTTCCTGATTCCGCTGATGGGTTACCTGTCCGACCTGGTCGGACGCAAACCGGTCTACCTGACCGGCGCGGTGCTCACAGCGTTCTGGGGCTTTATCGGCTTCCCGATGATGGACACCGGCAACAACTGGCTGATCATGGCGGCGATCACCCTCGGCCTGGCCATCGAATCGATGACCTACGCGCCTTACTCGGCGCTGATGGCCGAGCTGTTCCCGACCCATGTGCGCTACACCGCCCTGTCGCTGTGCTACCAGGTCGCGCCGATTTTCGCCGGCTCCCTCGCACCGCTGATCGCCATCACCCTGCTCAACAAGTACCACAGCTCGACGCCGATCGCCTGGTACCTGGTCGGCGCCGCGCTGATCTCGATCGTCGCTGTCGGCCTGACCCGCGAGACTCGTGGCAAGTCGCTGCACGCGGTCGACGCCGAAGCTGCCGCGCGCATTGCCGCCGGGCAAGCCGCACCTGTTCGCCAGGGCAGTTCGCTGGCCTGACCCCACCTTTGATATGGAGTGCTCCATGCCGGACATCATCGGCCACAACTACATCGGCGGCGCGCGCAGCGCCGCTGGCACTGTCACCCTGCAAAGCCATGCGGCGAGCAGCGGTGAAGCCCTGCCCTATCGTTTCCATCAAGCCACGCCCGAAGAAGTCGACGCTGCCGCCCGCGCCGCGCAACAGGCGTATCCAGCGTTCCGTAGCCTGTCACCGGAGCGGCGCGCGGCATTTCTCGAAGCCATCGCCACACAACTGGATGCCCTGGGTGATGATTTCATCCAACTGGTGACCTGCGAAACGGCGCTGCCCAATGCCCGTATTCTGGGCGAACGCGGGCGCACCAGCGGGCAGATGCGCCTGTTCGCCCAGGTGCTGCGCCGGGGTGACTTCCTGGGGGCACGGATAGACCGTGCGCAGCCGGACCGGCAACCATTGCCACGTGCCGACCTGCGCCAGTACCGCCTCGGCGTCGGCCCGGTCGCGGTGTTCGGGGCGAGCAACTTCCCGCTGGCCTTCTCCACCGCTGGCGGTGACACCGCCGCCGCGCTGGCCGCCGGTTGCCCGGTGGTGTTCAAGGCGCACAGCGGCCACATGGCCAGCGCCGAAGTGGTCGCCGACGCGATCATCCGCGCCGCCGAACAGACCGGCATGCCCAAGGGTGTGTTCAACATGATCTACGGCGCCGGGGTCGGCGAAGCGCTGGTCAAGCACCCGGCGATCCAGGCGGTCGGCTTCACCGGTTCGCTCAAGGGCGGACGCGCGCTGTGCGACATGGCCGCCGCACGGCCACAACCGATTCCGGTATTTGCCGAGATGAGCAGCATCAACCCGGTGCTGGTACTGCCACAGGCGCTGGCCAGCCGTGGCGAGCAGATCGCCCGCGAACTGGCCGCCTCGGTGGTGCTCGGCTGCGGGCAGTTCTGTACCAATCCGGGGCTGGTCATCGGCCTGCGCTCCCCCGCGTTCAGCGCCTTCAGCGAGCAACTCGCGGGACAACTGGCCGAACACGCGGCGCAGACCATGCTCAATGCCGGCACCCTTGCCAGTTACACCAGGGGCGTGCAGGCACTGCTTGCACATCCGCGCATCACCCACCTGGCGGGCCGTGCGCAACAGGGCAACCAGGCCCAACCGCAGTTGTTCAAGGCGGATGCAAAGCTGCTGATCGAGGGTGATCCGCTGTTGCAGGAAGAGGTCTTCGGTCCGGCCACCGTGCTGGTCGAAGTGGCCGATGTCGGCGAGCTGCACCAGGCCCTGAACGGCCTGCATGGCCAGCTCACCGCGACACTGATCGGTGAAGCAACAGACCTGCAGGCCCATACCGAGCTGCTGCCGCTGCTGGAGCAGAAAGTCGGCCGCGTACTGTTCAACGGCTACCCGACCGGCGTCGAAGTCTGCGATGCGATGGTGCATGGCGGGCCGTATCCGGCGACATCGGATGCGCGTGGGACGTCGGTTGGCAGCCTGGCCATCGATCGTTTCCTGCGCCCGGTGTGCTACCAGAACTGCCCGGATGCGCTGTTGCCTGAAGCGTTGCAGGACGCCAATCCATTGGGCATTGCCCGCCTGGTGGACGGTCAGAGCAGCCGCCGCGCGTTGTAGGGTCTATGATTCTGGGTTGGGCTGGATTGGGCTGGGTTTCGAATGCGGGCTTATCCATTTGGTGTGGCGACGCTGCCGGCCCCTTCCGCCCTTACGGCGGCCTACTTTTTTCTTGGAAAAAGTAGGCAAAACCGCTCGCTCCTGCATCCGGCCCTACGCTGCGCTCCGGGTCCCTTCGCTCCGGCACCTTCCGGGACCACGCGGCCTACGACTTGCTTCGCCAAGTCTACGGCTCGCGTTCTTCGGCTACGCCGAAGGTGCTACGCACTGGCCCCTACAGGCACCTCCACTCAGCCTTCTGAAGTCGCAGTCCGCGGCGCCTGCACTTGCGTGCATGAAGAGCAAGAGCAAGGCTTTGAAGCGGGATTTTCCCGCGATGCGAGGTAACTGGCAGGTCGATATCGCGGGGCAAGCCCGCTCCCACCGGGAGACCAATTAACCCGGTGGGAGCGGGCTTGCCCCGCGATGACATCCTGGCTCCGCCAGAATCAGATTTCGAAGATACGTCAGCACAGGCGCCGCCCGTAACTTTGCAACTTCAGGAGGACACCGTAGCGAAGGGACCCGGAGCGCAGCGTAGGGCCGTATGCAGGAGCAGGCGGCTTTGCCTACTTTCCCCAAGAGGAAAGTAGGCCGCCGTAAAGGCGGAAGGGGCCGGCAGCCTCACCACACCGAATGGATAAGCTCGCATTCGAAGCCCAACCCAAAAATCATGCGCCCCAGGATTCCGTGAAGGTCCTTTCGTTATGCCAGCAACGCCTTGAGATCGTTGTACAAGGCTTCTGGAATCTCTACACCCTCTACCAGGCTGCGCGCCCGCGCGGCATAACGACGCTGTGAAGGCAACCGCGCGCCCTGCCCTTCGATGCTTTCGAACACCGTTTCAGCGCGAGCCAGATGCTGATCGGCAGCGTCACCGAGGAATCGTTTCGGGTCCAGGGCAATCAGCAATTCCCCATGATAGGGCGAAGATTTGCTGCCATCGGCATGGGCCAGCGACTCAGCACTGGTCAGATCGCCGATCAACGGCCCGGCAATCAACTCGACCATCGCCGCCAAGGCCGAGCCCTTGTGCCCACCGAAGGTCAGCATCGCACCACGGTCCAGTACCACGTTGGGATCAGTACTGGACTGGCCATGCTCGTCCACGCCCCAGCCTTCAGGGATCGCCTTGCCCGCGCGCCGATGCAGTTCAATGTCACCCCGAGCAATGGCGCTGGTGGCAAAGTCGAACACATAAGGATGCTTGCCCACCCGCGGCCAGCCGAACGCGATGGGGTTGGTGCCGAACACCGGCTGGTGGCCGCCGGCCGGAGCAACCCAGGCATGGCTCGGGGTAAACGCCAAGGCAACCAGGCCAGCCTCGGCCAGTTGCTCGATCTCGACCCACAAGGCAGAAAAGTGCACACAGCGATTGATCGCCAGGGCCGCGATGCCGTTGCTCCGTGCCTTGGCTTGCAGCAGCGGCAAGCCGGCCTGGAACGCCAGCTGCGAGAACCCGCCGGCGGCGTCCACACGCACGATCGAAGGTGCCTGATCAATCACCTCGGGGCGCGCGTCGGCTACCACCTTGCCGGCCTTAAGCGAGCTGACGCAACCCAGCACCCGGTACAGGCCATGGGATGCGCAACCGTCGCGCTCACCGGCAACAATGGTGTCGGTCACCGCCTGGGCGTGGTCAGCCGTGAAGCCATTGTGCAAGAGGATCGAATGGGCAAGCGTTCGCGCTTCGGACAGGGTCAGTTGGATCATGGTCATCTCCTTGAGCAGACTGTCCAGCCTGCCCGACCCCTGCCTTACCGGCTTGATCGCTTTAGCCCGTTGCGGTGACGAACTCGGCACAGCCTTTGGCCGGCGGGCCTGAAAGTGCTGCAAAGCATCCACCCTGTGGGAGCGGGCTTGCCCCGCGATACGATGTAGCTGAGACACCCAATCGCGGGGCAAGCCCGCTCCCACAGTGAACTAATCTTCGGCGTCGGGGAAGTTTCGACAACTCTTGCGTTCGGCCAGCTCTTTGTCGCTGGGACGCTGTTCGACGAACACTGCATGGCCGTCCTTGTAGATTTCCAGGTATCCCCACTCCAGGTCCTCTTCCCGTTGACCGGGCTGTGGCGGCGTACGCCACCAGGGTTCGCGGCTGATCAGCTCCATGGGCAAGGCTCTCGCTGAAAATGTCCTTTCACTATAGACAGCGGCTCGCCCCAACTCAGTGCAAACCCACTAGAATGGGCAACCTTCCCCATCCGGCAACCTCCATGGATATCGAGCTGGCCCGCACTTTCCTTGAAATCGTCCGCAGTGGCAGCCTGGTCTCCGCCGCCGAACGTCTGCACGTGACCCAGACGGCAATCACCGCGCGGGTGCAGAAGCTGGAGCAGCAACTGTCTTGCCAGCTGTTCATCCGCAGCCGCAGTGGCGCCAGCCTGACAGCCGACGGCGAAGCCTTCGTGGTATATGCCAATCAGCTGGTGCAAACCTGGGAAGCCGCCCGCCGCGACCTGCCGCTGCCCGAGGGTTGTCACCAGGTGCTGCACATCGGCGGTGAAGTGAGCCTGGGCAACCCGATGGTGCTCGACTGGGTCAGCGCCCTGCACCGCAGCATGCCCAGCCATGCCATCCGCAACGAAGTCAGCGATGGCGAGTCTTTACTGCGCAAACTGGAAATGGGTGTGCTCGATGCCGTGCTGGTCTACCAGCCCACCTATGGGCCGGGCCTGCAGGTCGAGCAGTTGATGGAAGAAAAGCTCATCCGCATCCGCCGCAAAGACAAACCCGAACCGTACATTTACATCGACTGGGGCCAGGCCTTTCGCCGCCAGCACGACGCTGCCCTGCCCGAGTGCGCCCGCCCTGCCCTGAGCTTCAACCTCGGCCCGCTGGCGTTGCAGTTCATCCTCGAAAACGGTGGCAGCGGCTACTTTCGCACCCGCGTGGTGCAGAGCTACCTGGACAGCGGGATTTTCGAACGCGTGCCGCAAGCGCCAGAGTTCACCTACCCGACCTACCTGGTACACGCCCGCGAGCGCGACACCGAAGCCCTGCAGCAGGCCTTCAGAATTCTGCGCCAGCTAGTGGCCGACGGTGACAGCGACTGGTCACAACGCTGGGACCCGGTCATCTGAGCGCGACGCGGCACTGAGCAGATGCCGCTTGAGCCCGGCGATCAGGTCGGTCTGGGTGATCACCCCGACCAGTTGCTGCCCCTCCAGCACCGGTAGGCAATGAAGCCCCTGCTCGCTGAGCAACGGAATCAACGCCACCGCAGGTTCGTCACTGCGCACGGTAATCACCGGCCGGCTCATGATCTGCTCGACCCGCACCTGGCGGCGCCGAAACAGCCCGCGCCAACTGAATCGCCCCTGAGCCATGGCGGCCCCGACCAGGTCGCTGAGGGTTACGATACCGACCAGTTGCCGCGCTTCATCGAGCACCGGCAACGCCTTCAAATGATGACTCGACAGCTGCTTCCAGGCCTGCTGCAAGGTGCTGTCAGGCGTTGCCTGCTGCACATCCCGCGACATTACCGAAGCAGCGGTAATGCCGCCGAGGCTACGCTGCAATGCATGCTGCTCGGTCGCCAGAATGATCCGTTCCAGTTCATCGCGAGTGATGTCGACAAACTCACCCAGTTCCTCCAGCGCCTGATCCAGGTCCGCGCCACTGACCCCGACCCGCTCACTGGGAATCACATCGGCAGTGTGGTGCAGATCCTTGCGCGGTGCGGCGGTCTTCGGATAGCGCACCCCGGTGAGGCGGTTATAGATCACCGCCACAGCCACCAGCACCAAAGCATTGAGCATGATCGGTTCAAACAGCTTGTCGCCCAGCGCCGTCAGCGACGAATCCGCCAGCACCACACTGACCGCCACCCCGCCACCCGGTGGGTGCAGGCAGCGCAGCATACACATCACCACCAATGCCAGGCCCAGTGCCAGCGCCGCCACCCACAACGCCGAACCGAACCAGTGATGCAGCACCAGCCCGACCAGCGTGGCACAGGCATAGCTGCCAACAAACGGCCAAGGCTGCGCCAGCGCCCCGGAATGCACGGCAAACAACAGCACCGCCGAAGCCGCCAACGGCCCGAGCAGGTGCAGCGCTACGCTACTGCCAAAGGCATAACTGCAGGCGACGCCAGCCAGAAACAGGCCAAGCAGTGCACCTACGCCTGCGCGTAGCCATTCTTTAGGAGGGATGTTCAGCGGGGCCGGCATCAGCCGGGTAAACCAGTTGTTCATACGGCGGGAAGACATGGGGAAATCAGCTACCTGGCAGTAAAAAAAGCCCGGCCAAAAGGGCTGGGCTGAGTATCGCGAGGGGCAATACCTAATGGGCTCCGTCCGTGGAGATGGAATTTTCTGGGCTTGCGGATGATGCGTTGGGGGGATTTTGACGGGGATGAATGCGGGGGTGGTAATTCAAAAAACTGAGGGGTGGGTGCAAAAATATTGAGGGATGCGTGGCGATTCACTCAGAAGGCGTGTTTGAGTCGTCAGTCGATTCAGCGGCCAGTTTCAACCGGTCAGCTTTGCTGATGTATTTAGGCTTGTTTTTCGGCGCCAGCTTGGCGCTGGCCTTTTTGGCGTGAGCCTTTAATAGCTGTTTGATTTTCTTTTGACGATTCATTCTTTTTACTCGGATGTTTACTGCTTGAATGGTATCAGTTCCAGCCTGGTTTTTAGCCGCTCAGGAACATAAACGGATCGATGCATCTGTCCTTCGAGCGCTTCTGGGCGACCCGGAGCATGCCTGACCCGCTGCAGTTCACAGCTTGTAGCCGATCTGCCGTAACAGGTTCTTGCGCCACAGGATGTCATCGTCGCCTTCAATGTCCTTGGCACAGAAGCCATCCACTACACCCAGGATTGCTCGTCCCTGTTCTGTCTCAGCGAGAATCACTTCAACTGGATTGGCGGTTGCACAAAAAATACGGCAGACCTCCGGAACCATTTTGAGGCTGTTCAACACATTCAGCGGATAGAAACCGTCGCCCAGGAAAATGATGAAGCTATGGCCGGCGGCGATGGCTTTGGCATTCTTCTGTGCAAGGTCAATCATTGCGCTATCGGTGCCAGACCAACGCACCAGACATTGGCCAGAGGCCTCACAAAAGGCCACGCCAAACTGGATGCCAGGCACGGTATTGACCAACGCTTCGTGGATGTCCTCGACGGACTTGATGAAGTGCGTCTGCCCCAAAATGAAGTTTGTCACATCCGGCTTATCGATTTTCAACGTGATGAGTTGCATTGCAAACGCCTCCTTTCACGATGTTGCTGCCAGCGCCTGGCAACAGATCAAGCATAGCTACTCATTTGTAATAGCTCCGCTCACCACCCGCTTGTGCAGTGATCTGTTACTGCCCACAGAAAACCTGCACAATTACCGGTTCGCCGAAAAGGACTTCTTCATGCAACGCATTGTAATTCTGGGCAACGCCGGCAGCGGCAAATCAACCCTGGCGCGCGCGTTGGGCAAGCGCCTGGATGTGCCTGTCGTGCACCTGGATAAACTGTTCTGGGAACCCGGCTGGATCGAGCCCGATGCCGAACAGTTCCGTCAACGCGTTGGCCACGCAATTTCATCAGACGCGTGGATCTGCGAGGGCAACTACTCTCGGCGAACCTTTGATTTGAGGCTCCCACGCGCGCAGTTGATCATCTGGCTGGATACACCACGCACTACCTGCTTTCGCCGGGTAATTGTGCGCAGTGTGTTGAACCGGCCGCGCGCCGATATGCCAGCCGGCTGCAGCGAGAAACTGGACAGGGCGTTCCTGACCTTTCTCAACTATGTGTGGACTTTTGATCGTGACTATCGCCCCTCTATCGAGGCGATGCGACTGGCTGTCGGGCCCCATGTTCCTGTCGTGCATTTACGCGGAACTCGGCAAATAGCCGATTTTTACAAGGGCCTACGTAAATCTTGCCCTCTACCGGACAACTGCTGAGTTCGGCAAAGACGATCTGCTTATCCAGCTTACCGTTGGCCAGGCCACCAACGAGGACCGCCCCCTCCGGTCCTCTTGCCGCAACAATACCTGCGAAACTCAAATACTCATCTGACTCACCACCGCCTTCAGCAAGGGCGCAGCTTGCTCGTCAGTCATCGCCGGAAGCACCTGCATGTCCATCAGGTCGCTCCAGTCCAGTACCCACTTGAGCACCAGGCTCAGGTCATCGGTTTCGGCCACGGCAAAGCCCTGGCGGCTACCGACGGCATGCCAGCGGCCAAGGACTTTGAGTTTAGCGGGTGGAACGCCGCCGGTCTGAACGAAGCGGGCCAAGGCAGCGTTGCGGTTTTCCGCAGTGATGGTCCAGTGAATGATGTACAGCATGGGGCACCTCCCGGTCGGGATCAGCGCCTGCTCGCCACGCCTGGCTGCAGGGCGCCGAGGCCACAGCAGGCGGCTGCCATACAGGTGTGTTCATGCCTTGCCAACCACGCCTGAAACTACAGGTTCAACTATTAGGAATAGCAGAGATTCAGAGGAAGAGGTTGCCGGTGGGAGCGGCGGTGCGACTTGCCCCGCGATGCGATGTGCCTGGCATACCGTAATCGCGGGGCAAGTCGAGTCGTCGCACCACCGCTCCCACCGGCAGGCACTTTCCCACCGGGAACGATCAGGTGTTTTTGCCGGCAGCCAGATAATGGGCAACCAGCGCATTGGCATGACCATGCCCCAGACCATGCTCAATCTTCAGCCACGCCACCATTTCCATGTGTTTTTTACCACTGACGGTTTTAAGCAGCTCCAGCCAATGCGTGATGGGTTGCCCGTACTTTTTTTCAATCGAAGGAAAGTACGAAGCGGGTCCTTTGACTTTTGCATCTTCGCTCACAGTACACACTCCTGTTCCATCGGTTTCAACGAAACTGCGCATAAGGCTTGAGCGGATTCACCGGCAGTCGTTGTTTTCTTGCGCCCCACCATAGTAGTTGACGATGTGAGTACTTGATGCAGATCCGCAGTTCAGGCCTGCCATCGCGGGCAAGCCGCAGCGCCACCAACGTCCATGCTGGCACCAGGCCTGTGTTGTACTTGGGTAATGGCTCAGCGTAGGATCGTTTTCGTCCTGCATAGCCCGAGCAGTACCGTGAAAACCCAGAGCCATTTCGAAGCCCCGCACGATACCCCGGCCCAGCACCTCAAGCCCGACCTGCGGGTTGCCTTCGTGCTCATCGATCAATTCACCCTGACGCCAGTGGCCGGTTTCGTCGACTCGTTGCGCTTTGCTGCAGACCGCTCCTTCGACAGCCGGCAGATCCTCTGCCAATGGGACTGGCTGAGTGTGAGCGGCGAGCCGGTCAGCGTCAGCTGTAGCCTGCCCATCGCCCCGACCCAGCGCCTGGACCCGGATGCCCACTACGACTATGTGGTGCTCGCCGGTGGCCTGTTGTCAGGGGTCATGAACCCTGCCCCCGCGCTGCTCGATTACATCCAGCAACTGCACCAGCGCAAGGTCCCGATCATCGCCCTGTGTGCCTCCTACTTCACCCTTGGCCTGGCGGGTTTGCTCAAGGGCCGGCGCTGCGCGGTGCACTTCACGGTGCGGGATGAATTTGCGGCGCTGTTCCCCGAGACCCAGATCGTTGTCGACAAGGCTTACGTGGAAGACAACGGCATATTCACCTGCCCGGGTGGCACGGCGTTCGAGCTGGCGGCAGAGATCATCAGCCGTCACTGCGGTAAACGCCGGGCGCAGAAAGGCCTGGAGTATTTGCTGGTCGATGACGAGGAAGTCCAGCGCAGCACTGGCGCCGACATCACCCATGTCTACCAGGACCCGCTGGTGCAGCGCGCCATCGACTACATGCGCAAGCATCTGGACAGCCACTGCACACTCAAAGAACTGGCCATCAGCCTGGATTGCAGTGAACGTCAGTTGCATCGCGCGTTTCAGCTCAACACCGACCAGCCGCCCGCCCAGTACTGGCGCAAGCTGCGCTTGCAGCGGCCACGCAAGTACCGATCGCCACCGAGGTACCGAAACGCTCCATCACCACCGGCAGCAGAAACGTACAGGACGCCGCGCCGATGCGGCTGGCCGCCACCGATAGGCCGCCCCCCGATGCGCGCAATTCGGTGGGGAACAACTCAGAGGTGTAGGCAAACTCCAGCACCCCGGAGCCGGCCATGACAAAGGCGAACACGGCGAACACTCCGACCACATAGACCGCCGGCATGCCGCTCCAGGTGGCTAGCACGAACAGTGCGATGGCGTTGATGGTAAAAGTGCCGATCAGAAACGCCCGGCGCGTCAGCAGGTTGATCAGCATCAGCCCGACAACCGAACCGGCCAGCAGGAAGATGTTGTAGACCAGGCCACCGGTGTAACTATCTTCGACCTTCAGCGCCGAGAAGATGCGCGGGATGAAGGTGCTCATAGCGAAGTAAGGGATCACCTGACAGGTGTAGAACACCGCACCCACCAGGGTGTTACGCCGATGCTGGCGGCTGAACAACTGGCTCCAGGAAGCTTTCGCCCCGCCCTTCTCTACCTTCGGCAGATCACCACCGCCGAGGCGATCGATCACCTCGCGCGCTTCCCGCTCGCGGCCCTTCTTCATCAACCACAACGGCGACTCCGGCGTGCCTTGCCGCACCAGCAGCACCAACAGCGAAGGCACCGCACTGCTGAACAGGATCCAGCGCCAGGCATCGTCGTCCATGGACTGCATCAGGTAGCCGATGATGTAGGACACGGTGAAACCGAGGGTCCAGGCCACGGCCATCAGCGCCAGCAGCGGCCCGCGGAAACGCCGCGGCACCAATTCCGCGACCAGCGATACACTGACAACGAAATCCGACCCCAGGGCAAACCCGAGCAGTAGGCGCAACACCAGTAGTTGTTCGGCGTTCTGGGCGAAGAACTGGGCCACCGAGACGACGCAAAACAGCGCCATGTTCCAGCGATAGATATGCTTGCGGCCAAAGCGGTCGGCGATCGGCGATCGGCCCGGTCAGCAGACTGCCGAGGAACAAACCGATCAGCGCGGCGCCCCCGAGCAAGCCCAGCGACAGCGCGTCCAGGCCCAGCGGCGTGGTCGCCAGACTGATGGCGATACCGATGATGCCGAGCACGTAGCCGTCGCAGAACTGGCCACCGACACCGCCGATGGCCGCCTTGATGTGCAGGGGCCGAACAGGTGATTCATCGAACGAACGGGTACTGGCTATGTCGACGTTTTGCATGACCTACCTCTTGTTGTTTTTATAAGCGGGATCGGTGATCAGGACGCGTGCGAAACGAAAGCGCTAACGTTGTCCAGCGCGGTATCCATCAGCCCTTGCGTGGCCTCGGTACTGCTCCAGGCGATATGCGGGTTGAGAATCAGGTTGTGAGTGGCGGCCAGGTGCAGCAGCGGCTCGTCGAGGGTGATCGGCTCGTTGCTCAGCACATCGAGCGCTGCGCCGCCAATCTGGCCCGACTCCAGGGCATGGATCAGGTCCGGCTCGTTGATCACGGCGCCGCGTGCGGTGTTGATCAGCACCGCGTCATGCTTCATCCAGCTGAATTGCTCACGGCCGATCATGTGCCGGGTCTGTGCGGTCAACGGGCAGTTGATCGAGACCACATCGCTGCGGCGCAGCAACTGCTCCAGCGTCAGGTAGCGCTCACCCTGGTAGTGGCCATCGCGATCGAAGAAGTAGACGTCCATCTCCAGGCGGCCTGCCAGCTCCGCCAATCGCTGGGCGATCGGACCATGGCCGATGATGCCGAGCACCTTGCCGCGAATGTCGCGGATCGGATAGTCGAAATAGGTACCGCTCCACGCCCGCTTGCCAGCACGCACGTCCATCAGCAACTGGTGATAACGGCCGACGTTGCGCAGCAACGCAAAAATCATCGCCAGCGCATGTTCGGCCACCGCATGGGTACCGTAGCCGGGCACGTTACTGACATGAATTCCGCGGCGCCGGCAATAATCGAGATCGACCACGTCGGTGCCGGTCATGGCCAGGGAGATCATCTGCAGCGCCGGCAATTGCTCCAGATGCTCCACCGAGATCGGCACGCCGCTGGTGATGGCGATGGTCGCGCCGGTCAGGCGTTCAACCATCTGCTCGGGTGCGGTGTAGTCGTAAAGGGTCCAGCGATGGGGAAAAGGCAGCTCCTTGATCCGCACGCTTTCGGCGAAGCCGTCACGGTCGAGGAATACAACGTCATGCAGCATGGACACCTCCTGAAGGCATCTATTGTTTTTGTTTTTTCCATCAGCTGACGGCGCACGCCTGGATTTCCAGGCGGTATCGGCTGTCGGCCAACGCTGCGCCCACGCAGGCACGCGCCGGCGGGTTTTGCTGATCGACCCAGGCGTCGTAGACCGCGTTCATGGCATCGAAGTCGGCCATGTCGGCGAGCCAGATCTGCACCCGGGTGAGGTGGGACTTGTCGACCTTGGCCATGGCCAGAATGTCTTCCAGTTGCTGCAGCACGTCGCGGGTCTGGGCGCCGATGTCCTGGCGCAAATCACGGGCGACGATGCCAGCTGTTTCGATCCTGTCTGCGCTGATCACGCATTGGCTGTAGCGGGCGTTGCCGCCCAATCGTTGTAGGTTCACGCCGACCTCTCTTGTCATTGTTATGGGGGCTGTACGGGTACTGTGCCGGACTTCGGCGAAAAGTCTGTGGCCAGTCGCGGGCAGCAGGCTAGGAAGAAAATGACGATAAACAGGAGAAATCTGCAAAATTAAGAAATCTTGTTAATATTTTCTCTCAGTAAAAAATACTGTTGTTTTTTTACATTTCTGGCGATAGCTTCGACGGCATAAAAACAAACGCCCTGGAGATCACCATGACCTCGATGACAGTGGGCCAGACCGTGCAACGCACGAGCACCCCGATGAAATTCCCCGCCGTTGCGCCGTTGAAGCGCAGTTTCTGGCTGCAGTGCGCCGAACCTTCCTTGCAGCCTTCGCCCGCCCTGCAAGGCACGCATACGGCTGACATCGTCATTGTCGGCGGCGGCTTCGTCGGTTTGTGGACGGCGTTGACCATCAAGGAGCACGAACCCGATTGCCGGGTCATGGTGCTGGAGCAGGACGTCTGCGGAGGCGGCGCCTCGGGACGCAATGGCGGTTTCGTGATGTCGTGGTGGCCGAAAATTCAATCGCTCGGCTCATTCTGCTCCCCGGAGCAAGCGCTGTTTCTGGCCAACAGTGCCGAGCGGGCCATTAGCGAGCTGGGCGAGTTTTGCCTGCAACACAACATCGACGCTGCCTTCAAACAAAAAGGCTGGCTGTGGACCGCCACCTGCGAAGCCCATATCGACGCCTGGAACGGCACCCTGGCCGCCTGCAAGCGCGTAGGTGCCGAGCCTTTCGAGCGCCTGTCACGCCAGGAAGTGGCCCGGCGCACCGGCTCGGCCGTGCACCTGGCGGGGGTGTTCGAACGCAGCAACGCCACCGTGGAGCCGCTGCGCGCTGGTCGGCCGCCGCTGCAAAGCCTTCCCGCCCGAGCCGCTGCGCTACTTCGGTGGCGCCATGGTCCGTGCTTCGGTGCTGCGCAAGGAACGCGCGGAACTGCGTAACAACAAGGCAAACCGGCTCGACGTGATGATGGCCGGTTTCGCCCCTGCTGGTCTTGAAGACAAATCCTGAGGAAACGCCATGTCCCCTGTTCTGATCCGTCTTGAAAACGAAGCTCAATTCTCCGCGCCAGAGCCTGCGGGCTTGCCCGTCGGCGAACCGGTGCCGATGACGCGCACCGCTGTACACCATGACATCGCCGGGCAGAACGTCTGCAGTGGTTTCTGGGAATGCTCACCCGGCCGTTTGCGCCGCGCAATCATGCAAGCTGAGTTCAGCTACATCATCGAAGGTAAAGGCAGCTTCACCCCGGAGGGCGGCGAAACCCTACACTTCAAGGCAGGTGATTCGCTGTACTTTGCCGCCCACACCCAGGGTGAATGGGAGATTATCGAGAAGGTTCGCAAGACCTACTTCATTCTCGGCTAACCCGGTCGTCCAGCGAGCCCCTCAAGACCCCGGGGGCTCTATAGACCGCTGAACATGCCGATGATCACGGCATTGACCAGGTCAATGAAAAAGCCGCACACCAGCGGCACGATCAGGAAAGCCTGGTGGGCCGCACCGTATTTTTGCGTGACGGTGGTCATGTTGACGATCGCCGTCGCCGTCGAGCCGAGGGTAATCCCGCCGAATCCGGACGCAACCACACTGGCTTCGTAATCACGCCCCATGCAGCGGAACACCACAAAGTAGGTATAGAGAACCGTCAGCAGCACCTGCAGGGTCAAGGCGCACAGAATGAACATCAACGCCCCGCTGAGCTGCCATAACTGCAGCCCCATCAGGGCCATGGTCAAAAACATGCCCAGACAGATATCGGAGATCAACGCCAGGCCCAGGCTCGCGCCGCTCCAGCTTTTCAGCTTTTTCTCACCGACAACGGCAAGCACGATGTGGTGGATGACGATGCCGGCGAACAGGCAGCTGACGAATTTTGGCAGGGTGATGCCAGCATCGACCAGCAGCAGGTTGAGGCCATAGCCGAGCATCAGCGTGAGGTTGAGCCACATCCATGCCCAGAGCACGTCGTAGTAGTTCACGCCCTGGTTCGGCTGATGCTCGAGAATGCCGATTTCCAGCGCGGCATCCCTGGAAGGCGTCAGGTTATGGCGCCGTATCAACTGGTTGGCGATCGGGCCGCCGATCACGCACGCGGCAATCAGGCCGACAGTGTTGCTGGCGATGCCCAGTTCATGTGCATTGCTGATGCCGAGCTTCTCGACGAACAGCGGAGCCCAGGCCAATGTTGTGCCCACCCCGCCGGTCAGGGAAATCGAGCCCACCATCAAGCCCGCCTTGGGATCCAGGCCAAACACCTCGGCCAGGCCCATGCCCAGGGTGTTTTGCAGGACGATGAAGACACTGGCGAGCACCAGCAGGATCACTAGCGGGCGTCCGCCCTTGAGCAGTTGGCGGACATCCGATTTCAAGCCGATGCCAGCGAAGAAATACAGCAGCAAGGTGTCGCGAACCTGCAGATCGAATTCGATCTGGATATTCAGACCGAAGTACAGCAGGCTGGTAACCGCGGCACAGACGAAGCCGCCGACAACCGATTCGGGAATGCAGTATTGACGCAGCAAGGTGCTGTGCTGGACAAGGGTTTTGCCGAGGAACAGCAGGAGGATCGCAAGGGTAAAGCTCACGAGACCGTGAACCGGGAAAAGCTGGGAGGTCATCAACGCCTTCCTCTAATCTGAAAAAAGCATTATCACGATTTGCCCACTGCGGGTTCCGATCCGAATCAATAAAAGCTGAATCAGATCGCCAGCGTGGCGCACATTGACCAACCTGCGTAGAGGCCAGTGCAAGGGTAGTCACGATCCACTCGCTACGCACACCATCATCAAGGACTATGAATGCCGCTGATCTTGCAACGTGTAGCGCTGGCACGCACTGGCGCCAACGATAAAGTCATTTGCCGCATGGCATCGGGTTGGGCGGTCATGGGCGATGTGCAATTCCTGCCGGGATACTGCCTGTTGCTACCCGACCCGGTGGTTGCGAGCCTCAATGATCTGGACGCTGAGGCCAGAGCGACCTACCTGCTCGACATGGCCCGCATCGGTGATGCCGTTTTAAAGGCCACCGGGGCGGTTCGCATAAACTACGAAATTCTCGGGAACACAGAGCCCGAACTGCATTGCCACATTTTCCCTCGCTACGCCTCAGAGCCGGAACACAATCGCCAGATGCCCGTGTGGTTTTACGACTGGAAAACGGCGATCGCTTACTCGGAGCAAGCCCATGGGGCATTGCGCAGCGCCATTGCTGAGCTTTTAGCGGCGTCGGGCGCAGACGCGCCATGCCTGCAGTAGCGCGCCGCAAATATCCAGGCAGCAGCTACGGCAGCCATGTCACTGCAGGTACAGGCGCGGTGATCGAACGACTCACGAGCCTGTCCACCCTGCTGGCAGGCAAAGGCATCGACGCTGTCAGCGCTGGCCGTGCCGCGACCAGCCTGCTGGGCCGAGCGGTTGTGGGGCAATCCACAG
Organism: Pseudomonas alkylphenolica; assembly: GCF_000746525.1. Classification (NCBI taxonomy): domain Bacteria; kingdom Pseudomonadati; phylum Pseudomonadota; class Gammaproteobacteria; order Pseudomonadales; family Pseudomonadaceae; genus Pseudomonas; species Pseudomonas alkylphenolica. Next base: position 3,205,558 of record NZ_CP009048.1, read on the forward strand.
TGATTGCCTTCGACACCGCGTTCATGGCCGTGACCCTGCTGTTCGCAGTGGCGGCGCCGATTCTGGTGGCCATCAAGATCGGGTTTGCGCGGTCCGGGAACGGCGGGCATCGCCGGGCAAGCCCGCTCCCACAGAGGGGGCAATAGTGCCGTGCACTATTGGACAACCTTTACCGCCAAAGCTACCGTCAATTGAAGTACGACAAACCCGTGGATCTACCCCTTGATGTCCCGGCTGGAGAAGGTGCAGCGCCGCACACGGTGCAACTCGACTGGGCTATCTGCACTGTCATCAGAGGGTCATGCCATGGTCACCGGAGAAGAGCTGTTCGCACTCGCTGCGACCAAGAAAGGCCAGAAATACGTCAATGTCCTGGTCCCCAAGGACAACCCGAACTGGAACGGCCCGTGGGACTGTGCAGAGTTCGTCTCCTGGGTGCTGTTCCAGAAGCTCAAAAAGCTCTATGGCTGCATCGACAACAAGGGCAACCCGGCGATCACTGAAGCGTATTCCGGCGCCTGGGTCAGGGACGCAAAGGATGGCACCCTGATCGCCAGCGATGAATCCGATGCGATGCTCACCGCCGGGGTCATTCTGATCCGCAAACCGCCCCTGCCCGGGCGGATGGGCCATGTTGCCATCAGCGATGGCCACGGCAAGACCATGGAGGCAGCCGGTACCAACCTGGGCGTTCGCGCCGGCAATGTCAGCGGCCGGGTCTGGGACCATATCTGCAGGGTACCGAACGTCGCCTACAGCAGCGAAGCACGGGCGCCGCGCCTCAAGCCGCAACCGCAGTTCATCCGGCTGCAAGAGCCGAACATCAAAAGTGCGAAGGTCAAGGAAATCCAGAACAGCCTGAAGGCCCTGGGCATCGACCCCGGAAAAATTGACGGCGAGTACGGGCCGCATACCACCGCTGCGGTGATTGCCTTCCAGGCCACTCACCGTCTGGTCGCCGATGGCATTGTCGGCCCGGCGACCGCCCGGGCGCTGAAGATCGAGTGGCCCTGAGATGGCGGATGAACCGGCGACAACCGAGCCCAAAGACGCGATCAGCGATGTATCGCTCAAAGAAGCTTTTGACATCTACCAGAAACAGAGCGACAACCTGCACAAACTCTGGACTTATTTTCAGGCGGTGTCTCTTGCGGTGCTGGGCTACACGGTTGGCGCCGAAAAGGCACACTGGTTCACGTCAACCTATGTGTTGATATTCCTGAGCTACCTGTTCTTTGCCGTCGCCAATCAATGGATCATTGTTTTGTCCCAGAAGGAGCTCAAGCAGTTCAGCGACGCCGTGAAACTGGCCACAAAAAGTAGCGGCCCGGTCGGCAAGAAACTGGTGGTCCGGACTGTTTCTCCCTGTTGCATCAGGGTGTTCCACTCCATTTCTATCGCGGTCGTTCTGGCGGCGATCGCGGCTACCTGGTACGTCAAATGCTCAGCATCCCTTGAATGCCCTAAACCGCCGGATACCGAGCAGCACTAGGAACGCCCTGAATGTGCCCGGTTACACTCAATGGTCAACATCCAGGAAACGAACCACCTCCCCCAGCACCGTTTCAGGCGCCTCGCGGTGCGGGACATGGTGGCAATCTTCGAGGATCAGGTACTCGCTGGGGCCCTGCGACAGCCTGGCTATCCGCTCCGGGTGCAGCGCCGAACCGTACTCATCATGCTCACCGTGCAGAACCAGTGCCGGGCAGTGAATGGCATCCACTGTGCTTTCGATCGTCCAGTCGCCGAAAGCCTCTGCAAGCCATGTCCGGGTCCAGGCCGTCAGCACCCAGGGCGCTTTGTCACCATGGTATTTTTTCAAGCGCGCCATGTGCTCGGGTTGTTCGAACTGTACCTCGGCGGCGCGAATCCCCTGCAGCGTGCGTTCTTCGACAAACGCCTGCGCAGCGATGGTGATCAATGCCATGCAGCTTTGCGGATGCAAAGAGGCACAGGTTGCAGCCATGGCCCCTCCGACGCTATGGCCCAGGGCAACGAAGCGCTCGACCTGAAGTGCTGTCTTCAGATGGGCAAAAAAGTACTCGGCTTCTTCACGGATGAACTGCGGCGAAAGGCGTCCCGGATACTCATCGGACTGGCCGAAGCCGAGCCGGTCATAGGCAATCACCTCACGTCCGGTGGCCTGGCTCAACTGCTGGGGAAAATCTCGCCACAGGGCGATGCAGCCCAGTGAGTCATGAAACAGGACGATAGCTGGCTTGTCCGGATTGCCCGGGCCATCTGCGGGGAACCATCGACTACAGAACAGCCGTCCTTGCGGCGTGTCTATCCAGAGCACTTCGGTGTTGATCGACAATGACATGCAGGCCCCCGGTTGATGGTTCACGCCGCAGGATAGCAGTTCCCTGTAGGAGCGGGCTTGCCCCGCGATGCGAATTGGCTGACAGCCCGCAATCGCGGGGCAAGCCCGCTCCCACAGGGGGAACAGTGGCCTGGATTCAGCGGCGGCTGATGACCACCTCCAGGTATTCGCTGGGCACCACCAGCGACGAGGCGCCGGCCACGTTGTTGTCGTTCAGCAGTTGAGTAAGATCGCGCTCCAATGCGTAGGCGGCGTCACTCTGCAATGAGGCAAAGGCTTTGTGCACCGGGCCATACCAGGTCCTGAACACGTCGATGAAATGCGCCGCCGAGCGGTAGCGAAAATTGAACTGCTGACGGCTGACATTGATAACCCCGACGTTGCCGCCGAACAGCTGCTGCAACTGTTCTTCGTCACCCCAGCGCGAAGGCGGCAGCGCCCCGGCGGGTGGCGGGACATGGCGGCCGAGTGTCTTGAACATCTGCCCGATGAAACCCTGTGGCGTCCAGTTCGCCAGGCCGATCCGCCCGCCTGAGCGGCAGACCCGTGCAAGCTCCCTCGCCGCTTGAGCCTGATCCGGGGCAAACATCACGCCGAAGGTCGATATCACCGCATCAAAGGCGCCGTCGGCAAACGGCAGCGCCTCGGCATCGGCGGTTTGAAACACTACGTTCAGATGCTCGGCCCGTGCGCGTTCTTCACCGCGTTTCAACAGCTCGGGCACGTAGTCCGTGGAGGTCACCTGACAGCCGCGCCGTGCCGCGGCCAGGGTAGCATTGCCGTTGCCGGCAGCCACATCCAGGACCTTTTCGTCCCAGCGCAAGTCGCAGGCTTCGGCCAGGCGTTCGCCGACCAGTTGCAGGGTCGTGCCGATCACCGCGTAATCGCCGCTGGCCCACGCCGTCTGCTGGCGTGCCTTCAAGGCATTCAAATCCAGAGGTGTGCTCATTGTCTGCACCTGATTTATCCGCGCGGCCGTCAGCCTCTACGGCGGTCAACGCGCCTTGGTCTTTTGGGTTGTTCACGTTGCGGCGGCGGGCCGAGGATGCGCGCCCGCGCCTGCGTCCAGCTAAAACCCAACCCGGTCAACCGGCAAGGGCCCGCGTATGCGGAGCAAGATCAGTTGGATACATGCATATAGCCCTTGCGAATAAACCACCGCCCCTACGGGACCGACAGCTGAGCCTGTTGATCGGCATGGTAGGAGGACCGCACCAGCGGCCCGGACGCCACATTCCTGAAGCCCATCGCCAAGGCCTGTTCGGCAAACCAGGCAAAGGTATCGGGGTGGACGAAACGCTGCACCGGCAGGTGGCTGCGCGAAGGTTGCAGATACTGCCCCAAGGTCAGCATGTCGACCTGGTGCTCGCGCAGGCGTTGCATCACCTCGATCACTTCGTCATCGGTTTCGCCCAGCCCCAGCATCAGCCCGGACTTGGTCGGCACCGCAGGTACGCGCTGCTTGAAGTTTTCCAACAAATCCAGCGACCACTCGAAATCCGAGCCCGGCCGTGCCGCCTTGTACAGGCGCGGCACGGTTTCCAGGTTGTGGTTGAAGACATCCGGCGGCTCCTGCGCGGTGATCGCCAGGGCCACGTCCATGCGCCCCCGGTAGTCGGGCACCAGGGTTTCCAGACGGATACCCGGCGACAGTTTTCGGATCTCGCGCAGGCAGTCGACAAAATGCTGGGCGCCACCGTCGCGCAGGTCGTCGCGGTCGACCGAGGTGATGACCACGTACTTCAGGCGCAGGTCGGCGATGGCAATGGCCAGGTTCTTCGGCTCATCGACGTCCAGCGGCTTGGGCCGGCCGTGACCGACATCGCAAAACGGGCAACGGCGGGTACAGATGTCGCCCATGATCATGAACGTCGCCGTACCGCCGGAGAAGCACTCGCCCAGGTTCGGACACGATGCTTCCTCGCAGACACTGTGCAGTTTGTGCTTGCGCAGCAGCGCCTTGACCCGCGCCACCTCCGGTGACGTTGCGATCTCTACGCGGATCCACTCGGGCTTGCGCGGCACTTCTTCGGTGGGCAGGATCTTCACCGGGATACGCGCCACCTTCTCGGCGCCGCGCAGTTTCACCCCGGCCTGCAGCGGCTGTGGGCGAGTGGCGACAGCTTGGGTTTCGTTCATGCTCATGCTCCGACAATCTGGCCATCAGCCACGGTAGTAACGTTGCGCCACGAACGGCGTACGGGTGACAACCATCGGCACCCGCTTGCCGCGCACCAGGGCAAAGACTTCGGTGTCCGCCGCCGCATAGCCGCTCTGCACATAACCCATCGCCAGCGGTCCAGCCAGGCTCGGGCCGAATCCGCCGCTGGTAACACGGCCTATCACTTGCTCGTCAGCATCGACGATCAGCGCCCCTTCACGCACCGGCACCCGCTCTTTGGGCAGCAGGCCGACGCGCTTGCTGGCCACACCTTCACGCTGCTGGGCAAAAATCCGTTCGGCACCGGGGAAGCCACCGGCGCGTACACCATCGGCACGCCGGGCCTTGGAAATCGCCCAGGTCAGGCTGGCCTCGATCGGCGTGGTGCGCAGTTCCATGTCATGGCCGTACAGGCACAGCCCGGCCTCCAGGCGCAGCGAATCACGGGCACCGAGGCCGATGGCCTCGACCTCGGGCTCGGCCAGCAGCGAACGGGCAAGCATTGGCGCAGCCTCTGCCGGCACGGAGATTTCGTACCCATCCTCACCGGTGTAACCGGAGCGGCTGACGTAGCAGTCGACACCGAGCAACCTCAGCTTGGCGAACTGCATGAAAGTCATGCGGCCGACCTCAGGCGCCAGACGCGCCAGCACCCTGGCCGCCGCCGGGCCTTGCAGCGCCAGCAAGGCGCGGCTGTCGAACAGTGACTCGACGTCGCACTGCCCTTCCAGATGCTGCTTGAGGTGGGTCAGGTCCTGGTCCTTGCAGCCGGCGTTGACCACCAGGAACAGCTCGTCGTTGCCCAGGTTGGCGACCATCAGGTCATCGAGGATGCCGCCCTCGTCGTTGGTGAACAACGCATAGCGCTGCATGCCCGGCGGCAGGTCGATAATGTCGACCGGCACCAGTGCTTCCAGCGCCTTGGCAGCACCAGCGCCACGCAGGCGGATCTGGCCCATGTGCGAAACATCGAACAGGCCGGCCTGTTCACGGGTGTGCAGGTGCTCCTTGAGCACGCCCAGCGGGTACTGCACCGGCATGGCGAAGCCGGCGAACGGCACCATGCGTGCACCGAGTTCCAGGTGCAGACCATGCAACGGCGTTTGTTGTAGTTGTTCTGTGGACATGGGTGACTCCTAGCATTCGATGATATTGACCGCCAGCCCGCCGCGGGCAGTCTCTTTGTATTTGCTTTTCATGTCGGCGCCGGTCTGGCGCATGGTGCGGATCACCTTGTCGAGGGAGACGAAGTGCTGGCCATCGCCGCGCAGGGCCATGCGCGCGGCATTGATGGCCTTGACCGACCCCATGGCGTTGCGCTCGATGCACGGCACCTGGACCAACCCGCCAATCGGGTCGCAGGTCAGCCCGAGATTGTGCTCCATACCGATTTCGGCGGCGTTTTCCACTTGCTGCACAGTGCCGCCAAGCACTTCGCACAAGGCCCCGGCCGCCATCGAGCAGGCCACCCCGACCTCGCCCTGGCAGCCGACTTCGGCCCCGGAGATCGAAGCGTTTTCCTTGTACAGAATGCCGATCGCAGCGGCCGTGAGCAGAAAGCGCACCACCCCGTCCTCGTTGGCCCCCGGCACGAAACGCGTGTAGTAATGCAGCACCGCCGGAATGATGCCGGCCGCGCCATTGGTCGGTGCGGTGACCACCCGCCCGCCGCTGGCGTTTTCCTCGTTGACCGCCAGGGCGTAAAGGTTGACCCAGTCGAGCACCGAGAGGCTGTCGCGCAAGCCGGCTTCAGGGCTGGCGCCCAGCTGCCGGTGCAACGCCGCGGCACGGCGCTTGACCTTGAGCCCGCCGGGCATGATGCCCTCGGTGCGGCAGCCGGCCTTGACGCAGTCCTGCATCACCTGCCAGATGTGCAGCAAGCCCTGGCGCGTCTGCTCCGGGCTGCGCCAGGCGGTCTCGTTCTCGGCCATCAACTGGCTGATCGAGAGGCCGTGCTGGGCGCATTGCGCCAACAGCTCGCGTCCGCTCAGAAACGGGAAGCGCAACGGCGTGCGGTCTTCGACGATGCGATCGACGCCAACCGCCGCCTCGTCCACCACAAAACCGCCGCCCACCGAGTAATACTCGCGACTGCACAGCTGCAGCCCGGCCGCGTCGAAGGCGCGCAAGATCATGCCGTTGGGGTGATAGGGCAAGGGCTTGCGAATCATCGCCAGGTGTTCTTTCTCGACGAAGCGGATGCGCTTCTCACCGAGCAACGACAACGTCCCGCTCTGGCGAATCATCCCCAGACGATCGGCCACCAGCGACGTCTCGACGGTATCCGGGTGCTCACCCTCAAGCCCCAGCAGCACCGCCTTGTCGCTGCCGTGGCCTTTGCCGGTGGCCCCGAGCGAGCCGTACAGTTCGGCGCGCACGCCCTCCACCTGGGCCAGCAGCCCCTGCTCCCTGAGCCCTTCGACAAAGCGCGCCGCGGCGCGCATCGGCCCGACCGTGTGGGAGCTGGACGGGCCGATGCCCACCTTGAACAGATCAAAAACACTCAGCGACATACAGGCCTCCGCCATCACACCCAGGGATCAGGCCCGATAAACCGGGAACAGTTTGCACAGCTCGGCCACCTGCCGGGCCACCTGGGCCTCGACGTCGGCATCGCCGAGGTGGTCGAGGATGTCGCAGATCCAGGTCGCCAGGGCGCGGCACTCCGGCACCTGGAAACCCCGGGTGGTCACCGCCGGGGTACCGATGCGCAGGCCCGAGGTCACGAACGGCGATTGCGGGTCGTTGGGCACGGCGTTCTTGTTCACGGTGATGTGCGCGCGGCCCAAGGCGGCATCGGCGTCCTTGCCGGTGATGCCCTGGCGGATCAGGCTGACCAGGAACAGGTGGTTGTCGGTGCCACCGGAGACCACGTCGTAACCGCGCTGGCGGAAGATTTCCGCCATGGCCTGGGCGTTTTTGATGACCTGGAACTGGTAATCCTTGAAGCCCGGTTCCAGCGCTTCCTTGAAGCACACGGCCTTGGCGGCGATCACATGCATCAGCGGCCCGCCCTGCCCGCCCGGGAACACTGCCGAGTTGAGTTTCTTCTCCAGCTCCGGATCGGCCTTGGCCAGGATCAACCCACCGCGCGGGCCGCGCAGGGTCTTGTGGGTAGTGGTGGTGACCACATCGGCGTAGGGCAGCGGATTGGGGTACAGGCCCGCCGCAACCAGGCCGGCGACGTGGGCCATGTCGACGAACAGATAAGCCCCGACCTTGTCGGCGATCTCACGGAAGCGCGGGAAGTCCAGGGTTTTCGAGTAGGCCGAGAACCCGGCGACGATCATCTTCGGCTGGTGTTCCACGGCTAGGCGCTCGACCTCGTCGTAGTCGATCAGGCCATTGGCGTCGATGCCGTACTGCACGGCGTTGTACAGCTTGCCCGAGGAGCTGACCTTGGCACCGTGAGTGAGGTGGCCGCCATGGGCCAGGCTCATGCCGAGGAGAGTGTCGCCAGCCTGCAGCAAGGCCAGGTAGACCGCCGCGTTGGCCTGGGAGCCGGAGTGCGGCTGGACGTTGGCATAGCCTGCACCGAACAACTGCTTGGCACGGTCAATGGCCAGTTGCTCGACCACATCGACGTGCTCGCAACCGCCATAGTAACGCTTGCCCGGGTAGCCTTCGGCGTACTTGTTGGTCAGCTCGGTGCCCTGGGCCTGCATCACCTGCGGGCTGGTGTAGTTTTCCGAGGCGATCAGCTCGATATGGTCTTCCTGGCGTTGTGCCTCGCGGTGGATGGCGGCGGACAGCGCAGGGTCGAAATCGGAGAGGGTCAGGCTTTTATGGAACATGGTGGTTTTCCTTGTTATTAGCGCTCAAGCAAATGGAAACAGCTACCTGTGGGAGCAATAGTTCTGGTGGGAGCGGGCTTGCCCCGCGATTGCGGTTTGTCAGTCACATCGCATCGCGGGGCAAGCCCGCTCCCACCCACCGCAATCAAGCGTCTTGATAGATCGACATCGGCGGGCAGGCACACGCCAGGTTGCGGTCGCCGTAGACGTTGTCCACGCGCCCCACCGGCGGCCAGTACTTGCTCTCGCGCAGATCGGCCAGCGGATACACCGCCAACTCCCGGCCATAGCGGTGCGGCCATTCACCGACCAGCTCGCTGGCGGTATGCGGTGCGTTCTTCAGCGGGTTGTCGAGCTTGTCCAGGCTGCCGTTTTCCACCGCGCGGATTTCTTCGCGGATGCAGATCATCGCGTCGCAGAAGCGGTCCAGCTCCTGCTTCGACTCGCTCTCGGTCGGCTCGACCATCAAGGTGCCAGCCACCGGGAAGGACATGGTCGGGGCATGGAAGCCGAAGTCGATCAGGCGCTTGGCCACGTCTTCGACACTGATGCCGCTGCTGTCCTTGAGCGGGCGCAGATCAAGAATGCATTCATGCGCGACCAGGCCGTTCTCGCCGGTGTAGAGCACCGGGTAGTGCTCTTCCAGGCGCCGGGCGATGTAGTTGGCACTCAGGATCGCCAGCTGCGACGCACGCTTGAGCCCTTCGCCGCCCATCATGCGGATGTACATCCAGGTGATCGGCAGGATGCTGGCGCTGCCATACGGCGCTGCACTGACCGCGCCGTGCTTGTTGTCCATGTGCGCGTGACCCGGCAGGAACGGCGCCAGGTGCGCCTTGACGCCGATCGGGCCGACACCCGGGCCGCCACCGCCGTGAGGGATGCAGAACGTCTTGTGCAGGTTCAGGTGCGAGACGTCGCCACCGAACTTGCCCGGGGCGCAGAGGCCGACCATGGCATTCATGTTGGCGCCGTCCAGGTACACCTGGCCGCCGTGCGCATGAATGATGTCGCAGATGCGGGTGATACCGTCTTCGAACACGCCATGGGTCGAGGGATAGGTGATCATCAACGCCGCCAGGCTGTCCCGGTGCTGCTCGGCCTTGCTTTGCAGGTCCGCGACATCGACGTTGCCGCGCTCATCGCAGTTGACCACCACCACCCGCATGCCGGCCATCTGCGCCGTGGCCGGGTTGGTGCCATGGGCCGACGACGGAATCAGGCAGACATCGCGCCCCGCCTCGCCACGGCTGGCGTGATAGGCGCGGATCGCCAGCAGGCCGGCGTACTCGCCCTGGGAACCGGCATTGGGCTGTAGGGACATGGCGTCATAACCGGTGGCGGCACAGAGCATGGCCTCCAGCTCGTCGGTCAGTTGCCGGTAACCCAACGACTGCCCGGCCGGTGCGAACGGATGCAAGGCACCGAACTCGGGCCAGGTGATCGGGATCATTTCACTGGCGGCATTGAGCTTCATGGTGCATGACCCCAAGGCGATCATGCTGCGGTCCAGGGCCAGGTCCTTGTCGGCCAGACGCCGCAGGTAGCGCATCAGCTCGGTTTCCGAATGGTAGCGGTTGAACACCTGGTGCTGCAGGAACGGCGTTTCGCGCAGCAGTGGCAACGGCAGGCAATCACCCGTGTCGACGGCCAGCGCGGCGAAGTCTGGAAGCGCCTGCCCGGACGCGGCGAAGACTTGCCACAAGGCCTCGACGGCGGCCTGCTCGCAGGTTTCATCCAGCGACAAGCCGATCCGCTGCTCGTCGATCAGCCGCAGGTTCAGCTGTGCGCCATTGGCAGCAGCGAGCACCTCGGCCACAGGGCGTGCAGTCACCACGCTGACGGTGTCGAAGAAATGTTGCTGCTCGACCTGATGCCCGAGCTGCTGCAGCCCGCGTACCAGAATCGCAGTCAACCGATGCACGCGCCGGGCGATCTGCGCCAGGCCCTGCGGACCGTGGTAAACCGCATACATGCTGGCGATGTTGGCCAGCAGGACCTGCGCGGTGCAGATGTTGCTGGTGGCTTTCTCACGGCGAATGTGCTGCTCGCGGGTCTGCATGGCCAGGCGCAGGGCCGGCTTGCCGAAGCGGTCGATGGACACGCCGACCAGACGCCCGGGCATGTCGCGCTTGAAGCTGTCGCGGGTGGCGAAGAACGCCGCGTGCGGGCCGCCAAAACCCAGCGGCACGCCAAAACGCTGGGCACTGCCCAAGACCACGTCGGCACCGAATTCACCCGGCGGGGTCAGCAAGGTCAGGGCCAGCAGGTCGGCGGCCACCGCCACCAGCGCCCCGGCGGCATGGGCGTGCTGCACCAAAGCCCGATGGTCGACGATAGCACCAGTGCTGGCCGGGTATTGCAGCAACAGGCCGAAATAGCCCTCCAGGCTCTGGTTCAGCAGTGCCAACTCATCGCCGATGACCACTTCAATACCCAGCGGCTCGGCACGGGTGCGCAGCACGTCGAGGGTTTGCGGATGACAATGGTGGGAGACGAAAAACGCCGGGGCCTTGCTCTTCGCCAGACGCTTGCAGAAGGTCATGGCTTCGGCGGCGGCGGTGGCTTCATCGAGCAACGAGGCGTTGGCGATCTCCATACCGGTCAGGTCGCTGATCAAGGTCTGAAAGTTCAGCAGCGCTTCCAGACGGCCCTGGGAAATCTCCGGCTGGTACGGTGTGTAGGCGGTGTACCAGGCCGGGTTCTCCAGCAGGTTGCGCAGGATCGGCGTCGGTGTGTGGCACGGGTAATAGCCCTGGCCGATGTGATTGCGAAACAACTGGTTCTTCGCCGCGATGGCCTTGAGCGAGGCCAGCGCCTCGGCTTCGCCCTGCCCTTTGCTCAGCTCAAGCACGCTGGTGCCCTTGATGCTGTCCGGGATGACGCTGTCGATCAGGCCGTCGAGGCTGTCATGGCCGATCAGCGCCAGCATCGCGTCGATGTCGTCCTCGCGCGGGCCGATGTGACGGGCGATGAATTCGTTGTCGGTGGTCAGCGGGATGGATGCATTGCTCATGTCGGCCCCCTGGCTCAGGCGTTGTCGGCCAGGAAACGGTCATAGCCGTCCTGGTCCATCAGGGTGTCGAGGTCGGCAGGGTTGGCCACCTGGATGCGGAAGAACCAGCCGTCTTGCATCGGCGAGGCGTTGACCAGTTCGGGGTCGTCAGCCAGGGCTTGGTTGACCGCCACTACGGTACCGTTCAGGGGCATGCTGATGTTGCTGGCGGCCTTCACCGATTCCAGCACCGCGACTTCATTGCCCTCGCCGTATTCGCCCGGCTCCGGCAACTGCACGAACACCACGTCACCGAGGGCTTCCTGGGCGTAGGTGGTGATGCCGACGGTCAGTTCGCCAGTCGCTTCCAGGCGCAGCCATTCGTGTTCGGGAGTAAAACGCAGCGTGGTCATGGATCTTCCTCTCTTGTTATCAGGTGGGTCCTGGTGCAGGACTGATTGATACAAGAGCAAGGGCAATGCCAACTTGTTAAAACCTTTATATTTCAACAGGTTGCGTAACATAATCGCTCGACATCAAGACGCTGCGCTGGAGCGAAATCGCTCCGTTGCCCGGGCCCGGCAGCCAGCCCTGACAGGACGGGCCAATGAAGCCGCGGCTCACGCCCGACTGGAGCACAATCACTCCAGTGGAGCGTATTCGAACCAGGTTACGAGACCCGGCTGGCGATGCCGTACTTACGCAAGCGCTGGCCGATGGCGGTGTGGGAAGTCTGCAGGCGCACCGCCAGTTGCCGGGTCGAGGGATAGGCCGCGTACATCGTCTCCAGCAGCGACTTTTCGAAGCCCTGCACCGCCGCTTCCAGGCTGGTGATTTGCGGGGTATCGGGCTGCTGGCTGTTCAGGGCAGTACCGGCCAGTTCCAGGTCGTCACAGTCGATCACCTCCCCTTCGCTGATGGCCGCGGCACGGAAGATCACGTTCTGCAGCTGGCGCACATTACCCGCCCAGCGATTGCCCAGCAGCAGCGGATGGGTGGCCAGCGCCAGCCGGCACGGTGAGCGCTGTATCTGCGCGCAGGCCTGACGCAGGAAGTGCTCGGCCAGCAGCAGGATGTCCCTGCCGCGTTCGCGCAACGGCGGCACCAGCAGATTGAGTACGTTGAGGCGGTAGTAGAGGTCTTCGCGAAAACTGCCTTCGACCACCATGTTTTCCAGGTTGCGGTGCGTCGCGCAGACCACCCGCACATTCACCCGCACTTCGCCGCCACCGCCGACCCGGCGAAAGCTGCCGTCACTGAGAAAACGCAGCAGCTTGGCCTGCAGGTAAGGCGACATCTCGCCCACTTCGTCGAGGAACACCGTGCCACCGTCGGCCAGTTCCAGCAGGCCCGGCTTGCCGCCGCGCTGGGCACCGGTAAAGGCGCCGGCGGCGTAGCCGAACAGCTCGCTCTCGGCCAGGCTCTCCGGCAGCGCCGCGCAGTTGAGCGCCAGGAAGGACGCATCGCGGCGCACGCTCAATGCATGGCAGGCACGCGCCACCAGCTCTTTGCCGGTGCCGGTTTCGCCCTGGATCAACAGCGGCGCCTCCAGGCTCGCCACCTTGTGCAGGCGTGCTTTGAGATCCTTGAGCGGCGCCGATTCGCCCAGCAGCGCCTGCAGCCCCTCGGCATGATCGTGCAGCAGCGAAGCCAGGCGCTCGCCGATACGGCTTGGCGGATACAGGGTCAGCAGGCCACCGACCAAGGCATCGGCACCGCCGCTGATCGGCGTGGCTTCCAGCAACAGCGCCTGGCCCTGCAGGCTCACCTCGCACATCGGCAGGCGAAAGCCTTTGTCGATCAGGGTCTGCGCCAGATCGGGTTCGGCGAACAGCCTGGACAACGGCTCACCGGCTGGCTCGCGACCAACGAGGCTGACCAGCGTCGGATTGGCCAGCAGCACATGGCCACCGGGGTCCACCGCCAGTACCGGATCGCTCATCGCCGCGAGCAAGGCTTCCAGTTGCAGGTGCCGGCGCTGGCCGGGAAGAAAGTCGACCAGCTCCACCGCCTGGACCCCGATCACCCGCAGCAAGGCGTGGTGAAGTTCGTCCAGCACCGCCTGTGACAACGCCGGTGCATCGATATAGACGTTGGGCGGGATCATTTCCACCGCGTCCAGGTTGAGGTTGCGCGCGCCCAGCAAGGCCAGGATCTCCTGGGTAATGCCTACGCGGTCGATAAAGGTGACGTGAATGCGCATGACGACTCCCTGTTTGTGCAAAGACGACAGGGGGACGGCCCCTTGTGCCGTCCCCCCGCGTGAAAGCGTGAATGTGCTTATCAGTCCGCGTCGTAGGACAACTGCACGCCCTCCGACTTTTTCTGACGCATCGAGCGGTAAGCCAGACCGAGGATGACGAACCAGACCGGCACGAACACCAGCGCTTTGCGGGTGTCTTCTTCCAGCGCCAGCAAGGCCAGCATGGCGACGAAGAACACCAGGCAGGCCCAGCTCATGAAGATGCCGCCCGGCATGCGGTATTTCGAGGTGCGATGCAGGTGCTCGCGCTGCTTGCGATACGCCAGGTACGACAGCAGGATCATCGACCAGACGCACATGAACAGGATCGCCGACACCGTGGTGATCAGGGTGAAGGCATCGAGCATGTTCGGCACCAGGTAGATCACCAGCGCCCCCGCCGACAGGCAGACACAGGAAAAGATCAGGCCATTGGAAGGCACGGCGCGGCTGGACAACGCCTTGAACTTGCCAGGTGCATCGCCATCCACCGCCAGGCCGTAGAGCATGCGGCTGGTGGAAAACACCCCACTGTTTGCCGAAGAAGCAGCAGAGGTGAGGACCACGAAGTTGATGATCCCGGCCGCCGCCGGCAGACCGGCCAGGACGAACAGTTCGACAAACGGGCTCTTGTTGGCAACCACATCACGCCAGGGCGTAACGGCCATGATCGCGATCAGCGCGAACACATAGAACACGATGATGCGCAGCGGAATCGAGTTGATCGCCCGTGGCAGGTTGCGTTCCGGGTTCTTGGTTTCTGCGGCGGTGGTACCCACCAGCTCGATCCCGGCAAAGGCAAAGATCGCAATCTGGAATCCGGCGAAGAAGCCCATGGCGCCATGGGGAAACATGCCGCCGTCATTCCACAGGTTGGCCAGAGACGCGACATCGCCGGCAGGCGACTGATAGGCCGCGACCACCATGTAAAGGCCGGTGCAGACCAGGGCACAAATGGCCACGATCTTGATCATGGCGAACCAGAACTCCAGTTCACCGAACATCTTCACGGTCAGCAAATTGAGTGAAAGCAACAGGCCTACACAACTGAGTGCCGGCAACCATTGCGGAATATCCGGGAACCAGAACTGTGAATAGGCGGAGATCGCAATGACATCGGCGATGCCGGTCACGATCCAGCAGAACCAGTAAGTCCAGCCGGTGAAGAACCCTGCCCAGGGTCCCAGCAGATCCGCGGAGAAATCAATGAATGACTTGTACTTGAGATTGGACAACAGCAACTCGCCCATTGCCCGCATGACGAAGAACAGCATGAAACCGATGATCATGTAGACAAAGATGATCGAAGGTCCCGCCAGGCTGATGGTCTTGCCGGAGCCCATGAACAGGCCGGTGCCGATGGCGCCACCGATGGCGATCAACTGGATATGGCGGTTGGAGAGATTACGTTGGAGTTCGTGCGCTTCGCTGTCAGGCGGACCCAGCGTCGAGTTTTTCATTAGGCTTTACCTTGCTAGTTTAATTGTTTTTATAACGTCACAAGTTCAAACACCTCAGCCAGTGCGGCGGAGTGCCTATGAAAGAGCAAGGTCTATGCCAAGCGAAAAAGCGTTGTTTTATCCGGGGTTGTGTTGATTGGCTGTAATGAAGTCACTCCATGAAAAGGCGTTAATCGGGCTGCTCACTGGCGCTTAAGCGTCGTAAACCCTGCGCTTGGTCCCACTGTAGCGGTTTCGCTCCAATGGAACGCATTCAGTCCGGCCTGGTTTGTGCCGCCCCGCCCGGTGGGAGCGGGCTTGCCCCGCGATGCTATGTGGCTGACACACCGCAATCGCGGGGCAAGCCCGCTCCCACCGTACAAGGCAGTTACTCCCACTGGGTCGTCAGGCACTTACCTTGCGCTTCGGTGCGCGGCTGCGCTGTTCTTCTTCCCAACCCTCGACCAGACCGACCGGTACTTGCGCCGGCGCCAGCGGCTCACGCCCGCGCACCAGATCGGCGGCACGTTCGGCGAGCATGATGGTCGGCGCGTTGAGGTTGCCGTTGGGCTCGCTGGGGAATACCGACGAGTCGATCACCCGCAACCCCTGCAGCCCCCGTACGCGCAGTGAAGAGTCGACCACCGCCATGTCATCCTCACCCATGCGGCAGGAACCGCAGGGGTGCATGGTGCTTTCCATGTTGGCGCGTACGAAGGCGTCGATCTGTTCATCGGTC